>CAJXOU010000003.1 GCA_913057645.1 uncultured Rhodobiaceae bacterium | reverse complement strand
CGTTTGGGGAGGGGGACTCCGCTATCTGCGATGAACGCGGATGAATGTATTCGTGATGTCCGCCGCGACCCCTCCCCGAAATTTGCTGCGCAAATTGTCGACCCTCCCACAGGGGGAGGGTGGGAGAAGTATCAAACCTCCGCCGAGCCGCCGTCGACGGGGATGGTCGCGCCGGTCGTGTAGGCGCTCGCGCGCGACGCAAGGAAGATCGCGACGCCCGCCGCATCTTCCGGCGTGCCGATGCGGCCCAGCGGATTGCCCGCCTTGATCGCGTCGCCGAACGATTCCAGCGTCGCCTTCATCATCTGGCTCGGGAAGGGCCCGGGCGCGATGGCGTTCACCAGGATATGTTCGGACGCGAGGCGCTTCGCCAGATGCCGCGTCAGCATGATGACGCCCGCCTTCGAGGAGGAATAGGCATAGGTCTCGAGCTCCGGCGGCTCGATGCCGTTGACGCTCGCCGTGTTGATGACGCGGGCCGGGTTGTCGGCGCTCGCCGATTTCCGCAGCATCGGCAGCAGCGCCTGCGTCAGGAAGAACACGCCCTTCAGGTTGATGTTCTGCACCTTGTCCCAGCCGCTCTCCGAATACTCGTCGATCGGTTCGCCCCAGGCCGCGCCCGCATTGTTGATCAGCACGTCGAGCTTCGGCTCGCGTTTGCCGAGTTCCGCCGTGATGCCCTTGATGCCGTCCATCGTGCCGAGGTCGAACGGCAGCGAGATGCAGGTGCCCTTCTTCGAGAGCTCCTCCGCAAGCTCGTTGCAGGCCTGCGCCTTGCGCGCCGTGATGTAGACCTTCGCGCCGTTCTCCACGAAGCCGGTCGCGATCATCTCGCCGATGCCGCGCGAGCCGCCGGTAATGAGGACCGTCTTGCCCTCGACGCTGAAGAGATTTTTCATGTGCGTTTCCCCTTGAAGGATCGGATTTCAATGGCCGGGAAGCTATCCGACGCAGGGGAAATCGGCAAATTCGAGAGACAATGAATATCTCTCTTCCCACCCTCCCCTTGAGGGAGGGTCAAACCGCCCGTTTTGCAGCTTGTCTGCAAATGCAGAACAAGGTGGGCGGTTTGGGGCGGGGGCTCTGAATCGCGTCGGTATCCACGCTATCCATTTCGCTCGCCGCCACAGCCGCGACCCCGCCCCGAAATTTGCTCCGCTCGCGCTCCGCAAATTGTCGACCCTCCCTCAAGGGGAGGGTGGGAAGAAGGAGTCAAAATCCCTTCCTCACTCCGCCAGCCGCTTCGACATCAGCGTGCGTTCCGAATCCGCGTAGCCGCGCGCGTCGTAGAGCCGCCTTGCGCGCTTGTTGTGGAGCTCCACTTCGAGATGCAGGTAGCGGATGCCGGCTTGCTTCGCCGCCTTTTCCGCGAAGTCCATCACCTCGCGGCCAAGCCCCCGCCCGCGGAACCTTTCCACGAGATGCAGCTCGTCGATGAAGCCATCGCATCCGCCATATTCGACCGAGAAGCCGGTGGTGAGGATGAGGTACCCCGCGAGCTCGCCGCCGCCATGGATCAGCCAGGCGAGCGCGTTCGCCGCGCCCGCGCAGACGAGATCGAGCGCCGGGCCCTGCTCGGCCGGATCGTAGTCATGCCCGTCAAAGGCATAATAGTCGCGCACCAGCTCCTCCAGCGTCCCGCGGTCCGCCGGCGTCACGCGCGTGAATGTGAGTTCGCCTTCCATGAACGCTTTTTCGCGCCGCAGCGTTCATCCGTCAACTGACAAGAATGTGAAATGTTATTCCGCGTCACTGCACCCACAAGTGTCATCCCGGCGAAGGCCGGGACCCATTGGTTCCCTCAGCAAGTGCGGTTCTTGCGCCGGAGACTGCTGCTGGTCTCCGGTCATATCCCTTGCTGCGGCAAGTTGATCTGCGAGTGGGTCCCGGCCTTCGCCGGGATGACAATGAAGTTTGAGCAAACAAAAAAGGGCGCCTCTCGCGAAGCGCCCTTCTTCAATCATAATCCGAAGCCTCAGAAGCTTGCCGCGTCGAGCTCCATGTAGCCGTCGGCGCCCTGCTTGGCGCGTTCGAGCCAGCCGCTTGTCATCGGCATTTCGCGTTCCATCCAGTAGCGCGCCAGCGTCAGCTTGCGCTTGTAGAAGTCCTGGTTGCCTTCGCCCGACTTCACCTTCGCGAGCGCCACCTTCGCCATCCGCGCCCACATCCAGCCGAGCGCGACCGTGCCGAAGATGTTCAGCATGTCGTAGGAGGCCGCGCCCGCATGGTCGTAGTTCTTCTGCGCGTTCTCCATCAGCCAGCCGGCCGCTTCGCCGAGCCGCTTGTAGCCCGCTTCCAGCGGTTCGATGAAGGGCTTCATCTCGGCGTCGCCCTCGTTCTCCTTGATGAACTCCTCGATCTTCGCGAAGAAGGTCATGGTCGCGCGGCCGCCCTTCGCCGTCATCTTGCGGCCGACAAGGTCGAGCGCCTGGATGCCGTTCGCGCCTTCATAGACCTGGTTGATGCGCGCATCGCGCACGAACTGCTCCATGCCGTGGTCGCGCACATAGCCGTGCCCGCCGAACACCTGCATCGAGTCGTTCGCCGCCTGGAAGCCCTTGTCAGTGAAGAAGGCCTTGATGATCGGCGTCATCAGCTGCGCCATGTCGGCGGCCTCTTCGCGTTCCTTCTCGTCCTTGCCGAAGATCTGCAGCGAGAACAGCATCGAGACATACATGGCGAGCGCGCGCGCGCCCTCCACGAACGAGCGCGACGAGATCAGCAGGCGCCGCACATCCGGGAACACCATGATGGGGTCCGCCGGGCCGTCGGGGTTCTTGGCGCCGGTGAGCGAGCGGCCCGCGAGGCGTTCATTGGCGTAGGTCACGCCGTTCTGGTAGGCGACTTCGCCGATCGCGATGCCCTGAATGCCGACGCCCATGCGCGCGCCGTTCATCATGCCGAACATGCCGGCCATGCCGGCCGACTTCGACTTCTTCTTCTCGCCGGTCTCGGTCTTCTTTTCCGGCGGGCGCCCGCCGAGGCGATACGCCACCGCCTCGTCGAAATTCAGCACCGCGGTCGCGTTGCCCTTGATGCCCATCTTCTTCTCGATGGAGCCGCAGGAGACGCCGTTCCGCCCCGTGATCTCGCCGGTCTCCTTGTCGACCAGCATCTTCGGCACCATGAAGAAGTTGACCGTCGAGAGGTCGTTGGCGAGCTTGCCGTCTTCGTCCGGCACCTTCGCGATCACCATGTGGATGATGTTGTCCGTCATGTCGTGGTCGCCGCCCGAGATGAAGATCTTCGTCCCCGTGATGCGGTAGGTGCCGTCTTCCTGCTCCACCGCCTTCGTCTTCATCAGCTTCAGGTCGGTGCCGCAGTGGGGCTCCGTCAGGCACATGGTGCCGGTCCATTCGCCGGAGATCATCTTCTTCGCGACATGTTCCTTCATCCAGGGTTCGCCCGTCGCCCAGAGCGCGGAGTAGGCCGCGGTCGTCAGGCCCGGATACATGGAGAAGGCCTGGTTCGCCGACATGCCCATTTCCGTGAAGGCGAAGGTGATGACGGAGGGCAGCCCCGCGCCGCCCGCTTCCGCCGGCGCGCCGAGACGGTTCCAGCCGTCCTCGCAATATTTCTGGAAAGCCTCTTTAAATCCGGGGGGCGTGCGCACGACGCCGTTCTCGATCGTGCAGCCATGCTCGTCGCCCACCTGGTTCAGCGGCTGCAGCACTTCCTCGCAGAACTTCGCGCCGCCCTCGAGGATCGCCTGCGTCATGTCGGGCGTCAGCTCCTCGAAGCCCGGCACTTCCTTGCGCTTGTCGATTTCCAGCAGCTCGTGAAACAGGAAGAGAAAGTCTTCCACGGGGGCCTTGTAGCTCGGCATCTGCGCGCTCCTTCGCTCGGGGCTTCTGAATGAACTCTTCTTGCGTATTGCAGCTCGGCGGGAGGCTTCTCCCAAAAACTCAGTGTCGTTGCGAGGGCACCTCGCGGTGCCCGCCAAAAACCTCAGTGTCATCCCGGGGCTCGTCCCGGCGTTCACCAAAAACTCGGTGTCATCCCGGCACTTGTTGCCGGGACCCAATCCACGTTGCCATTAGCTCCGTATCCGGGGCTCCGGCACCGCGATTCCAACCCTTCAGTGTCACCCCGGCGCCTGTCCCGGCGAAAGCCGGGAACACCGGGGCCCATGGGCCTTTCGGCACACTCCGCCCGGCGGGCTCCGGCACCGTCTCTCTCAAGCCGTCATGGCCCGGTTCATCCGGGCCATCCACGCCTTCCTGAAAGGCTCCGGCCCGGCCAGACGCCACACCGAAAGGGCTTAAGCCCCCGCCGCCGCAGCGTCAATCATGACCACGGCATGGGCCGCAAACCGCTTACCCGGGCCGCTTCCCGCTGCCTTCAATTTTGTAAGTAAGCGTCGCGGAATATGAAGGAAAAGGGGAGGGATGTCGAGGGGGTACGCAGGTGCGCTCTCTTGCAGACTTGTAAAATCTGTTCTATTTATGTTCTTCGTCAGTGTACGAATCGGTTGACCACTTGAGGCACGTTTCCTTATGAGCTTTCCTTTGGACAAGCCATTTGAAAGGCTTCCTCCGGAAAACTCTCTTTCCGCGGTAGTACTACGGTTGATTGTCAATTTCGACTCGGACAATCCCTACGCGGTGGCGACTGCCACACTTGTCACCGGGCACTTGGCGCTCACCGCGAAACATGTGTTTAGCGATGTTTGGGACGTGCCACCGGAAGTCGATGCGCGAAGCGTGGAGGTCTACAATAGCCTTTCTGCTGTCCAAGTGCTTCCCGGACCTTCGTACGTCGTTTGGGATGTGAGGCAAGCTTGGGCGTGTCCGCATTCAGACATTGCTTTACTTCAATTGGGCGCTAATCCCAGGCGTAGCAACGACTCTCCGATTGTGCACAGATCCCTAAGAATCAATCCGTTTCCCCCTAAACCAGATGCGACTGTCGCAGCGTTCGGATTCCGGAAGTCAAGACTGACGGTCACCAAAGATGCTGCGGGTGTAAAGCATTTGGATTTGAGGGACGAAATGATGTCCTCCGTCGGTACCGTTAGGGAGATACATGAGTTTCGGCGAGACGCTGTAGTGATGCCGTTTCCATGTTACCGAGTTGCCGCTAGGTTCGATGGTGGCATGAGTGGAGGCGCGGTGGTGGACGAAGACGGTTCTCTGTGCGGCATAGTATGTTCGAGTTACGATGACTCTCATCTCGATGGAGAGCCGATATCATATGTATCGACACTTTGGCCTATTTTTCCGTTGAACATTTCTGCGGACAGGGGGGATCGCTTTCCAAGGGGTGTCGAATATCAAGTGATAGAATTAGCACGTGGAGGCCAATTGCTTGTTACCGATCCTGATCGTCTGGAGAAGTGGATGACGTCACTGGACCGTTAGAGAGTTTGAGCGAAAAACTCTCTCAAGACCTCCTGAACGACAATGTGTCGATGCCATCCAATTACTCCGTCTTCGGATCAACGCTGCAGTGAGTCAGCACTTCTCCCAGACGTAACCCCCCGTTAAGCCCTCCCGGGCAAAAATCGTTGTTTCCCAGGGGGGGTGAGGGGACTGTCCATGGAAGACCAACATCATTCCGCGCTGGCGGGATCGGCCGCGACGGGCGCGCCGCCTATGTCGGCTGTGCGCTCCGAATACTGGCGCGCGCCGGAAACGATCCGCCTGCCCCTCAAGCCGCCTTCCGCAACTTCATCTCCACCTTCAGTCCCGCGCGGCAGGCGAGTTTCGTCAGCATGTCGAGGCTGAAGCTATCGATCCGTCCTCGGAGCATGTTGTTGAGGCGCGGCTGGGAAATGCCGAGCCGTTTCGCGGCGTCTGCCTGCGTCACCTTCCATGATGCCACCCGGTCGCGCAGCGCGATGAGCAGGTCCGCGCGCAGCCGCATCGTTTGCGCCTCCGCCTCGTCCTTCGCGAGCGCCTGCCAGACGCTGTCATAGACCTTCGGTTTCTCCGCCATACTCAACTCCTTTCGCGCGGTCCACCTGATCAGCGCGCCCATGCCGGATTATATAAATATTGGTATAATCCGGGCAAGCTGGTTCCTCTAAACCCTCTCTTAAGCCCTCCTCCGCAAGATCGACCTCCCGGAGGTGGGCGAGGGGACTGTCCATGGAAGACCAACATCATTCCGCGCTGGCGGGGTCGGCCGCGAAGGGCGCGCCGCCGTCGCCGGCGGTGCTGTCCGAATACTGGGGCGCGCCCGCGGAAATCCGCGCGCATCTCCATGCCGAGGGGCCGCTCGCCGTGCTCGACTACTGGGAGCGGCTCCGGGGGACGCGCCGCTTTCCCTCCCGCGCGGACTTCAACCCGATGGAGGTGCGCAAGTACCTGCCCCTCATCTTCATGCTCGACGTGCTGCCGGACGAGACCTGGCGCTACCGCGTCGTCGGCTCGGTGATCGCCGACTTCTTCGGCGCCGGCAATCCGGTCGGCAAGACGCCCGAGGAGATCTTCGGCGCCAACGCGGAGGTCGCGCTCTCGCCGCTCCGCCTCTGCACAACCGAGCGCGCGCCCTACATGCACACGGCGTCCGCGAGCTGGCTCTATCGCGACCGCACCTTCGTCCACTACACGGTGCTGCTGCTCCCCTTCGGCGAGAGCGACGACGCGGTCGACAAGGTCCTCTGCGTCGCCGAATTCGTCAGCGAGGAAGAAGCGGCGCGGTCGTGAGCCCCGCGCCGGTCCTCCGCCTTACTCGCTCTCCGGCAGGCGCAGAACGAAGCGCATGGAGCCGATCGGCATGCCCGTCGATTTGTAGTATGGCCCTGGCACGGGAATAAACAGCCCCCCGGCATAGGCGACGCCGCCGCCTCCTGCAATGTAGCCGGTTTCTTCTCTGCCTATGCTTGCTCTCGGGGTGTAGACGACTGCATGACGCGCGCCCATTTCGGGCGTGATCGTCGTCCAGACATAACGGCGAAGCCCCTCGCCGTCTCCGTAGTCGACGGCCGGTTTCTGAAAGGCGGCCTTTCCGATGGGCTTCTTGTCGGCATCGAGAAGAAGCACGTCCGGCATCAGCGTGCCCATGGTGCAAGGCGCGCAACTGTACTGGGCGCGGTCGCTTGTCACCTCCAGAACGTATGGCGAGGCCGCTTCCGGCAGTGCGTAGGCCCGGAAGTAGCTCGTGCCGTCACTGCCAAAATCGAAGACCGGATTGCCGACGGCGAACGTATCTGCAACGACGGCAGGAACCTGCACGGGCGTGAACTTCATCTCGTCGAAGGACGTCACGGATGGCGTCATGTCCTGCCATGCCGTCATGGCGGGTGCCATGTCGATACCCTTGTTGCAGCCTGCGACGAGCGGCAGCAGGAGCAGAAGAAAAAGCGCGCGGAATATCATGGATCGTCCCCCAGCGATTGTTGCCGTCAGCGAGTATGCTCGGTAAAAGTGTGAGCAGGCAATCCGCGCGCCCTCCGCGACCACGCCGCCCACAAATCCTGAAGCGGGTCCTCGATGGCGCCCGCGCGTCCGATCACGTCCCGTGCGCGTTCGCGCTCCGGCGTCACCATGTCCTTCGCCCCGATCCGGTCGCGCTGCGCGGCCGCCGTCATCAGCCTGCGGAGCATATCGAGCCGCAAGTCCAGGTCGTCTCTCTGCGCCTCTGCGTCTCTGCGTCTCTGCGTGATACCTCACTTCCAAGCGCCGCTTCCGCCTCCGCCATGACGGCTTTCGTGTCCTCGATGAAGGCGAGGGCCTCCTCGTACTCGCCCGTGCTCATCACGCGGACGGTGTCCGCCGCCGCGCCCTTTATCCCCGTTCCTCCGAAAACGAGGGCGGGGAGAAACAAAAGGCCGAAAAAAAGCGCCCGCGCGCCGAAAAACATATCCCCGTCCTCTCGATCCCGTTTCCGGGGATAAGTCTCGCCCGCCCCCGCCGCAGCGTCGAGCCCTCCGAAAGCGGGGACAAGTCTTCCGGCGCCGTGCCCGCGCGGCGCCCGAACAGCGATTGTAACGTTTTCATGACAGTTCGGTGACAGTCGCCCGTTTCGAGGCCGGTTTATCCCCGCCCCTGTTCAGTGGCGAGCAGGGCGCGGCGCGGCGATGAACCGGAATCGGCTCGCGGCGCGGGCCCGAAAAAGCCTAAACTCGCGCCACCGGAATTCACGAAAGCGGAAACATGTCAGAGACGATTGCGCCCGAAAAACATTTCGACCAGGAGAGCGGACGGGACGGCCTCGGCGAGTCCCTCGGGATCGTCCGTACCCTGTATATGGACGGCGAGGCCGGCCGCGCCGCCATCGAGTGTCAGGCCGAAATGCGCATGTGCCATTCGGGCGGCGTGGTGCAGGGCGGTTTCGTCACCGGCTGGATCGATGCCGCGATGGCGCGCGCCGCCATGGCCGCCACCAATTTCGAGATGACGCCGATGACGCTCGAGATCAAGGTGAGCTTCTTCGCGCCTGCCATGCCCGGCCTTCTCGTCGCCGAAGCCTGGATCGAGCGCAAGGGCCGCTCCACCATCTTCCTCGAAGGCAATCTCAAGAATGCCGAAGGCGCCGTCGTCGCGAAGGCGACATCGACGGTCCGCATGATGCCGCTCATCGACATGAGCAGCGGCAAGATGGAAAAGCGGAAGAAGTAGCGTCCCGTAAGGATCCTTCTTTCCCACCCTCCCAGCTTGTCTGCCTTGGCGGACAAGCCGCCAAGACTGGGGAGGGTCGAACGGCTGCAAGCCGTTCGGGGCGGGGGCGGAGGGGTTCAACCCCCGCCCCACAAAATTCTTCGCTGTGCTCGAATTTTCTGACCCTCCCCGAGGGGAGGGTGGCGTGCAATTACCTCCGTATCCGGAAGGTCGGAACCGATTCTCACCCGCGTTACGCCTGCAATCTGACTCACACAATCTGTTGCGCAGCGGTCACGCTTTCGCCTGAAAGAGACGCGCCGCGCACTCTCCATAATTTCAGAGCGGGCAAAAAAGCCTTGTGCCGCAGCGGTTTTTTGCGAATTGCGGCGAAAATCCGGCATGGCCGCCATGCAACGGCCCCTTGCGCGGCCGCGCAACGGCGGTCAATCTCCGCCCGGGCTTGCGGGGGCTTCGTGAACGATACGAGGCTCTGAGAAATGAAAAACTTCACACGCATCCTCTGCGCCGCAGGCGTCGCTGTGGGTCTCGCCGGTTTCGCCAACGGCGCGGCGGCCCAGGATACGATGAACGACACCAACCAGTTCAACACCACGGCCTTCCAGCGCGGTCTCTATGCGGGTGGCGGTCTCGGCTGGGGCTGGTCCGACAATGACGACGACTGGACGTGGCGCGGCTTCGGCGGCTACCGCCTCAACCAGTATCTCGCCGTGCAGATGTTCTATGCCGATCTCGCCGACATCACGGTCGCCGGCGTGAGCAGCGACGTCGACACGGTCGGTGCCGAATTCCTTGTCGGCATGCCGCTCAACGACAGCGTTTCTCTCTATGCCAAGGCCGGCGGTCACAATTACGACGAGCCCGGCGACGATCGCAATACGAGCTGGCTCGGTGGCGCGGGTGCCGAATTTGCCGTGGCCGAGAACATGTCGGTCCGGACCGAATGGACGCATTACGACATGGATACCGACGACGTGGACGACCTCACGGCCTCCCTCGTGTTCAGCTTCTGAGGACGCATTCCACCCTGCGGGGGAGACCTGGGTGGACGAGCGGCCGCTTCGCGGGGCAGCGAAGCGGCCGTTTTCGTGCGCGGACAAGTAACTGCGGCGCAGGCACTTCTCTTGTTTCCTCTCTCTTCCACCCTCCCCTCGGGGAGGGTGAGAAGAGAAAACGTAGCGTCTAGCTATTCGTATATGCCGGTTTCCGCTTTTCGAGGAACGCCGAAATGCCTTCGCGGAAATCCTTCGTCTGCGCACAGAGAATCTGGTTCCTGTCCTCCATCGCGACCGCCGCTTCGAGGCTTCCCGCATCGACCGACATGTTGAGGCATTCCTTCGTGAGGCGCAGGCCGAGCGGCGATGTGGTCAGCATTTCCTCGATGTAAGGCCTTGCCGCTTCCTCCAGCTTCTCATCCTCCACCACTTCCGAAACGAGGCCGACGCGTTCGGCGCGGTCCGCATTGATGAAGCGGCCCGTCATCATCAGTTCCGATGCAATCGTGACGCCGACGAGGCGCGGCAGGAAGTAGCTCACGCCGATATCGCAGGCGGACAGGCCGATGCGGATGAAGGCGGCGTTCATGCGCGCGCTCTTGCCTGCGATCCGGATGTCGGATGCGAGCGCCAGCGCGAAGCCGCCGCCGCAGGCCGGTCCGTGCACAAGGCTGATGATCGCCTGCGGGCAGCGGCGCATGCGCATCACGATCTCGCTGATGCGGCGCTGGGAAACGAGCCCCGCCTGCGGGCTGCCGCTCGTCGCGCTGTCGTCGCGGTTCGAGCGGTCCTTGAGGTCGAGTCCGGCGCAGAAGGCGCGGCCCGCGCCCCTGATGACGACGATGCGGACCGAATGATCCGTGTAGAGCCTTCCGAAATAGTCCTGCAGCTCGTCCACGAGTTCGGGATTCATCGCATTCAGCGCGTCGGGCCGGTTCAGCGTCAGCCAGTCGACCGCGCCTTCCTTCTTCACGATGAGCGTCTTGTAGCCGGTCATGTCTCTCTCCCTCGGTTTCGTTTGGGGAGAGCCTAGCGCCTGGGAAAGCGCGCGCAACTGACGCAGCGGCGGGCTCAGCCGATCTGCGCTTCCATTTCCTGCTGGATCGCGAGCGGCAGGTCGAGCCATCTGAGCGCCAGCGCGCCGCCCGGATCGAGGCGCATCACTTCGGCCGCGAAGCCGAGCCGGCGGTTGTCGCCCGCCCAGTAGAGATGTCCGCTCAGAATGTTTCCGATCGCCACCGCTTCCGCGAAGCCTTCGATGCAGGCGCCGCCCGCCGACCAGTCGCGCGCCTTGTGCGCATAGCCGCCGATCTCGACCATCAGCACGGGCGCGGAGGCGCGCGCGGCATGGCGCTCCTCGGGCATGTCGCTCGAGCGCAAATGGTCCAGCAGTCTGGAGATCAGGGACATCGGCCTCGCATTCATCGGCTTCGGTCAGGGCGCGATTTTCGGAGGGCGGCCGCGCCCGCGCAAGCGTTTCTTCCAAACGGCGTTAACGAATTGCACGCGAGATGACACGGGCGCTCCCTTTGCGCTATAGGGAGCGGGTTCAGAACCGCCACGCCGGAGCCTCCATGTCACAGAAGCAAGACGCCAAGCCCGTCATGATCGAGGTCGGCCCAGGCGAACTGATCGACAAGATCACCATCCTGCGCATCAAGTCGGAGCGGATGTCGGACGCGGCGAAGCTCGCCAATGTCCGTCACGAACTTGCCGTACTCGAAGACGCGCGCAACGCGAACCTCGAGGACAGCGCGGAGATGCGCCGCCTCGAAGGCGAGCTCAAATCCGTCAACGAAGCGCTCTGGGTGATCGAGGACGACATCCGCCAGTGCGAGGCGGACAAGGATTTCGGCGCCGCCTTCGTCGAGCTCGCGCGCTCCGTCTACAAGCAGAACGACAAGCGCGCCGCGCTCAAGAAGGAGATCAATCTCCTCACCGGTTCGGCCATCGTCGAAGAAAAGTCCTACACCGAATTCGAGTGAGCCTCGATCCGCCGCGTCACTTCGTCGAACACGCGCTCGACGGGAAGGGCGGCGAGGTCTTCCACCTCGATCACGCCGAAATTCTCGCGGATGATGCCGGTGCGCTCGGCCGGCGAGTAGTTGCCGAAGAGGGCGAGGCCCTGCGTGCCGATATGCGCGGCGAGGTGGCTCGGCCCCGTGTCGTTGCCGACGACGAAGAGCGCGCGCTTGAAGACGCCCGCAAGCTCGTACCAGGTGAGCAGTCCATGCGTGTCGGTCAGGCGGATGCCGGGGATCGTGCGCGCAAGCTCCATCTCGTCCGGGCCCGGCGCCATCACGATGGTGTATCCCGCATCGATCAGTTTCTCCGCGAGCGCGCCGTAATGCGGCCAGCGCTTCTGCGGGTGGCGCGCGGAGCAGCCCGGCACCAGCACGATATAGGAGCGCATCACATGCGCCTTTTCGAGCAGCGCCGTCACATCGTCCGCGAGCCATGAGACGTCGGGCTTTCGCGTGTGCCGTATCGTGAGGCCCGCATCTTCGAGCTGCCCGGCGAGACGGTCGAGTGTCCGGATCTTCTTCGGCTCCTCGGCGCGGTGCGGATGGCTGCATCCTTTCGCCGTGCCGGACCAGCGGCGGTCGCTCAGCATCCAGCGATGGTAGAAGGCGGTGCGCTTCGAGTTCTGCAGGTCGTAGACCATGTCGAACTTCGCGTCGCGGAGCCGCTTCCTGAGCGCAAGCATCCTGTCGAGGCGCCAGCGCGGCGCGCGTTCGTCCACCATCACCTCGTCGAGATACGGGCAGCGTGCGAGCAGCGCGCGATAGGCGGGCATGGTCAGCACCGCGATATGGGCGTCCGGGTGGTTCTCGCGGATGTCGTGCAATGCGCCTTCCGCCTGGATCACGTCGCCGAAGGCGCCATGCTTGATGACGAGGATGCGTTTCGCATCGGCGGCAAGGGGAGACGGGTTCTTCATCGTGGCGCGCGGTTCCGGTTTCGTCAGAGGCGTCCGCCGCGCCAGATCACGCGGCCGACGATCTTTACCCTGTCGAGGGCGTCGCGCTCAATCTCTTCGGGCGGGTAGCGCTCGGCATTGTCGCTTGAAACGGTCAGGCCGCCATCGAGTTTCATCTGCAGCCGCTTCACCATCAGCGCGCCGCCGCTCGCGAAGACGTAAACACCGCTGCCGCGCAGTTGCGGGTCCGAGGTGTCGGCGAGAAGGATGTCGCCCGCATTGAAGGTCGGCTGCATCGCGTCGTCCGGCATTTCGACCGCGACGAGGGTCGTCGTTCCGGTCTTCAGGTCCCGTTCGATGAAGTCGCGGCGGAACGAGATCGTGTCGAGCATGGTCCGCTCCTCGACGGTCAGCCGCCCGCCCGTCTCTCCCTCGAGCGTCCGGAGCGTCAGCCGCGGCACCAGCACATGCCGGCCCGCGCCGCCGATCTCGTCGCGCGCCAGTTCGCGGGGTCCGAGTTCGGAGAAGCCCGCCTCCTTCGTTTCCAGCTTCGGCGTGCCGCCCCTCATGTCGCCCTGGCCGGTCAGCACCCAGTTCATGTCGAAGCCTTCGCCCGACAGATGCGCGAGCACATGCGCATTTGGCGATGCGTTTTCGAGCTCGTAGTTCTGCCAGGTCGTTCCCGAGACGCCGACTCGCTTGCCCATGTCCTTCTGCGAAAGACCAAGAAATCGGCGTATCTGGACCAGGCGCGCCGCGACCGTCACGAGAAATCACCCGCGTCGGGATACCGTCCCGGTACGGACCGATCCTCAGATCGAGGGATTTCCGGCACATTCCGGCGGGTTTTCCTGTGCAACGGGGCGGTCACGGTGGCTATGCCCCGGCGCCAAGATTTCTTGTTGACATATGCAAAGATATCTTTGTATTTTGGGTTTAGCAGGTACCAACAAAGTTATACCAGTGGAGCAACCCTTGCGCCATTTGCGACATCCGGTTGGTGAGTGCGTCTCGCTCCGGCTTGGGCGCGACAAGCCGGGGCGCCCGCTCCGTGCGCGCGAGGAGGACTTCGGCCGCATCGAACATGTGAGTGGTGACCCCGGCGCGATTCGAACGCGCGACCCTCAGATTAGGAATCTGATGCTCTATCCTGCTGAGCTACGGGGTCACAAGACGCAATGGCAATGGCGCAGCCCGCCGGAAAGCGCGCCGCGCCGCGAAACCTACGTCAGCCGCCGCGTGCCTGCAATCTCCGGAGAGCAGCGTTCCCCCGGGCGGCCTTTGCCCCGGCGCGCAAATGGCCCTAAATATTTAGCTGTACGCTCAAAGGTTGATATCGATTCTATCCACCGAAGCCGGGCCTGTCCGGATCGCGGGAGCTCTGGTTCTGCAGGGGCCGGCGGCGCGATGTCCATGCGGGGGAGGGGTAAATGCGTGTACTCGTGACCGGCGAACAGCCGATCTTTTGCGAGGGGCTGTCGTCAATCGCGAACCGGCTCTATCCCGCCGGGAGTGTGCGTGTTGTCTGCCCTCCGCGCGCCGGCAACGGGGCCGACCCGAGTGCTTCGGACCTGATTCTGATCGATATTGGCAGTCCGGCGGCGCCTGCCGATATCGCGGTGCTTGAGGACTTTCTCTCCGCGACGGAAGCCAGGGTGGTTGTCTTCAGCGATCGCGTGTCGTCCGGTTTCATTCGCGACATCATGGATCTCGGGGCTGCGGGGTTCATTCCGAAAAATATCGGCATCAACCTCGTCGAGAGCGCCCTCAGGCTCGTGGAAATGGGGGGACGGTATGTGCCCGACATATTGCTGACGGCGCAGGCGGACGGCCTGCCGGAGTCCTCCCAGTCCTTTGCTGCGGCAAGTCACCAGAAGCTGACACCCCGCCAGAAGGAAGTGCTCGCCGAGATCGGGAAAGGCCGTTCCAATCAGGAGATTGCGCGGGTTCTCGGAATTTCGATTGCGACCGTCAAGCTCCACGTCAACGCGATCCTGCAAACGCTCGGCGTGCGCAATCGCACCGAGGCGGCGATCATCGCCTTGAGAACCGAAGCTTCACGACCCGGGGGGACGGCCTGAGCGATCCGTATGCAGTGAATGGCATGTCTTCGGCTGCTGCCGCGCTTCGGCGCCGGCCGCCATCGCGATGCCTGGCGATTGCGGCATGGTTCTCCGTGCTCTTGCTGCCGATGCTCTCTCCTGCGACAGGGCGCGCGGCGGAATGCGATCTCGAAACCGGAGAGGAAGGTCTGCAGGTCGAAGATGTGATCGACGGGGACACGCTTCTGCTCGACGATGGCCGGGAAGTTCGTCTGACCGGCATTCAGGCCCCGAAGCTGCCCCTTGGCCGCGCGGGCTTCGAGCCCTGGCCGAAAGCGGAGGAGGCACGGCAGGCTCTTGCCGCTTTCCTCGCCAGCAAGACGATTACCTTGAAATATGGCGGGGCCCGCATCGACAGGCATGGCCGTATCCTCGCTCATGTCTTTGCGGGGCAGGGACAGGAAGCGTTGTGGCTGCAGCGGGAAATGCTTCGCGCCGGACTCGCCCGCGTCTACACATTCCCGGACAACAGGGCATGTGCTTCGGAACTTCTGGAAGCGGAGCGAAGCGCGCGAAGGGCCGGTCTCGAAATCTGGCAGGACCCCTTCTACGACATTCGCGACGCTTCGAACGAAGCGCTTCTTGGCGAACGTGTCGGCCGGTTCGAACTCGTTGAAGGAGAGATTTCTTCCGCAGCGCTGGTGCGTGGGCGCATCTATCTCAACTTCGGCGACGACTACCGGGAGGACTTCACGGTGACAGTGAACGACAAGAACGCTAGGCTCTTTCTGGAGCATGAGCCGTGGTCGTCTCTCCTTTCCACGGACGACGAGGCGGCATCTGTGCTTTCGGGGCAGAGGATTCGCGTGCGCGGCTGGGTGGACCGGTACAATGGACCGGAGATTTCCGCGACCCATCCCGAGGAGATCGAGTTGCTGGAACGGAATAACTAGTTCCGCCGTGCGGATAGCCGGGCGTACCGGAACGAAATCGAGGATCCTGGTGTCTGTTTCCGTGTTGTTGAAGAAGCTTTTCTCCTCTGCCTTGCCGCTTGTCTCCGCAGGGCTGGTGCTTGCCGCTTGCACGACCAATCCGGCGACAGGCGAAAGGCAAATCGCACCGCTGATGTCTTCCGCACAGGAGGCGAAGGCGGGCGCCGAAGCGCATCCGAAAATTCTCGAAGCCTATGGCGGCGCATATGACGATGAGAAGCTCGGCGCCTACGTTGCCGGGGTAACGGCGCGCATCGTCCGGGCGACGAACCAGCCGAGCAATCCCTACCGCGTCACGGTGCTCGACAGCCCCGTCGTCAACGCGTTCGCGCTGCCCGGCGGCTATGTCTACGTCACGCGCGGGCTGATGGCCCTGGTCAACGACGAGGCGGAACTCGCAGGCGTCATCGGACACGAAATCGGCCATGTTGCTGCGCGGCACTCCGCACAGCGGCAGACGGCGGCCCTCGGAACATCGGTTCTGGGCGCGGTTCTCGGTGCGGTCGTAGGCAGCAGCGCGGTCAACCAGGTTGTCGGGCTTGGCGGCCAGGGATTCCTCGCCAGCTATTCGCGAGACCAGGAATACGAAGCGGACATGCTGGGCGTCCGGTATCTCGCAAATGCCGGATACGACCCCTATGCCGCAGCCGATTTCCTGCACTCGATGAACGCCCAGGACCAGCTTGAGGCGAAGATGGCCGGTGCTGCGCATGACGCTTCGCAGAACAACTGGCTTTCAAGCCATCCGGCAACACCTGAACGGGTTGCGGCAGCGAGACGGCACGCGCAGGACACGGGCGCGCCGCCGTCCGGGCGGGCCCGTTCCCGCGACGCGTATCTCTCGGCGATCGACGGCATGCTCTATGGGGACGATCCTTCCGAAGGCGTCGTCCGCGACCGCACGTTCATTCACCCCGTCCTCCGTTTCTCCTTCGAAGCCCCTCCGGGCTTCACGGTGATGAATGCACCGTCTGCGGTGGCGATCCAGGGCCCGCAACGCAGCGTTGCAAAATTCGATGCGGGCAGGAAGGCCGCCGGCATGGAGATCGGTCAGTACCTGGCGAATGAGTGGGCACAGGGTGTGCGGCTCGGCGGCCTTGAACGTTTCACCGTGAACGGTATGAAAGCCGCGACCGCCACGACGAAGATCGGCGACTACAACGCACGGCTTGTCGTCATCGAGTTCTCGGAGGATCGCGTATACCGCTTCCTTACGGGGACGCTGCCGCAGGCGGGCCAGCAGTACGATTCGGCGATGCGCGAGATGGTGTTGAGTTTCCGGAAGATTTCCGCAGCCGAAGCGCGCGCCGTGAAACCCTTGCGGATACGGATCGTCACCGCAAGGGCTGGCGACAATATCGGCACGCTCGCATCACGCATGGTTCACTCAGAGTTTCAGGCGGACCGGTTTCGCGTGCTGAACGGGCTGGAACCCGGCCAGCGCGTTTCGGCCGGCGAGCGTTTCAAGATCGTTTCAGACTAGGCGCTCTTCAGGCGAGGAGACCCGCCTCTTCGGGGTCGGGAACCTTGTCCAGCAATGCGTCCCGCAGCTTCCGCAGTGCGGCATGTTCGATCTGCCTCACGCGTTCCTTCGAAATGCCGAGGCGAGTCCCGAGCGTTTCGAGGGTCACCGCATTGTCCTGCAGCCGCCGCTCCCGAATGATCGTCAATTCGCGCTCATTGAGGCTCTCAAGAGCATCCTCGATCCACTGTGATCTCTGTGCGCTGTCGTGCGTTTCCATCACTTCTTCGTCTGGAAGCGGGCGCTCGCAAGTCAGGAGGTCCTGCCACTCCACCGCGCTTTCGTTGGAGGCGTCGCCGACGGGAGCGTTGAGAGAGCGGTCTCCGGCCATCAGACGCGCGTCGATTGCCGCCACGTCGACGGTTCCGACACCGAGCCGTTTCGCGATGAAGATGCGATCTTCCTCGGTCAGATTCTGCCGGGTGCCGTTCGCGATCAGCGCCCGCAGTCTGCGAAGGTTGAAGAAGAGCGACTTGTGCGCGGCGGTGGTGCCGGTACGTACAATCGACCAGTTGCGCAGGATGTAGTCCTGTATCGCGGCGCGAATCCACCAGCTTGCATAGGTCGAGAAGCGGACGCCCCGTTCCGGTTCGAAGCGGGCGGCCGCCTGCATGAGGCCGACATTGCCTTCCTGCATGAGGTCGCCATAGGGCAGGCCGTAGTTGCGGAAGCGGGTCGCAAGAGAAATGACGAGACGCATGTAGGCCTGTGTCAGCTCATGCAGGGCCTGCTCGTCACGGTTTTCCTTCCAGCGGCGAGCGAGCTCGAATTCCCTGTCCTCGTCGAGCAGGGGAACCGTCATCGCCTGTTTCATGAAACGGCGGTTTGCCCGCTGTGTTTCTGGAGTGTCCATATAAGCCATCTGTTCACCCCGCTTGTTCGAGAAAGCGCCTGATTTTCCGCATCTGGCGCGAGATCGCGTTCGCTTCGTCTCCCTCTGATTTCAACTCGGAGCGGGAAAAAACGTTCCGTTCTGTCGCCGGTGCCGTTTCGAAACAAAAAAGCCCGGCTCGAGAGCCGGGCTTCCGTTGATGACGTTCCGTCAAGGCAATCAGGCTGCTTCGCTGGCCTCGTCGTCGGACTTCGGGGTCTTCTCTCCGCGCTTGCCGGTATCCTGCAGCGCCTGTTCGACCCGCTCTATCGCCGCATCCTCGCCGATCCGTTCGACGGCGGCGACTTCGCGAGCCATGCGATCCAGGGCAGCCTCGTAGAGCTGGCGTTCGGAATAGGACTGTTCCGGCTGGCGCTCCGAGCGATAGAGATCGCGGACAACTTCGGCGATCGAGATGAGATCGCCGGAATTTATCTTGGCTTCATATTCCTGCGCACGGCGGCTCCACATGGTGCGCTTGATGCGCGCGCGACCCCGCAGCGTTTCCAGGGCGGAATCCACGACATTGGAATCGGACAGTTTTCGCATGCCGACCGCACCTGCCTTGTTGGTGGGAACACGCAGTGTCATCTTCTCCTTGTCGAAGTTGATGACGAAAAGCTCGAGCCTGTGGCCCGCCACTTCCTGTTCCTCGATCTCCAGGATCTGGCCGACGCCGTGAGCCGGGTACACCACGAATTCCTTCGCCTTGAAGTTGGGTCGCGGCGCGGCGGGCTTCGCCGGCTCGCTTTTCGCCTTCGGGGCTTCGGCCTTGGCTGCCTTTGCAGGTGCAGGCTGCTTCGCGGTTTTCGCTTCCGTGGTCGTACGCGCCTGTTCGGCACGGCTCTTCGCGGCGGCCATCAGCTTGCTGGCCGCGTTGCTCGGCTTCGTTCCGGCTGTCTTCGAAGCAGGTTTCGGCGCAACCTTCTTTTCGGGCGCCTTCTTCTTTGCCGCGGGTTTGGCCGGAGCGGCCTTGGCCTTCGGCTTCGGAGCCGCCTTGGCTGCAGGCTTTGCGGCCGCCGCCTTCGTTTTTGCGGGCTTCGCCGGAGCCTTGGCCTTCTTCGCCGCCGGCTTCGCAGCGGCCTTGGTCTTCGGAGCCGACTTCGTCGCCTTGGTCTTGGCGGTCGCTGCCTTTGCGCGCGTCGTCTTCGCCGCCGGCTTTACCGTTTTGGCCTTCGACTTCGAGGACTTCGACGCTGCCGGTTTGGACTTGGGTGTCTTCGTCGTTTTGCTCGCCATCGTCTTTCCTGTACCCAGCCTTTCTAAGTTCCAAAGGCCGAAAGAAGGCTCCATGCCTTCCTCACCGGCTTCGCATTGCACGCCCGCGACTGCTTCCTGGCCTGTCCATCGCCGGACCGTCGAGCAACCTCGCCGGAGCCGCTACCGGCTCCGATGCTCAGTCATCGACCAGAAGACCGGCCTTTAGCTGATGACACCGAACTGACATGTCGAAAGCGGCCACCGGCTCATACGCACCGGATACATCAAGCCGATCTCTGTCCAGGGCTTCTGGCACCATCAGATTTTCGGCCAGCATCCCGAGATTTCGAGCCGCAGGCCGGAGACAGGTTAAACACCCCTTGCGCATTCGGACGAGAGATACATCTTTCGGTCAGGTGCGCGTGGTATTCGCGGAATTTGTCTATGCGACATATATAGCACAAAAACCCCGTCTTTGGAAGGCGGGCTACGAAAAGGACAGTTATCACAGGGGGATAGGTCGGTTTCTTCGCAGATTCCTGCGTCTTTTTCCGGTTAACCGCTATCCGGCGACCCCCGCTGAGGGCGTCAATCTCCCTCGCCGGCTTCCGGGCTGAAGTGCTCTTCAAACTTGCCGCTTACGCCTTGCCAGTCGTCCGCATCGGGGGGCGGATCGCGCTTGATCGTTATATTCGGCCATTTGCTGGCGTATTCGGTGTTCAGTTCCAGCCATTTCTCGAGCCCCGGTTCGGTGTCGGGCTTGATGGCTTCGGCCGGGCATTCGGGTTCGCAGACGCCGCAATCGATGCATTCGTCGGGGTGGATGACCAGCATGTTGTCGCCCTCGTAGAAACAATCGACGGGGCAAACTTCGACGCAATCCATGTATTTGCAGCGAATACAGGCTTCGGTCACGATATAGGTCATCGCACTCTCCAGTCGTACGGCGCGAGAACGGTCCGCACTTCAATCGGGGTTCCCCGAACGCAAATCAGTCTTTCCGGGGCGGTATTCCAAGCCGGTTGATCACGCGCTGGCGCGCTTCTCCGGACTGGCGGTCGGGAACGTATATCAGGCCCGCGACGCGCCGCAACAAGTTGGCTTCGTAGTCATCGAGAACACCATCCGCATAGACGACTTCCCACATTTTTTCGATCAGGCCGACACGTTCCTCTTCGCTGTAGGCCTGCTTGATCGACTGAGTCCAGCGGTGCAGATCCAGGGTCTCGGCTTCCTCTCCCTCGGCGGCCGCAACGAGGGACGATACTTCTTCGGCTGAAAGCCCGAAGTATTCCGCTGCGATCCGGCGGATCGCATCTCGTTCCTCGGTGCCGAATTCGGCGTCGGATGTGGCTGCCCGGATCAGCAGGGCGACGACCGCAACCTGCAGATCGTCCGCTTCTTCGAGCCGCTCTTCCGGCGTGCCGAGCAGGAAGGATTTGAGTGTCGTCAGCATGTTAATTCTACCTACACGATGCGGGAGACGTATTCAACTACAAGAAAAATTGTGATTTATTGCCCGCGTTTCAGCGCGACAATTGCCCTGCGTTCTTTCTTGGTGGGTCTGCCGGTATCGGCATCTGCGTTCCGGTGCGGTTCTGCTTCCGACCGATCGGCCGGAGGATCGAGATCTTCATAGAGTTGCTGCGCCTCCGGCGCGGGGCCTCGGCGGGTGCCCGCTGCAACGACTTTGACGACCCTGATATGGGGACCCAGAGGGAAGGTGAGAACGTCGCCCGGCCGTACAAGACGGCTCGCCCGGGAGATTCGTTCGCCGTTGACCCTGATACGGCCCGTCTGGACGAAGCTGCCGGCGAGTGAGCGGCTTTTCAGAAAGCGCGCGTACCAGAGCCAGCGGTCGATCCGCTGACCCGGCTGTCCAGCGACATCGTTCACGGGAGTCAGTTGCCGCGGCCGCGCTCTTTAAGCACGGCCAGGGCGGCGAAGGGCGAGTCCGGATCCGGCTTGCGTTCCTGCGGCTTTCGTTTTGCGTCGCTCCGTTGCTCGGGGCGGGTGTTCCGGCGCGGTTGCTTTTCGTCCTTGCGGTTCCGCGAGCCACCGTCCTCATTGCGCTTCTCGCGGCGCGGTTTGCGTTCGGCATGTTTGCCGCCGCCGTGCCGCCGCCGGGACGGCCGCCAGACCTCCATTTCAACGGCTTCTTCTGTTGCGGGGGCGGCTTCCGCCGCTGTTTCGTCCCCGGTATGCGCTGACGGCATCGCCTGTTCCTCGAGCGATGCCGTGTCGGCGGGTTGTCCGGCAGCAACTGCCTCATCGGAGACAACCGTTTCCACGGAGACCGAGCCGGCATCAGTCGTTTCTGCGGCTGCTCCTTCTTCCGCTGGTGCATCGGCTGCGGAAGAGGTGGGGGCTTCTGTCGCGACTGACGTTTCTTCCGCGGGTTCGACCGCGACCGGCCTGGGCGGCACGATCTTCTCGACCTGCAGGCGGTAGCCAAGCCCGCGCAGCAGTCCGGCGAATTCCTCTCCCGAACAGCCGACAAGCGACATCATGTCCGGTGTGACGATGAAGCCGCCATTGTATGTGCGGGCGGCGATGATCGGGCGGATCATGTCGGCAACCCGCTCCAGCATGTCGAGGCGAACCGCACGTGTTCCGCAAACGCGAAAACCGAGGGCCCCGTAGAACTCTTCCGGCGCATCTGGTTCGGCGGGAACCGATGTCAGGCCGGGAGCGGGCGCGGGAGGAAGATCCGCGAAGGGGTCGTCCGCGCCTTTTCTCGACAAGGTCCAGAGTATGAGTTTCAACCGTGCCGGCGCCGGTTTCAGCAGTGCCGGCATGAAAACGGAATAAGCGCCGAACCGCACTCCGTGCTTGCGAAGCTGGCCGCGGGCCTCCTGATCAAGGGTGCGAATGTCCTCCGCGACCTGTTCGCGCCGGAGCGCGCCGAGATTTTCGACCAGCTGAAAAGCAACGCCGCGCGCCAGCCCTTCGATGTCGGTCGCATCGCGCAGCGAAACGAGAGGTCCAAGTGCATTTGCCACATGCATCTTGAGCCATGCGTCGAGGCGGGCCTGTACGCTTTCGCGCGCCGGACCGTTCAGTTCCTCGCCGGCGATGAGTTCCACGCGCGGCTGCAGAATATTTTCGCTGCCCTTGAGCTCGGCGACCGGATGGCCCGCCCAAACGATCCGCCCGTGTTCGGAGAGGGAGATGTCGGCATCGGGCGCGGTCACGAGCTTCTGGGCCCGCGCGGCTATCTCCGGCGCCAGCGCCTGGTCAGCCGCCGATCTCAGAATGCGGCCTTGTTCACCTTCGGCCCTCGGATCGGGTACGAACACAAAACCTTCCAGCCGGCCGACATACTCGCCTTCGACCAGAACCTCACCATCGCCATTCACAGCCGCCATAAAATCCTCGTTCTGGCGCAGACGTTTCATCAATACGCTGGTGCGCCGGTCGACGAACCGTTGCGTCAATCGCTCATGGAGCGCGTCAGACAGCTTATCCTCTATCGCACGCGCGCGCTCCTGCCAATGCGCAGGATTGTGAAGCCAGTCGGCCCGGTTCGCCACATAGGTCCAGGTGCGCATATGCGCCAGGCGGGTGGCCAGCACGTCGATGTCGCCATCCGAACGATCCAGCGTCCCGATTTGCCGGCCAATCCAGTCGTCGGGAATACGGGACGCGCTGTCGCTGCCCCTTCCCATAAGGAAAAGATAGAGCCTGCCCAGCAGCGTCGCGTGTTCGCTTGCAAGCGTTTTGCGGAAGTCGGGGACCTGCGCGACTTCCCACAGCTTCCGGATCGCATCTGGGTTGCGCGCGAGGGCCTCGACCTCGGGATCGCGCACCATGCGCGTCAGGGCCTCGAGATCGTCTGCTGCAGGCGCGCGCGCGAGGCCAGCGCGCTCCGGCGGCGTCTCGAGGCTTCGCATCAACTTTCCGATGCTGCCGAACTCCAGATGCGGGTTGCGCCACTGGAACACGCGTTCGGGCTCGAACCGGTGGTTCTCTATTGATGACACGGTTTCCTCGGAGAGGGCCGCGGCGTCGCCGGTGATGCCGAAAGTGCCGTTGTTCATGTGCCGTCCCGCGCGTCCGGCGATCTGGGCGAGCTCCGATACCCGCAGCGAACGATGCTGTCTACCGTCGAACTTCTGGGTTGAGGCAAAAGCGACGTGATCGACGTCCATGTTGAGCCCCATGCCGATGGCATCGGTTGCTACCAGAAAATCGACATCACCCGACTGGTACAGAGCAACCTGGGCATTGCGGGTGCGGGGGCTCAGCGCACCCATAACCACTGCGGCTCCGCCTCGCTGACGGCGGATGAGTTCGGCGATGGCATAAACCTGGTCGGCAGAAAAGGCGACGATGGCAGAGCGGCGCGGCAATCGCGTGATCTTCTTCGAGCCCGTCCATGACAGCTCGGAAAAGCGCGGCCGATTGATGAAGTGCGTGCCGGGCAGCAACTTCTGGATGAGGCCGCGCGCAGTTTCGGAGCCGAGCATCATGGTTTCCGAATGGCCGCGGGCGCGGAGAAGGCGGTCGGTGAATGTGTGTCCGCGTTCACGGTCGGCGGCGAGCTGGATCTCATCGACGGCGAGGAAGTCGACCTCGCGTTCGAGCGGCATCGCCTCGACCGTGCAGACGAAATAGCGGGCAGAGGCGGGCAGGATCTTTTCCTCGCCCGTGATGAGAGCCACCGCGCGGCTGCCCTTGACCTTCACGACCCTGTCGTAGACTTCGCGGGCAAGGAGCCGGAGCGGCAGGCCGATCATGCCGGTCTCGTGTCCCATCATCCGCTCGATGGCGAGGTGGGTCTTGCCGGTGTTGGTGGGACCGAGAACGGCGGTGATGCGGCGGCGTTCAGCGATGCCGTCGCGGATGTGTCCAGCGGTGTTCTGAGGGGGTGGGGTACTCATGTTCCGGAGCGCACCTTCGACGCAAAACCCGGCTGAAGCAAGGCCCGGGTGCCGTTAACCGGCACGGAGTTAAGGAATGGAATATTGGGCGAACGAACCGGGTCCGAATCGGTGACCGTCCTGTTTTCCGGCTTCGTTCACGGCTAAATGTTGTGTCTGGTCAACGGCTTAAGCGGACAAACCGTTAACGCAAGTTTTTGTTCGGCCTTCCCCAACGTCGCGGCGGGCGTCATCGGCATGGGTCGTTTCGCGCTCTTTCCGAGACTGGACCGGAGTCTATAGTGTCGGGCATCGACATCGTAAAAATCTCCCCGGGGCGGTAGACGGACCCGAGGGAGAAGCAGGGAGGCACCGTCATGGATTTCAGAATCCCCAAGGAAATTACCGACTATCTCGCCGTACTCGACGACTTCATCGAGAAGGAAATCAAGCCGCTTCAGGCGCGTGACGACAATGAGCGCTTCTTCGATCACCGCCGGGAACATGCGAGGACAGACTGGGACAATCAGGGCCTGCCGCGTCATGACTGGGAGGCACTGCTTGGCGAGATGCGCAAGCTCGCCGACAAGGCAGGGCATTTGCGCTACGCCTTGCCGAAGGAATATGGCGGCAAGGATGGTACCAATCTGGGCATGGCGGTCATTCGGGATCACCTGGCAGCCAAGGGTCTCGGCCTTCACAACGATCTTCAGAACGAGACGTCGGTGGTCGGAAATTTTCCGACCGTTCTCATGTTTCGCGACTTCGGAACGGACGAACAGAAGAAGAAATTCATTCCGGGATCTCTCGACGGTTCGGTCCGCGTCGCTTTCGGTCTTACCGAGCCGGATCACGGGTCCGACGCCACCTGGATGGAAACGACCGCGAAGCGCGAAAAGCGTGATGGCGTCGACGGTTGGCTGATCAACGGCGCCAAGATGTGGAACACAGGCATGCATGTGGCGACGCATGACTTCGTTTTCGCGCGGACCAGCGGGAAAGCTGGCGACGCGCTCGGCATCACCTGCTTCATCGTGCCCGTCGATACGCCCGGCGTGAAGATCGAGGAATATCTCTGGACCTTCAACATGCCGACCGACCATCCGCGCGTGTCCTTCACCGATGTGTGGGTGCCCGAAGGCTCCTATCTCGGCGATCCGGAGCGCGGGCTCGAACTTGCACAGCACTTCGTCCACGAGAACCGGATCCGGCAGGCCGCCTCCGGCGTCGGTGCCGCGCAATTCTGCATCGATGAAAGCGTTGCTTATGCCAAGCAGAGAAAGCCGTTCGGCAAGCCGCTCGCGTCAAACCAGGCGATACAGTTTCCGTTGATCGAAGCGCATACCGAGTGTGAGATGATCCGCAACTTCATCTACAAGACGGCCTGGGAGATGGATCAGATGTCGAAGCCCGACGTCGCTAAATATCTTTCCGACAAGGTTTCGATGTGCAACTACAGAGCGAACCGACTCGTCTGCCAGGCTGCTGATCTGGCGATACAGGTGCATGGCGCGATCGGGTATTCGCGGCACAAGCCCTTCGAGCATATCTACCGGCATCACAGGCGCTACCGCATCACCGAAGGTTCGGAAGAGATTCAGATGCGCAAGGTGGGCGGGCATCTTTTCGGTTTCATCGGTGCCAACCGCCCGGCCAAGGCCGCGGAATAATATCGCGCCCGCGATAGCGAAAGGCCGCTCGCAGTTCAACCTGCGGCGGTCTTTTCGTTTCCATCCTTCCACGTCAGACGCCAGCCCGGCAGCGTCATGATCGCCGTGGTGCCTTCGCCCAGCGTACTTTCGATGCGGAAGCTGCCGCCGTGCATTTCAATGAGCGATTTCGTGATTGGCAGACCAAGTCCCGTGCCGCCATGCTGACGTGCATTGGTATCGTCAACCTGACCGAAGGGCTCGAGCACTTCTTCGAGCTTGTCGGGCGGGATGCCGATGCCGTCGTCGCTGACGGAAATGCATATGTCGCCCGTCTCCGTTATCGCTGAGGAAAGTATGATCCTGCCGTCGACCGGCGTGAACTTCGCGGCATTCGAGAGCAGATTCAGCATTATCTGGCGCATGGCTCGCTGATCGGCTCTCAGATGCGGCATTTCATCGGGTAGCTGAAGCGAAACGATCTGCCGCTTGTCGAGCGTGCGGGCCCGCATCATTTCCACCGACCAGCGCAGCACCGATCCGAGGTCGATTTCCTCGTCTTCCAGCGCGTAGCGGCCGGCCTCGATCTTCGAAATGTCGAGGATGTCGTCGATGACGTTCAGCAGGTGCCGACCACTGTCATGGATGTCGTTTGTATATTCGCGGTAGCGGTCGGCTCCGAGCGGACCGAACATCTGCTGCCGCATGATTTCGGAAAAGCCGATGATGGCGTTCAATGGTGTTCGCAGTTCGTGACTCATATTGGCGAGGAACTTCGTTTTCGCACGGTTTGCGAGTTCAGCGGCTTCTGTCGCCTGTCGCAGGTTCTCTTCCGAACGCCGCCGCTCAATGGCGATGCTGGAAAGATGTGCGATGCCGAGGAGGTATTCGTCCTCCCATTTGCCAGGCTCGTTGGCGAAGGGGAAGTACAGTGCGAATGCCCCGATCACCCGGTCGTTGTGGGAAACGATAGGTTGAAACCAGAGCGTCTGAATGTCCGCCTTGCGCATGTAGGCGGAAAAATCCTTCCCGTGCCGTTCGTCCTGAAGGTCGGTTGTCACGACCCTCCTGCCCGAGAGGGCCAGCTTTCCGAAACCACGAGTGCGGTGTTCCGCCCAGAAGCCGGAAACCCAGGCATCGAAACCGTCGGGAAGGTGAGGTGCGGCGCAGATTACGAGATCGTCTTCGCTGTCGAGCAGGAACACGGCCGCGCGCGCGCCCGGATTTGCCTCCTCCGCTCCGAGAGCAAGGCGCGACATCACTTCGGTCAGAGATTCTCCGGTGGCAAGCGCCTGAAGAACCTGAAACTGATTGCGCTGCTCGGTCTCGGCGCGCTTGCGTTCCGTTATGTCGCGAAGGTTGATCACATAACCGCGCACGTTTTCATCGTCGAGCAGGTTGGTGAGCGTCGCCTCGATCCAGATCGTGCGGCCTTCATATCTCGGCACGACAAGTTCGTAGCTGCGCGCCGGTATTTTTCTGTCCAGGCTGGCTGCGTCGCCGACAATTTCATTCTTTTGTTCGTTGGTCAGGAAGTCGAGGCTATTCATGCCAATCAGCGCGTCCGGCGAGAGGCCGAGCTTGCTCGCAGCGGGGGAGGCGTACTGGATGATTGCCTTCTCGTCGGTCACGAGCACAACGTCGAACGCGTTTTCGACCAGAGCCCGAAAGTGATGCTCGCGGCGGCGGAGTTGGTCGTTGGCTTCCTCGACTCGTTGCCGTGCCGCTTCGGAAAGGTCGCGTGCGTGGCCGAGATCGCGGATCAGGTCCGCGTTGTGGAATCGAAGGCCGAGTGTTTCGACGGCGGCCGTGCGCTGATGCTGAGCGATCCGAAGCAAATAGAGATAGGTCGGGATGCATCCGAGGCCGAGTGCCACGTAAGCTGGTTCGAAACTTGTTACGCAGACGGCAATGACGGCCGTCATGATGGGAAGGGTTACCGAAACAAGGATCGAGACGATGTGGAATGCCGTCTGGGAGGACATGACCACATGGACGACGAAGATCATGAGGATGGCGAAATTCTGCATTTCGCCGCCGGCATTCCAGAAGAGCGGGAACATGCCGAGCCAGATGAGGTTCATCAGCCAGTAGCGGATCGCGGTCGAGCGTATCCAGCTCTCCGTGTCGACCGTTTCTCCGTCGGACGCGAAGAAGCGCCTTTGAAAGAACGCGTATTCGATGTGGATCGCCACGATCGCGAGCCACCAGGCAATCACGACGATTGCCGGGTGTGCCGATACGAAGGAGAAGGCTATCGCCGCAGAGACCGCCGGAAAGAAGATCGGCAGCGCGCGGTACGAATGCATGATGGTGCGGTAGAACTCGCGGCGGACAGCCGAATTGCGTCCAGCGGCCGGCTCGGGTCTGTCGCCCCGCGGCTCGTCTCCCGGGCTTTTGTGCCACTCTTCGGTGTTGATGCTCGTGCCGGGCATCGCGACGGGGTCTCCTCCCCCAGGTTAGAACCCCACCCGGTATCGGGTTTATCTTGGGGAGGTAAAGTTTCCCTGAACGGAGATTTCAGGCATTCGGACCAAAATGGCCCCGCCCGGCGGGCCGGGCGGGGCCTTGAATGGCTGTTTTCTGCCCTTTAGTAGGGGTTCGGCATCGTTGCGAGCGGCAAATCCTTGCGGCTGGGCGGCGGACGGCGGCCTTCCACCTCGCAACTGCGCTTCACATTGCGGTCGATTTCCGTGGTGGGGGTCCAGTATTTGGGCACCCAGGATTGAGCTCGCCGGTCAGCAAGGGCGATCTGTTCGCTCGTCAGCGAACCACGAAATTCCTCCACGATCGACGTGTCGGGCTGCACGCCGAGAGAGAGAAGACTCGGATTGCGGGTGTAGAGTTTTGCCCACTTCGCTCCCTCAACGGCATCCCGGTCGATTGCTTCGCCACGGACGTAGAGTTGGGCCAGAGTTTTCTGCGCCTCAGGCCAGCCGCTGTTTGCCGCCCGCCTTATCCATTCGACGCCCTCAGATGGATTGCCGAGCACGATTTCGCATTGTCCGAGAGCCGTCTGCGCGCCTTCGTATCCATGGCCACGATATGCGAAGCAGGTCAGCACGTTCATCGTTTCGTCGTCGCATTCGCCGTTCGCGGCCATGCTCACGGATTTCGCATAGAGCGTTCCCGATGGGTCCTGCTCCGCGAGCGTCGGTAAAACACGCCCGTCGGCGTCCCGTTTGCGAGCCGCCCCCCCACCGCTGCAGGCGGTCAGCGCCAGGGCTGCGACACAGACGATGGAGATCGCGAGGCGTGGAAATTTCACCTGAATCTTGCTTAAAGACATACATCCCTCTGAATTTTCTTCCCGGCCATCAGCCGGTGGCCGTTCCCCCCAACACGTGGCCCACGCATTTCACCGGGCCCACGATCCTCGAAGCGCCGATACCGTAGGATATGCGGCGCGCGGCGACCAGCATAAGCGGCAAGATGCTGACGCAAGGGAACAAACGGCTTTGAGCCCCACCCATCCGGAGGTTTGACCGCACTGCCGCCTTCCCGGATACTCCGCGCGGTTTTTTGGGCCGGAAGCGCGGCGTGCTATGCTCGACGCTTGAATTTGCCGGCAATTCCGCGAGTTAGAGGCGAGATGACGGACAAGAAGACGCTCAAGGACTGGGAAGCGGCGGTTGCCAAGCAGACGAAGGGGGCGGGTTCCTCTTCGCTGGTTTGGCATACGCCAGAGGGGATCGACGTCAAGCCGCTTTATACCGCGGAAGACCTCGACCGGATCGCGAGCGAAGGGTTCGGTGTCGACACGCTGCCGGGCTTTGCGCCCTATACGCGCGGTCCGCAGGCGACGATGTATGCCGGCCGCCCCTGGACCATCCGCCAGTATGCGGGGTTTTCCACCGCGGAAGAATCCAACGCCTTCTACCGCCGCAATCTCGCCGCCGGACAAAAGGGACTGTCGGTCGCCTTCGACCTTGCGACGCATCGCGGCTACGACAGCGATCATCCGCGCGTCGTGGGCGACGTCGGCAAGGCCGGCGTTGCCATCGACAGCGTCGAGGATATGAAAATCCTCTTCGACCAGATCCCGCTGAACGAGATGTCGGTCTCCATGACGATGAATGGCGCCGTCATCCCGATCCTCGCGAATTATGTCGTGGCGGCGGAAGAACAGGGCGTAAAGCCGGAACAGCTTTCGGGAACGATCCAGAACGACATCCTGAAGGAGTTCATGGTCCGCAACACCTATATCTATCCGCCCGAGCCGTCGATGCGGATCATCGCGGACATCATCGGCTTCTGTTCGAAGAATATGCCGAAGTACAATACGATCTCCATCTCCGGCTACCACATGCAGGAAGCGGGGGCGACGCAGGTTCAGGAGCTCGCCTTCACCCTGGCCGACGGGCGCGAATATGTTCGTGCGGCACTGTCGGCGGGGCTGAGTGTTGACGATTTTGCGCCGCGTCTTTCCTTCTTCTTCGCCATCGGGATGAATTTCTTCATGGAGATCGCGAAGCTTCGTGCCGCTCGCTTCCTCTGGGCTCGGATCATGTCGGAGTTCAATCCGAAGGATGCGAAGTCGTCCATGCTGCGGACGCATTGCCAGACATCCGGTGTCTCTCTCACCGAACAGGATCCATATAACAACGTGATCCGCACGACGATCGAGGCGATGGCGGCCGTTCTCGGCGGCACGCAGTCGCTGCATACGAATGCGCTCGATGAAGCAATTGCTTTGCCGACGGACTTCTCCGCCCGCATCGCGCGCAACACGCAACTCGTGATCCAGCATGAGACCGGCATCACGAACGTCATCGATCCGATGGGTGGTTCCTACTACATCGAAAGCCTGACCCATTCGCTAGCGAGCGAGGCGTGGAAGCTGATCGAGGAAGTGGAGGAACTTGGCGGCATGACCAAGGCTGTCGGTACAGGTATGCCGAAGCTGAAGATCGAGGAGGCGGCAGCCCGGCGTCAGGCGAAAATCGACCGTGGCGAGGAGGTGATCGTCGGCGTCAACAAGTACCGCCCGGCGAATGCCGACCCCATCGAGATTCTCGATATCGACAATGCAAAGGTGCTCGCCTCGCAGGTCGAGCGTCTGAAAGCCGTCCGGGCTTCCCGCGACGAGGCAAAGTGCAAAGCAACTCTTGCCGCGCTCACCGAAGGCGCGCGCGGCAACGGTAATCTCCTGGCACTCGCGATCGACGCTGCCCGGGCACGTGCGACTGTGGGTGAAATTTCCGACGCTATGGAAGAAGTATTCGGCCGCCACCGTGCCGAGATCAAATCCATCTCGGGCGTCTATGCGCAGGCCTATGAAGGCGATGAGGGCTTCATGAAGATTTCAAAGGAAATCGAGGCATTCGCGGAAGCTGAAGGCCGTCGACCCCGCATGCTGGTTGTGAAGATGGGGCAGGATGGGCATGACCGTGGCGCGAAAGTCATTGCGACGGCTTTTGCGGATCTCGGCTTCGATGTCGACGTCGGACCGCTTTTCCAGACCCCCGAGGAGGCGGCACGCGACGCGATCGAGAACGACGTGCACGTGATCGGTATTTCGAGCCTTGCTGCCGGACACAAAACGCTTGTCCCAGCGCTTGCGCAAGCGTTGAGGGAAGAGGGTGCCGACGACATTCTCATCATTTGCGGGGGGGTGATTCCCCAGCAGGATTACGATTTCCTGAAGAAGGCCGGTGCCTCCGCCATCTTTGGTCCGGGTACGAATATTCCAACTGCGGCGAGCGAAATTCTGGCGCTTATCCGCGAAAAACGACGGCAGGCCGCCTGATCTGCCTGACAAATCGGCAGGCATCGAAACTGCACAGATTTCGGTCTTTGTGTGCGTCAAAAGCGCGCTGAAGCCGCGCCGCTATTGCAACCGCGCACACGCCGGACTATTTCACCGCGCAAGCATTCGGCCATAGAGCCGATGGGCATTGCACGCGTGCCGCTCAACGATCTCCGAGCGCCGCCTATGGGCTCTGTCCGGCAAGTCGTGCCCTCCCGTCAGGAAACCGGGAAAACGCGGCTGCCCTACATGGATTCAACATGAGCGAGATCTGCGGAGGTGCCATGAGCACCGAGGAAGATTTGTTGCGCCCGAAGCGCAGCCGCATGACGGATGCCATCGAGGCAGACGGCGAGAACATGGATGGCAGGCAGAAGGCCTATTACGGCATGCTGGCGTCGCGTCTCGAGAGCCTGTTGCAGGAGATCGAAACTGCGGGGACGACGCAGGAAGACGATCTGGTGAAGCGCCTGCGTGCTCTCCACAGCGAAGTCAGCCGACAGGTCGGCCGCAAGTAACGCGTCCCTATTCTGCCGCCGTCGCTGCGGCGGAAACGTTCTTCGCTGCGTATCGGCGAAGTTTCACGACATCGAGAACGGCACCGCCAACAGGCGTCCGCATCTGAACGCGAACGGGGATGTACAATCTCCCGCCGCTGACGGGCGCGAGCCATATGAAGGTGTCGTCCCGGCGTTGCAGCATGGTGGTCAGCTTCGCGCGGTCAAGACCGGTTCTTGGCTGGACGCGAACCTTGCAGCGGATCGCCACGCCGCTATAGCCGTTGTCTCGCGTCGTCAGCTCGTCTCCCCTGTCGAAGACAAGATGCAGGTCGTAGCGGCGCTTGCCGTCGAAGACGGGAATGCTCCTGTCGCACGGATTCCCGTCTGCGACTACGGGAAGCAGGAAAGCGCTTACCGGATCGAGGGTATTCCGGCGCTCGTCGGGAGGTGTTTTTTCAATTTCCGCCTCCGGAAGGGGTGGATCGAAGGAAAGTGTCGGAACACCGCGATCGTCGTAGAGAATCTCGCGTTTCTTGGTTTCGTTCTTTTCCCAGGCACTGAAGGCGAACCGGCTTGGACGCAGCGCATCATCGACGATGCGGCCTTCGCTGGTCATCGTCCATCGCGCGTTCCAGAACTTGCCGGGAAGGCCAGCGGAGCCGAGTTCATTCTTCAGAAAGTAGTCCTCGCCCTCCAGCGTGGCGCTCATCGAACCTTCGGCGACGATCAGGCCGCCGACATACACGGTGTAGTCGGCTCGAAGATCGGGCGAGGGTTCGGTTCGCTCCAGGGGCACGGGCGTTGCCACGCCCGGCGTGGAAGCTCCGGCAGCGAGCGCAAGGCACACGGCCAGCGCGGCCAACGCCCGGTATCCATTGCGGTCCTTGAAGGTCGAAGGCATAGCCACCGCTCCCGTCGTTTCCACAGAAATCCAGCGACTTTCCCGCCTGCAAGCTGAACCGGCGCTGAATGGCGCCATGCCGTGCTTTCCATGTCCTCCACGAGGGCTGGACGAGGCAGGTCCAGCCAAGTATGCAACTGGGAGGATGAGCGGAACAGAGAAAAAGCACGCCCAGCGCCGGGCTCTCAACAGAGGGCTCCCGGATGCAAGGCAACTGGCGGCTGGCATTCGCGAGGGAAGCCGGACCGCGCTGGCGCGGGCCATAACGCTTGTCGAATCGTCTCGCACCGACCATCAGGAGGTTGCACAGGCGCTTCTGGCCGAACTGCTTCCGGAGACCGGCAAGGCAGTCCGGCTTGGGCTCTCGGGCGCACCGGGGGTCGGGAAATCGACCTTTACGGAGGCTTTTGGCCAGTACCTGACCGGCGAGGGGCACAAGGTCGCCGTGCTGGCGATCGATCCTTCCTCGGCTCGTACCGGTGGATCGATCCTGGGTGACAAGACGCGCATGGAACTTCTCGCGCGCGATCCGAACGCCTTTATCCGTCCATCGCCCTCCGGCGGTACGCTTGGCGGCGTCGCGCGCCGGACACGCGAGGCGATGCTGCTTACCGAAGCCGCGGGCTACGATGTCGTCCTCATCGAAACAGTGGGTGTCGGCCAGTCCGAGACGGCGGTCGCCGATATGGTCGACATGTTTGTCCTGCTGCTGTCCCCCGGTGGGGGCGACGAATTGCAGGGCATCAAGCGCGGCATCATGGAGCTTGCCGACCTCATTGTGGTCAACAAGGCCGATGGCGACCTCATTCCCGCTGCCCGCCGCGCTCAGTTGGAGTACAAGACGGCGCTTCATCTGATGCGGCCGAAAAATGCCGCCTGGACACCCAGCGTGCTGCTTGCCTCTGCCCTCAAGGGGGAGGGTCTCGCCGCCGTATGGAAAGCCGCCTGCGAGCATCACGATGCCCTGGCCGGGGCAGGTGAGCTGACCCGCCTGCGCGCTGCGCAGGCCCGGGCATGGATGTGGACCGAGCTCCGCGAGGGGCTCTTCGCGGCCCTCAAGGCAGATGGCAGGGCGGCCAAGCTTATCCCGGAACTGGAGAGCGACGTTGCGGAAGGCCGTGCCACACCCACCGCAGCGGCCCGCCGGCTTCTCGGTCTCGTTCTCGGTGACACAAAAGGCGGCTAGAGCAGTGTTTTCGGGCCTTGACGGGCCGTGCGGGGCCTTTTATACGTGCCCGCCTGTCCGGGCTGCGCGGTTCTCTGCGGCGGCCCCCTCGTATTTCGAAGGAAAACCTTATGTCCCGCCGCTGCGAACTCTCCGGCAAAGCCGTGATGTCCGGCAACAATGTGAGCCATGCGAACCGCAAGACGCGTCGCCGGTTCCTGCCGAATCTCTGCCAAGTCACGCTCATCAGCGACGCGCTCGGCCGGCAGGTCAGCCTGCGCATCTCAGCGTATGCGCTTCGCTCCGTGGAGCATAATGGTGGCCTCGACCCCTTTTTGCTGAAGGCCTCCGATGCGCAGCTTTCGTCGCGCGCGCTGAAGCTCAAGCGGGAAATTGCCAAGGTGCAGACGGCTGCAGCCTGAGTTATTTCGGATTTCGCGGGAAAGGCGGCCTTCTGGCCGCCTTTTTTGTTGGCATTTACCCAGATTTCCGAAATTCGGGTACCGGCCTTTCGACTGGTGCAGTGGCTCGCTAGACTTCAGCCCGGCGGGTAATTGGGGGCGTAAACATGCTTGATAGGGGGATCGATCGGGTGCCGGTGAGCCGGCCGGGGATGGTTTCCCGGTTCGTCACGGCGCTTGTCAGGCTGATCCTGCCGGTTGTGGCGCTCTGCTCGGCGTTTCTGGCGGCATTCTGCCTGAGAGACGAGCCTGCGCCCGAGTTTGGCTTTCTTGCCTCCATCGATCCGTTGCTCGATCCGTCGGACTGGCTGAATTGGGGCATTCTTCTGCTTCCGCTGGTCTTCTTCATCCTGAATCTGACCAGCCGCCGCTATGGCGCCGCTCTCGCCCTGACGGCGGCCCTGCTTGCCTGGCTGTTCATCGGCGGCGCCGTCGCATGGGGCCTCCGGGAAGGCCTCATCGCGGATTTCGAACGGCAAATCGCACCCTATGCGCTTGCGGCTTCGTTCGTGGGTGCAATGGCGCTCGGCCAGCTTGTGAACATCCTGTTCTTTGACTGGCTGCGCGGCATTCCCTGGTGGAAGGCACCGTTCCTTGCTGCGTTCCTCGGGGGGACGGCATTTGCCGTCGCTTTCAACACGCGGCCGGCGCTGGTGTGGGATGCACAGCTTGGCGGACGACTGCTGGTGGAGGCGGCGATCCAGTTCAGCTGGGCTCTTGCACAGCTTCTTCCGACTTATCTGCTTCGCCGAACGGTGCGCCCGCTTCCGGGATTTGGGGGAGCGTAGACGACCGGCCGGGCAGCGCCGGTTTCGTGCCTTCGCCCGGCAAACGGAACATCAGTAGCAATGTCCGCTGCAGCGCGTTGAAATTGTTGTCCGAGATCATGTAGACGAGCAGGTCACCATTCTCGCCTTCGCGGACGGCAATCCCTTCCATGTTGTCGATCGAATAGCGCTGGCCGACATCCACCAGCACCTCGCCATCCACGATGGCGTCCGGCTTGATGTCGTCAGCGGCAATGCGGCGAAGCTGCATGCCGACGCCCGCCAACATCGAGAAGCGGCGTTCGAGCAGCAGAATGTCGCCGTTCGGGAGACGCGCCATGTCGGTCGGCTTGTAAGGTTCGCGCGGTTCGATCGCGAACCAGGATATGTCATGGCCGTCCGCAATGAATGCCTTGATGTTTCCGCGCGGATCGAGCGTCTCTTCGGTGATGGCCATGAGCCGTGGTTCGCCGCTTCCGTTGGAGGGCGGCAGAAGTTCGAGTGACTCGATACCCGCGTTCAGGTTCAAGCGGCCGAAATGTCTCTGGGTCAGCAATTGTTCGGGCTTTGCGCCAGCTCCCGATTTTTCGAGGTCGTAGCGCCATATTCTGTGCGCTCGTTCGAAGCCGACATAGGCATTGCCTAACAGTGTTTCCGATTTTCCGGAATCGATGACAAGGCTTTCTGCGTCGCCCAGCGCCTTGCCGGAGATCGGTTGACCGTCAAGGCCGAGCATGGGTGAGATTTTCGCTTCGGCCAGTCCCGACAATCGTCCCCGTTCATCGTAGAGGAGGATGGCGGTGAGCCATCGGCCTTCGTCCGAGACTGCGAGCAATGCCGATCCGTCTGGACTGATCGCCAATCCCGACCAGCCACCAAATTCTGGATCGGACGACGAGATTTCAATGCCCCCTTCCCAGGTCAGGGCGCCTGTCTTCGTTTCCGTGCGGTCCTCGGGGTTCCAGATGAGTTGTGATGTCGTGAACTCGACGCTATCGGCCGCGAGGACGGGCAATGCGGCAATCGGAATAGCCGCGGTCGCGACGATGCAGGCCATGAACACGCAAACGGCGCGTGCGATACTCAATTCGGATACCCCTCTTCATCGTGCCTTGCGGCCGCTCTTCGGTGGCGGTGCAAGCGAGTGCGGGCATCATATCGGGGTGTTCATGCGGCACAAGGGAATGCCGGCCGGGCGCATCAGGACCGGTCCTGCCAGAGTGGCCGGTCGAGCCCCAGCCTTTCGCGCCGCTGCCACCGGAAGATCATCATGACGGATACCGCCGCGAGCCCGGTCGCAAGGCCGAGCCATATGCCGACGCCCTCCATTTCATAGGGAAACGCGAGTAGAACGCCGAAACTCAGGCCGACGGCCCAGTAGCCGATGCCGGCATAGACCATCGGCACACGTGTGTCCTGCAGGCCGCGCAGCATTCCCGCCGCTATCGCCTGCGCGCCGTCGAAGACCTGGAAGAGAGCGGCTATGGCGAGAAACGACACGGCCATGCGTATGACGTTTGTGTTTTCCGGAACATTCCGGTCGAGAAAGACGCCGATCAGCGTGTAGGGAAAGAGGATCATTACTAGCGCCATGACCGCCATGAAGGTCACGCCCATCACCAGCGGCGTCCAGCCAGCCCGGGTTATGGCATCGCGATCGCCGGCACCCAATGCGCGACCGACGCGCACTGTCACAGCCTGGGAGAAGCCGAGCGGCACCATGAATGAGACGGCGGCAATCTGCAGCGCGATTGAATGCGCGGCGAGGGCCGTCGCGCCGAACAATCCCATCAGCAGAACGGCCGCGTTGAACACCATTACCTCGAAGGCGAGCGTCATGCCGATCGGCAGGCCGAGACGCCAGAGTTCGCGGTAGCGTGACCAGTCGGCGCGCCAGAAGCGGCCGAACAGATGATAGCGCCGGAAACGACGGTCGGTAACGACGACGAGTGCCAGGGCTCCCAGCATGAAAAAGCCCGTGAGTACGCTGCCGACCCCGGCTCCCTGAAGGCCAAGTGCGGGCATGCCGAGGTTGCCGAACATGAGGCACCAGTTCGCGAAGGCGTTGAACGGGATTGCCAGCCCGCCGATCATCAGCGCCCAGCGCGGTCGTTCCAGCGCAGAGATGAAGATGCGCAGCACGACATAGAGGAATGTCGGCAGCAAAGCCCATTGCATTGCGCGCGTGTAGGAGGCCGCATGTGCGGCGAGCGCCGGTTCCTGACCGAGTAAAATCAGGAGAGGTTCCGTCTGCCAGATCAGGAGCCAGAATGGCAGGCAAAGCGTTGCCGCCGCCCAGAACGCCTGCCGGATGGTGCGGCGCACGTCGCGAACGGAATGGCTGCGCCGCCTCAGTTCGGCCGATGCCATCGGTGCCGCCGCCGTCACCACGCCGATACCGAAGATCATCACCGCAAAGTAGAGGTTTGAGCCGAGCGCCCCGGAGGCGAGAGCTTCCGGGCCGAGCCACCCCATCATGATGACGTCCGTTGCATTGATCGCGACCTGGGCAAGGTTGGTTGCGATCAAGGGCCAGGCAAGCGCAAGCGTTGCTCTGGCTTCTGCAACCCAGAGGTGACGGCCCGTTCCCATAGATGCTTGCTCTGCGGACATTTTCGGTCATTGCCGTTGGCAAAGGAAAAGCCGCGCAGAATATTCCCGCCGCCACGAAGCTCAAGTCTTCTTTTTATTGTTCCGCATCCGATTTTCTGGCGCGGAGGCGGGCTATCACCGGGAAGGGGAGATAGGCCAGAAATATCAGAACGACAGCAGCAATGAGGCCGTGCGGATCCCATAGCTCCATTGCGACGCCAGACATCGGTGCGCCGATCAGAGCGCCTGTTCCCCACATGGCGGTCGTGAACGCGCTTGCGCCCGCAAGCTCCGCGCCACGAAAGCGCTCACCGACGAGCACCATAGCGAGCGTGAATATGCCGTTGGCGAGGCCCACAACGAGAAAGAGAGTAACGCCGGTTGCGATGGCTGCCGGCATTACGAAAGGCAAGAGGAGATAACCCCCAAGCGTCGCGGCAACGAGACCGGTCAGGAGATCGAGACGATTCATCCTGTCGGCGATGATGCCGATAAGCGGCTGCGTTACGATGGCGCCGAGAGCGGCTATCGTCAGAAGCGTGAGGCTCGAATCTTCCGACATGCCGGTGCGTATGGCGTAGAGCGGAAAGAAGGTAACGAGAGAGTCTTCGGCTGCGGCAAAGAAGAAGTTTGCGAGCAATGCTGCCGGCGCGATGAAAACCAGTTTCCACATGGCGGAAGTGGTGGAACCGCCCTCTCCGAAATAGGTGCGGCTGCGATCCGCCGTTGCGACCACCGCCGCGGCGACGAAGAGAAGGGCCGCGCCGAAATGGAACGGGGTAACGTCCGTTCCGATGAGGACAAGCAGCATCGGGCCGGAAGCGAAGCCTGCAGCGGCAGCGGCGCTATAGACGCCGATGACACGCCCGCGCTTTTCATCTTCCGCGAGGGAATTGATCCAGGCCTCGCTCGTCGCCCAGAGAAGCGTTGCCGCCGATCCGAGGAGAAAGCGGAGGGGAAACCAGGCGAGAAGATTCGGGTAGAGCGCCATCAACACGAAAGAGATGCCGGCGAGCAGCAAGCCGAAGATCATCACGTCCGCTGGACCGAAGCGGCGCATGATGCGAGCCGCAAACGGTGAGATCACGAAGACCGGGGCTGCCTGCGCGGCGGTCGAAAGTCCGATCATTCCCGGCTCGACGCCCTGCCGCGCGAGAATGAGAGCCGTCAACGGAAAGGCTATCCCCATCGCGAGGTTCACCATGCCCATCGAAACGATGGCGGCGGCAAGGCTTCGCTTGTGGCGAGGGCGCAGGGCCGTAAAGGAGGGAGCAGGGTCGGACATGACGGCGCATCCAGTGGTGTGTCCGATAAATAATCTATATCGCTTATAAAAAGCAGCGCTTCTTGATTTCTTAATTAAGCTTTTGATTTTACTGGTTTATTTTATAATCAATAAAGTTGATAAATTAAGATGGTGTGGCAGAATAGGCGCATGCACAAGACAGCGGACCATATTCTTCATCTGCTCAAGCGCAATGGTGCTCAGACGGCGGACATGCTCGGCGCGTCGCTGTCCATGACAGGTATGGGCGCGCGCCGCCATCTCGACATGCTTGTGCGCGAGGGGCTTGTCGAGAAATACGATCGTGTCGAGGGCGTCGGCCGTCCGCGAAAGTTCTGGCAGCTTACCGACAGGGGGCATGCGCGGTTTCCGGATGCGCATGCCGAACTTACCGCGAAGATGATCGGCGACATCCGCCGCGTCTTCGGCGAGGAAGGACTCGACAGGCTCATCGCCGAACGCGAGCGCGACATGCGACTCACTTATGAAAAGGCGGTGGAGGGAAAAGCGCGGCTGCTCGAACGTGTCGAAGCGCTGGCGGCGATCCGGACTTCGGAAGGTTACATGGCGCGGGTCGAGCGCGAGGGAGAGAACTTCCTGCTGATCGAGGACCATTGCCCGGTCTGTACGGCAGCAGCCGCCTGTCAGGGCTTTTGCCGTTCGGAACTCTTCACTTTCCGAATGGTACTCGGGCCGGACGTGGAAATCGAACGGGCGGACTATCTGCTCGATGGCGGTCGCCGCTGCTCTTACCGGATCGCCCCAAAAGATGTCTAGCGAATGGCTTTTGCCGCACCGCGTGGCGACATCGGCTGCCGTGCCTGCGTTCCCTGGCCACGCGCCTTGATCTGCCCGCGCCGCATCGTCGTTTCATCGTCGAAGAGTTCGGCGAGTTTCTCGGTCATTGCGCCACCAAGCTGTTCCGCATCCACAATCGTGACGGCACGGCGATAGTAGCGGGTCACATCATGGCCGATGCCGATTGCGATCAGCTCGACGGGCGAGCGCGTCTCGATTTGCTCGATGACACTCCGCAGATGCTTTTCGAGATAGTTGCCCGCATTCACGGAGAGCGTCGAATCGTCGACGGGCGCGCCATCCGAAATGACCATCAGGATGCGGCGCTGCTCCGGCCGGCCAAGCAGCCGGTTATGGGCCCAGATCAATGCCTCGCCGTCGATGTTCTCCTTCAGCAGGCCTTCGCGCATCATGAGCCCGAGGTTGCGCCGCGCGCGCCGCCAGGGGCTGTCGGCCGACTTGTAGATGATGTGGCGGAGGTCGTTCAGGCGGCCGGGCTGAGCCGGTTTGCCGTCCGCGAGCCAGCGTTCGCGTGATTGTCCACCCTTCCAGGCCCGCGTCGTGAAGCCCAGGATTTCGACCTTGACCGCGCAGCGCTCCAGCGTTCGCGCGAGAATGTCCGCGCACATGGCGGCGACCGTGATCGGCCGACCGCGCATCGAACCGGAATTGTCGAGCAGCAGCGTCACGACCGTGTCGCGGAAATCCATTTCGTGCTCGACCTTGTAGGCGAGCGGCAGGGTCGGGTCGACGACGGCGCGCGTAAGGCGCGCAGCATCAAGAATACCTTCCTCAAGGTCGAATTCCCAGGTCCGGTTCTGCTGCGCGAGCAATCGGCGTTGCAGCTTGTTCGCGAGCCTGGAAACGACACCCTGCATCTGCTGCAGCTGCTGATCGAGATACTGCCGCAGCCGCGAAAGTTCCTCCAGGTCGCAAAGATCCTCGGCGGCAATCGTCTCGTCGAACTGCTGCGTGAAAATCTTGTAGGAGGGCTGTCTGTTGCGGTCGTCGCCCTGCTGGTTCGGCCGCCAGGGCTGGTTGCCCTCGCTCGTCTCGTCCGCGTCGCCGTCCATCGGCATGTCGTCGGCTTCGACCTCGACCGTCTGTTCGTCGCCTTCCTCGCCTTCACCTTCCGAATACTCGACCTGCTCGGCAGACGCGCCGTCCGGCTGTTCGGCTTCGCCGGACTGGCTTTCGTCGGAATTCTGTTCGCTGTCGCCTTCCTGCTCGTCGGCGTCCTCCGACGACTGATCCGGCGCCTCGCCGAGCTCATCGCCCATGTCGAGGTCGACAAGTATGTCGCGGGTCGCACGTGCAAAGGCGGCCTGGTCTTCAATAACGTCCTGAAGGCGCTCGATGTCCGGACCGGCCTTTTCCTCGATCCAGGAACGCCACTGATCGACGAGTTTCCGGGCCGACGGTGGTGGGGCCTTGCCGGTCAGCTTCTCGCGAACCATCATCGCGACCGCTTCTGAAAGCGGTGCTTCTTCGCGGGAGGTTATGCGATCGTAGCCGCGTGCCGCGCAGCGCTGTTCGAGCGCAGCTGTGAGGTTCTGCGACATGCCTTCCATCTGGTTGGCGCCGATTGCTTCACAGCGTGCCTGTTCCACCGCGTCGAATACGGCGAGCGCATTGCCGCCTTCCGGCTGCAGGTTTGCGTTCAACTTCTCATCGTGGTGGGCGAGACGCAGGGCGTAGGCGTCCGATACGCCACGTACCTGGGCCGCCTCTTCGGGCGGCAGCGTGCGGCTCGGCATAGGCAAGCGCGCGCGCAGGCCGCGAAGGCCCGGTGCTTCCGTTCCGAAGGTGACGTTCAGCTCCGGCTGCTCGGCAATCGTGCGCATGGTCATGCTGAGCGCACGCTTGAACGGTTCGACGGGGCTTTCCTTGGACTTCATGCCTTGTTCAATCGTCCGTTACTCACCGGGCTTTGCCGGGTTCAATGCCCGCTGGAGCGGTCGGGTGCGCCCTCTCAGGCGACCTTGATGTTTGCAGCCGAGTCCGGCAGGTCTTCACCAAAGCAGCGCTGATAGAATTCGGCAACCGTCGCGCGTTCCAGTTCGTCGCACTTGTTGAGGAAGGTGACGCGGAAGGCGAAACCGACATCGCCGCCGAAAATGCGCGCATTCTCTGCCCATGTGAGCACGGTGCGCGGGCTCATCACGGTCGATATGTCGCCATTGATGAAGGCCGACCGGGTGAGGTCGGCGACGCGGACCATCGCGGCGATCTGCTTGCGGCCTTCTTCCGTGTCGAAGCTCTTCATCTTCGAGAGCATGATGTTCACTTCCTCCGCATGCGGGAGGTAGTTCAGCGTGGTCACGATGTTCCAGCGGTCCATCTGGCCCTGGTTGATCTGCTGCGTGCCGTGGTAGAGGCCCGAGGTGTCGCCGAGGCCGACCGTGTTCGCCGTCGCGAACAGACGGAACGCCGGGTGCGGGCGGATGACGCGGTTCTGGTCGAGCAGGGTCAGTTTGCCCGAGGCTTCGAGCACACGCTGGATCACGAACATGACGTCCGGACGGCCTGCGTCGTATTCGTCGAAGACGAGCGCGACGGGATGCTGCAGCGCCCAGGGAAGGATGCCTTCGCGGAATTCGGTTACCTGCTTGCCTTCCTTCAGCACGATCGCGTCCTTGCCGACGAGATCGATACGGCTGATATGGCTGTCGAGGTTGATGCGGATGCACGGCCAGTTGAGACGGGCGGCGACCTGCTCGATATGGGTCGACTTGCCGGTCCCGTGATAGCCCTGAACGATGACGCGGCGATTGAAGGCGAAACCTGCAAGCAGCGCGAGCGTCGTGTCCTTGTCGAACAGATAGTCGGGGTCGAAGTCGGGCACGTACTCGTTCGGCTCCGAAAATGCCGGAACTTCCATGTCCATATCGATCTTGAACGTCTCGCGAACGGACACTTTCTTGTCCGGGAGATTCTCCGACATGCCGTTTCTCGCTTCGAAGCTCATCCTTGGCCTACTTCCGTACTTAAGAGGTTCAGTACCGGCCTTTGACGGCCGGCTCCGTGAATGTGAACGCGACGCACGTTTCCGGGCTGCGTACCGCCCGGATGGACGATCTTCCTGGCCTGCCTTTGCCGCCGCCGCCTATGAGCAGAAGCCGCTTTTCCGGAGGTAATCGTAGGCCTGAATGACCTTGCGCAGACGCTCCTCGGCAGACCTGTCCCCGCCATTTGCGTCCGGGTGGTGCCTTTTTACCAGTTCCTTATACCGTGCCTTGATCTCATTCAAGGACGCGGAGGCCGGCAGATCGAGCGTATCGAGTGCCTGTTGCTCCAATACACGAGGCTTCCGCCGCGTTTCCGGCCGTTCGCGGGCGTTCGGATCCGGGCCTTCGTCAAAAAAGCCAAAGGCGTCGCGAAAAGGCGAATCCTGCCGCATCCGGGACGCGAAAGGCGCGCCAAAGGCGGCCTTGGCGGCGTTGACCCCCAGATTCCAGGTCGGCCGGTGGCCCGTCAGGGCCTCGCGCTGGAAGGCAGCCACGTCCGCATCGCTCATGCCCTTGAAAAAATCATAGCTCCGATTGAACTCGCGGATATGGACCTCGCAGAACCATACATATTGTCCATTGGCACCCACATCGAGCGGGCCTCCGCTGCCGCCTGAGGCATTTGCGCGCGGTGCCCGGAACGTGCCGGTCTCGCGGCAACCGGCCCACTCGCACGTCTTCGGCTTTTCCTCGCGCTTCATGCGCCGGACATGCGGAGGCTGTTCCACGCCACGCTGCTTGCGCGGGGCGATCCGGATCGAATCGAAATATTTCGAACTCAGTTTCACGGTCAAATTATGGGTTGGCTCGGCCTGCAAAACAAGGAAGCATGGCGCCGTTCGGGTTAACGAATAGAGCTACGGAACCATTCATGTCGGTCGCGGATATCATTCGCCGCAAACTCGAAGAGGCTCTCTCTCCCGAGAGGCTGGAGATTGTGGATGAATCGCATCTTCACAAGGGCCATGCCGGACATCGCCCGGAAGGGGAAACCCATTTCCGGGTCACGGTCGTGGCTGGCCGGTTTGCCGGCCGCTCGCGCGTCGAGCGGCAACGGCTCATCACATCCGCCCTCAAGGACGAGATGGGCAATCCCATACACGCGCTTTCGATGAAAGCCCTGGCCCCCGACGAAGCGGATGGCCGCTCCGCCTGAGTTCTATTCTGCCGCTCCCGCTTTCGTGCTGCGAACGGTGCTGATCCGGATCTGGGATATCTGATTGCGGTGCCGGCGCAGGATTTCGAAACGAAAATCGTGAAATGTGAAGACTTGCCCGATTTCGGGAATGGTCCTTGCTTCATGAATGACGAGCCCGGCGATGGTGGTCGCTTCGTCGTCCGGCAGCGACCAGTCGAAGGCGCGGTTCAGGTCGCGAATGGGAACGGAGCCGTTCACGACGACCGAACCATCGGGCTGCGCGCGCACGCCCGCGACGTCGATGTCGTGTTCGTCCGAAATGTCGCCAACGATTTCCTCGAGAATATCCTCAAGCGTGATGAGGCCCATCAAGGCACCGTACTCGTCGACGACGAGAGCGAAATGCGTCTTCTGACGCAGGAAGGCATTCAGCTGGTCCTGCAACGTGGTGGTGTCGGGCACAAACCAGGGTTTGATCGCGATTGACAGGATGTCGATGGTGTCCGGCTGCCAGTTCGCTCCGGAAAGCGCGCGCAGCAGATCCTTTGCGTGCAGGATACCGACAATGTTCTCCTGCTCGTCGCGCCATAGCGGTATGCGTGTGTGTGGGCTTGCGAGTGCCTGCGAGATGATGTCGCTGTTCTTCTGGCCGGCGTCGATCATGACGATGTTCTTGCGGTGGACCATGATGTCGCTGACCTCGAGGTCGCGCAGGTCGAGAATGCCGCCGAGCATGTCCCGGTCGATCTTCACCACGCTTCCCTCGTGATGGTGAAGGTTGATCGCGCCGCGCAGTTCCTCGTGCGCGGAGAGAACCTGCTGCGAATCGTCGACATTGAGTCCGAACACGCGAAACGTATGACGGACGATGAACTGGACGGCTGCCGTCACCGGACCGAACAGAACCGTGATGAGGCGCAACGGCCGCGATACGGCGAGCGCGACCCGGTCCGTATTGGTGATCGCGAAGGTCTTCGGCGCGACTTCTGCGAAGATCAGAACGACGGCCGTCATCACCAGCGTTGCGTAGACAACGCCTGCATCGCCGAAGAGTGCGAGGAAGAGGCTCGTTGCAAGCGCGGAAGCGAGAATATTGACGAGATTGTTGCCGAGCAGGATTGCTCCGATGAGGCGTTCCCGGTCTTCCGTGAGTCTCAATACGGTGCGGGCGCGCTTGTTTCCTTCTTCCGCGAGGTGGTGCATGCGGGCGCGTGAAGCGGCCGTCAGTGCCGTCTCCGAACCGGAGAAGAAAGCCGAGAATAGCAGCAACAGGACGATTGCACCGAGAATGACGCCAAGGCCAAAGGACAGCATGTCAGGCGGGCTCCCTCTCCCGCAGCAGTGCGCGCAGCGCGTCGGTATCGACGTCGCGGGTAATGAAGGCCTCGCCGATGCCACGCGCAAGAATGAAGGTCAGCTTGCCGTCGACCACTTTCTTGTCCTGTCCCATCAGTGCGATCAGGCCGTCCGCGTCGGGCAGGGTGCCCGGAACGTCGGCAAGGCGCGAGGGCAGCCCGGCGCGCGCGAGGTGGTTGCGGACGCGCTCGGCGTCCTGCCCGGAGCAGAGGCCGAGCCGCACCGACAGATCGAAAGCGAGCGCCATGCCGACGGCAACGCCCTCGCCATGAACGAGCCGGCTGGAGAAACCCGTTGCCGCTTCAAGGGCGTGGCCGAAAGTGTGTCCGAGATTGAGCAGCGCGCGTACGCCGCCTTCGCGCTCGTCCGCGGCGACGGTCGCGGCCTTTGCCTCGCAGCTCTTCACGATGGCGTGGATGCGGGCTTCGACATCGCCTTCCTTCAGGCGATCGAGATTGGCCTCGAGCCAGTCGAAAAAGTCGCGGTCGCCGATCAGCCCGTATTTCACCACTTCGGCATAGCCTGCGAGGAATTCGCGCATGGGAAGCGTTGCCAGCGCGTCCGTGTCGGCCAGGACCAGGCGGGGCTGGTGGAAGGCGCCCGCGAGGTTCTTGCCCTGTTTCGTATTGATGCCGGTCTTGCCGCCGACCGAGCTGTCGACCTGAGAGAGCAGGGTTGTCGGAATCTGCGCGAAGTCGACGCCGCGACGCAGGATTGCCGCCGCAAAGCCGGTCAAGTCGCCGATGACGCCGCCGCCGAGCGCGATGACGAGATCGCCGCGCTCGATACCTTCGCCGAGAAGCCACTCCGTAAGTTTCTCGAGTTCGGCAAAGGACTTCGTGCTCTCGCCCGGTGCGAGGCGGATTGCCGAATGGCGAATGCCAGCGCCATCGAGACTTCTTTCGAGTTCGGGCAAGTGAAGCCCGGCGACGATTTCATCGGTCACGATGGCAACGCGCTGCCGCCGCAAAAGCGGTTTGAGATGGTTGCCCGCATTCGCGATCAGCCCCGGTCCGACGAGAATATCGTATGCGCGATCACCGAGCTCGACGGTCACCTTGCGTGTCGTGTCAGTCATGATCCTGCCCGGCGTGATCCTGCATGGCGTCGGCCGTGCGGAACTCTTTCAGCCTCTCGACAATGGTTTCGACGATCGTGTCGTGCGGCCCTTCGAGGCTTTCGATCGTAATGTCCGCCTCGGCATATACCGGATAGCGCTCTTCCATCAGCCGCTGCATCGTCGCGCGTGGATCGCCGTTCTGAAGCAGAGGGCGGTCGCCGCGTTTGCCGACGCGTTTCATCAGGATGTCGAGATCCGCTTTCAGCCATATCGATATGCCGCGCGCGGCGATATTCGCTCGTGTGACGGGATCCATGTAGGCGCCCCCGCCGGTTGCGAGAACCTGCGGCGGCCCCGAGAGAAGCCGTGCGATCACGCGCCGTTCGCCGGCACGAAAAGCCGCCTCGCCCCGGCGCTCGAAGATCTCGGGGATGGTTTCGCCCGCTGCTTCCTCTATTTCGGCGTCGGCGTCCACGAAGGCAAGGTCGAGGCGGCGCGCCAGCCGGCGGCCCACAGTCGTCTTGCCTGCACCCATCAGTCCGACAAGCACGATGGAGCGTTCGGCCGCGGGCACGGGGGCGAGTCGTTCGCCTGCTTCCGGTTCCGCTATCATCGATCCGCTCTCTCTCCTCGCAGGGCTCCGGGCGTTCCGACCGGTTCTGGTGGCATTAACCTTGTTGGCCTAGTCTCGCGACCCGATATTCGCCGCAGATGCGGCATCGTAAACGATTGTTAACATGGTTGCAGCCTGGCTGGACCTGTAGATAAGCCTTTCGGGGCGTGTCGTCGCGCCCAAATTTCGCCGCAACCGGGGCCTAATGCTGATGAATTGTCCCGGCGGCATGAACCCGAAGGGTCCCGCGAAGACCCAGAAGAAGGAAGAATCATGAGCCGTGCTACCAGCTTTCTCGCCGTTGCCGTCATTCTCGTGGCTGCATTTGCGGGTGGGCTTTTTTATCTGGACCAGTCGGTCGTGCCGCAGGTCCAGACAGTGGAGAAGGTTCTCCCAGATGACCAGTTTCCGCGTTAAGTCGGAAGGGCGGTTCGCCGCCGCCGGCTTCGCGCTCATCGCCTCGTTTGCCCTGTCCGGTGCGCCGGTTGTCGCTCAGGAAGCGAACATGCTTCAGGCGCCCACCGGCATGCAGCCGTCCGGGCCTGTGCCGGAGAGCCTGAAATCCGATTCGTCGTCCTCCGCCAATCTCGCGCCTGCGGGCGAGGCCGGTCCGCGCCGCATCGTGCCGCCGGGCTATGGCGCGACCACGCCTTCGTCCGGCATGCCGCAGGCGGAGGAGCCCGCAGGGCCTTCGCAGTTCTTTCCCGCCGGCAAGCGAGCGAGCGAGCCCAGCGTTCGCATGCTGAGCGCGGTGCCGGGCCAGGACAACAGCGGCATCCAGATCGGAACGCTTACGGGCGTTGATGCGTCGACCGCGGGGCTCATCAGTGCGCAGCAAGGCGGCCTCGGCACAGACATGTGGCAGGGAGCGTCTCGCGCCGATATCGACCGCTATCTGTCGCGTCTTCCTGTTCCCGCTCGCTCACCCGTCATGAACGATCTCGCCCGGCGTCTTCTCCTCACAGGCGCGCAGCCGCCGGAAGGGGCGAGTGGCGGCGTATCGCTGCTTGCCATAAGGCTCAATCGGCTGATTGCGGCCGGACAGACGCAGGCCGCGCTCGACCTCGGCGCAACGGTCGGCAATGAGCGAGGCCCGGCTGTTGCCGCGGGTATCGCACGGGCGGCTCTTGCACAGGGAGACGACCGGCTCGCTTGCGACGCGCTGAAGGATATTCCGCCTGGCAACGATCCCGCTCATGACGCAATGGCAGCGTTCTCCGTCAAGCTCAGCGCCTATTGCCAGATTGCGGCGGGCAATACGGAAATTGCGAGCCTGACGCTCGATCTCGCGCGGGAAGAAGGCATGGATGATGCCTTGTTCTATTCGCTTGCGAGCGAAGCGGCGGCGGGGATAACGCTCAGGGCGCCCGAGCCGAACAAGCTCACTATTGTCGACACCGCCTTCTACCGGCTTGCAGATCGCGAATTACCGGAAAATGCGGTGGAGATTGTCGAGCCTGCGCTGCTGCAATCGATGCTTGCCGATCCGTCGGTCTCGGATGAGATGAAAGTTGCTGCCGCCGAGCGCGCTGCGGCCTATGGCCTGCTCGACGGCCGCGATCTTGCGGCCTTCTACCGTAAGCCAAGCTTTACGCCTGAACAGATGGCAGGGCTTCTCACTTCGGACATTCCGGAGTCGTCCTCGTTGCGCCGTGCGATGATCTTTCAGTCGATCGGCATGGCGGCCGCTGCCGACGAACGCATTCATCTCTTCAAGCTTGCCTTTGCCACGGCGGAATCCGCGGGCCTCTATTATCCGACAGTGGAAGCGCTTTACCCCGAGCTCGACCGCATGGTGCCGTCCGATGCGCTGAGGCCTCTCGCGCCCGCTGCCGCCCGCGCCTTCATTGCGATCGGTGAGCGGTCTCGCGCGCAGGACTGGCTGTCGTTGATTTCTTCCGGCGGGCAGATGCTGGGTCGTGACACGAGGGAACTGACCGGGCTCATGCGCGTTTCCGGCGGGTCACCGCAGTCCTTCGATAGCGAGAAAACGTCGGCGGAAATCGTTTCCGACCTCAAATCGGGCGTGAAGGCGACGCAGCTCTATGCGGCAAGCGAAGCCATGATGCTCGAAGCGCTCGGCTTTCAGCTCACGCCCGCCGTATGGGACGCGTTGCTGGATGCACGCGGAGCGCTGACGGGCGATGTGCCTCCGGAAGCCTTGCTGAACCGCCTTCAGGCGGCAGGCCAGAAGAATGCCGTCGGTGAGACGGTTCTTCTTTCGCTCGATGCCATCGGACAGAAAGGACCGGGTACGGTTCATCCGCGGGCTTCGGCACAAGCAGTTGCAAGTCTCAAGGCGGTCAATCTCGAAAGCGAGGCCCGGCGTCTCGCACTTGAAGCGCTCATGGCGCGAAGCAACGCCGGACGTGGTTGAGTTCAAACGGGTGAGTTACATGTCGAAGAAGTCTCAGGAGCGCGGGCATCATCTCGAAGCCTTTCTGGAAATGCTGAGCGCCGAGCGTGGTGCGGCACGCAACACGCTCGATGCCTATGAACGCGACCTGAAAGACTTTTCCGCCTTTCTGGCCACGCGGGGCCGGGACCAGAGCGGTGCGACGACACGTGACGTTCGCGATTATCTCGAAGGGCTCTCCGAACAGGGACTCTCTGCCTCGACTGCCGCCCGCCGGCTTTCCGCCATTCGGCAATTTCACGGTTTCCTTTTCGCGGAAGGCGTTCGTGCGGACGACCCGTGCGGATCTATCGAAGGGCCGCGACGCGCGCGCCCGTTGCCGAAAACGCTCACGGTCGAGGAGGTCGATGCGCTTCTTGCCGCCGCGCAGCGCGCAGAAGACGGACGGACGCAGGAAGAAGCGGTACTTGCCTACAAGCGGGCCCGGCTCGTCTGTCTGATGGAAGTGCTCTATGCGACCGGCCTCCGCGTCTCGGAGCTTGTCGGGTTGCCGCTTTCGGCCGTGCGGGGCGAGGAACGGTTCCTTGCGGTGAGCGGCAAGGGTGGCCGCGAACGGCTCGTACCCTTGTCGGAAACGGCGCGCGCTGCGATCGACGCCTATCTGCCGCTCCGCTCGATGCGGCTTGGGGACCATGTTTCGCCCTGGCTTTTTCCTTCGCGCGGCCGGCAGGGCCATCTCACGCGGCATCGTTTCGCCCAGCTTCTGAAGGACCTTGCGGTTGCCGCGGGTCTCGACCCGACGCGCGTCTCGCCGCACACGCTGCGTCATGCCTTTGCGAGCCATCTCCTCGCCAACGGCGCCGATCTGCGCGCCGTCCAGCAGATGCTGGGCCATGCCGATATCTCGACGACGCAGATTTATACGCATGTGCTTGACGAGCGGCTGAAGGAACTGGTGCAGACGCATCATCCGCTCGCGAAGAAGGGCAAAGCGTCCTAACGCAGGTCCGTGTGCTGCAGCTTGTCCGGATTGCGGATCATGTAGAGTGCGGAGATGCGGCCGTCGCTGACGCCGAAGCTCAGAGCCGAATGAACCCGGCCTTCTCCTTCCGTCATCAGAAATCCCGGCAATCCGTTCACCGTTGCGGGCTGCACGGCAAAGTTTTCCGGCCGCTTCTTCAGGATGCCTATCAGGAAGCGCGTCACGTGGTCCGGTCCGTAAAGCGGGTTCAAGGCGGCAATCGCCTTGCCGCCGCCGTCTGAATAGAACACCACGTCTTCGCTGAAACACTCGATCAGTGCCCTGGGGTCGGCAGCCGAGATCGCGCTGCTGAAGGCCGCCGCAAGGCGGCGATGTTCCGTTGCACTGGTATCGAAACGCGGGTGAGCGTCTTTCACGCGCTTGCGGGCGCGGCTCACCGTCTGGCGGCAGGCCGCTTCCGATTTGCCGAGAAGCGCGGCCAGCTCACCATAGCCATAGTCGAAAGCGTCATGTAGCAGGAACGCCGCGCGTTCTTCCGGCGCAAGCCGTTCCAGCATGTGCAGCAGCGCCATCGAGATGTCGTCGGCCAGCGACAGGCGCTCCTCAGGCGTCGTCTCGCTCGCGCTCGCAAGCTCAACGATCGGTTCCGGCAGCCACGGACCGACATAGGTTTCCCGTCTGGCGCGGGCACTGCGAAGCTGGTCGATGGCGAGCCGGGCAACCGTCGTCACAAGCCATGCTTCGGGGTTCTGGATGCCGGACGTGTCGGTGTTCCGCCAGCGCAGCCAGGCGTCCTGCACGACATCCTCGGCGTCCGCTACCGAGCCGAGGATGCGATAGGCGACGGAAAAGACCCGAGCGCGGTGGCACTCGAAAATCTCGTCCTTTCCCTCTTGCCTCGTTGTCGCTTTCATGCCGCTGCCTCTCTTGGGCGCGCGTCGGCCACTTCACCTTCGATGACGACGCGCTGGCAGGACTGACCATATCCCAAAGCACGCTTCATTGCCGGATAAGCCCGCACGCTCGCAATCTCGAGCGCCAGTTCGGCCAGTCCGGCCTTGCCCCAGTTTCTCTCGATCATGGGACGCAACTCTTCGGCGCGAAAGTCGCGCGTCGCGACCGCCCGGGCAAATTCGAAGGCCAAGCGATTCTCTTCGCTGAGCGATTCGATATCGCCTGTTGCGGCAGCGCGCACGACAGCCGGCGAGATGCCTTGCGCGAGGGCGAGGTTGACGCCGATCTGGACACAGGGGCCGCAATCCTCCGACCGCAGGGCGGCCAGGCCGGCGACACAGTAGACTTCGGGGGGCAATCTCTTCACGTAGCGCGACGACATCATGGAGATCGTGAAGCGCCAGAAAGCGGCGGGCGAGCCGGCATGGAGGTCGCGCGCATAGTCCGCGCTCGACCCGGTCACCCGTTCCTGCATGTCGATGAGACGGCGGGCGAGAAATCCGAACATGATTGTCTCCTGTGCAGAGGGTCAGAAACGGGCCGGCCTGGCCCACCAGGTAAGCAACGCCGAAATGAAGGGAGGAGCAAAGACGCCCGGCAGATCCACAAGGAGGTGCTCGGCGGGAAGACGCGCAGCCGCGATGTCCCAGACATGCAGCAAGGCGTGCAGAGTGAGATAAAGCGTGACGGCGGAAAGCAGCGGAACTGCCGCGCCCGGCCAGCGGATTGCACCCGCGACGAGCAGCGCGAGGGTCAGGTAGGCGACGCCGATATCCCGCACGAAATGATGGTTGTAGGGACCGGTATTGGGAACCCCGTCGATGCTGGCGTACCAGCCTGCAGGGTCCGCGAGCATCCAGAGCGCATTTCCGAACGAGAGCAGACCCCAGATGGCGAGAGCTGCGGTTCTCAGCGGAGGGCTTTTGTATTTCGGCAAGGCGAGATCCGTCATCGGAACCTCCTGTCTGTCTGAACAAGGACTTCCCCTTCAAGACGAGGCAGGTTCCGGTTTTGTGACACCGGCCCGAGAAGCGCAGGATTCCGCCATTTACCTTTGGGGGCAGCGCCGGTTGACAAGGAGGCGGGGGCGGGTCAGTGTGCCGCGCACTTGCCAACAACGGACCCCCAAAGAGGTTCGTTCGCCGGGTCCGCTTTCGCGGCCGTGCGGGAGCTGCCGGAGCGCGATGCACACCTATCTCGATTTCGAGAAACCGATAGCGGAACTGGAGGGTAAGGTGCAGGAGCTGAAGCTCCTCGCACAGGAAGACCCGTCAGTCAGCATTGGCGATGAAGTCTCCAAACTCGAGCTCAAAGCGTCGCAGCTTCTGAAGGAAACCTATGCCTCGCTCACGCCCTGGCAGAAGGTGCAGGTAGCGCGTCATCCGGCGCGGCCCCATTTCCTCGACTATGTCGAGCGGCTGGCGGAAGACTTCACGCCGCTCGCGGGCGACCGGCTTTATGGTGAAGATTCAGCTATCGTCGGCGGGCTCGGCCGTTTCCGTGGCCGATCGGTGATGTTTATCGGGCACGAGAAGGGCTCGGACACGCAGAGCCGCATCAAGCACAATTTCGGTATGGCTCGCCCTGAAGGCTACCGCAAGGCGATCCGGCTGATGACACTTGCCGAGCGCTTCGGCATTCCCGTCGTCACGCTTGCCGATACCTCCGGCGCCTATCCCGGCATGGAAAGCGAAGAGCGCAGCGTCGCCGAAGCGATTGCGCGCTCGACGGATCGCTGCCTGTCGCTCGGCGTGCCGCTTATTTCGGTCATCATCGGTGAGGGCATGTCCGGCGGGGCCATCGGCATTGCTTGTGGCAACCGCGTGCTGATGCTCGAGCATTCGATCTACAGCGTGATCTCGCCGGAGGGAGCGTCTTCCATTCTCTGGCGCAGTTCCGACAAGGCGAAGGATGCGGCGACCGCGATGAAGATCACCGCGCAGCATCTCAAGGAACTTGGCGTGATCGACCGCATCCTGCCGGAACCCACGGGCGGTGCCCATCGCGAGCGGCAGCAGATGATCAAGGAAACAGGCGACGCGATTGCGGAAGAGCTCAAGGGGCTCGAAAAGCTCGATGCGGATTCCATTCGCCGGGTTCGCCGCGAGAAGTTCCTCGCCATGGGACGGCTCGGCCTTTCCTGAGCTATATTTTCCGGAATACCGGGATTCATCGAACATTAAGCATGCCCGCCTAGAACGAAGTCGAACGTCTCGTTTTCGTAACTGGCGGGAACAACTCCATGCTTGCCGAGCCCGATGTGCTCCAGACCGCCGGTGCCAAAACGTTCTTTGGTTACTGGGACAGCCTGCCGAAAACCGGCATCGTGCCGGACCGGAGCGAATTTAACCCGGCGCGCATCGCGGCCCTTATGCCGGCCGTAACGATCCTCGAAGTCGTTTCCGAAGATCTTATCCTGCAGCGCCTCACAGGCACCGCCGTTTGCCGTGCGATGGGTTTCGATCCCACCGGCAAGAACGCTCTCGATCTTATTCTGCCGCAGGTCCGGCCCGACTACATCAAGCTCATCCAGGCCCAGATTTCATGCCCCTGCGGGCGATGGAACATCATTCGCAGCCGCCGCGACAACATGGTCGACAGGGCCGAAGTCCTGACATTGCCGATGTTTCATCGCCACTCCGGCCGCTGGATGATCCTTTCCTATTTCGGCGCGCTCGAACCCGTTGCCTATGATCCGGGGCCATACGAGATTCTCGGATACGAAGACACGACATGGATCGATATCGGTGCGGGGACGCCGGGCTGAGCGTCTGCTTTCAGCCCCAGAAGAACAGGATTGCCGGCACAGAGACCAGTGTCACCACGATCTCGAGCGGCAGGCCGAGCCGCCAGTAGTCCGAAAATCTGTAGCCTCCCGGGCCCATGACCAGCGTGTTCGACTGATGTCCGATGGGCGTCAGGAACGAGCAACTCGCACCAATGGCGACCGTCATCAGGAAGGCATCCGGGTTGGCGCCCAGTGCCTGGGCTATGGCAATCGAGATCGGTGCCATGATGAGCGCCGTTGCCGCGTTGTTGATGACGTCTGTCAGAACCATGGTGACGACAAGCAGCACTGCGATGAGCGCCCATAGCGGCAGTGCGTCTGCCATGCCTGCGATGCTCTCGGCGATAAGTGTATCGGAGCCCGTATTCTGCAGGGCCTGGCCGACGGGGATCATTGCGCCCAGCAGCACGATGACCGGCCAGTCTATGTGACGGTAGAGATCGCGGAGTGGCAGGATGCCGGTAATTACATAAAGGACGATCGCGGCGAGGAAGGCGACGCCGATCGGCATCACGCCCGCCATCGACAGGGCTATCGCGCCGCCGAAGATGGTGAAGGCGGTGCCTAGACGTCTCGCGCCCCCGAGCTTCAATCCGCGTTCGGGGAGAGGCAGCAGCCCGAGCTCCGGGGGCAGTTGCAGGTCCGGTCCCTCGCGCGTCTGCAGCAGCAGTACGTCGCCTGTCTGGAAGCGGACATTATGCAGCCGCCCGCCAATAGGTTCGCCCCGCCGCGCCACCGCGAAGAGATGGAAGTTGTCCTGCGCCAGTCGCGTCAATGTGCGCGGCCCAAAGCCGATAAGCGGTGAATTCGGACCGACGATCGCTTCCATCAGCTTCAGGTCCGTACTCGTGATGTCGGCTCGGCTTTCGCCGTTCGAGCCTACGAGCTCCAGCCCCTGATTGTTGAGGAACTCGGTGAGATCGGCCGGGTCCGCACGCAGGATAAAGAGATCGTTCGGCTCCACAGGTTGCCAGCTTTCCGGCTCGTAAATCTGACCATCCTCGCGCACACGGGCGGCAATCACGATGTCTTCGCCCGCGGCTTCCTCCATATGCGCGATGCGCCTGCCGATCAGCGGGCTCTTTTCGCCGACGCGCACCTCGATCACATATTCCTCGAGGCTGAACATGTCTTCCGGCGAGACGCCGCCCTTTCTCTCGCGCGGGATGAGGCGCCAGGCACCGAGCGCGATGAAGAGAATGCCGATCACGGCAACAGGCAGGCCCACCCAGGCGAAATCGAACATGCCGAAGGGTTCGTCGGCATAGGAGCGGCGAAAGCTTGCGATGATGATGTTGGGCGGAGTGCCGATCATCGTCATCATGCCGCCGAGCATCGAGCCGAAGGCGATGGGCATGAGCAACATGGCGGGCGGACGTCCGCGTTCGGCGGCTGTCGCGAGCACGACGGGCAGCATGATTGCAAGCGCGCCGACATTGTTCATGAAAGAGGAAGCCACGGCGACCACGCCCGTCAGGATGCCGATATGGCCGGTTGTCGTCTTTGTCAGGGGCAGGATGCGCCGCACAACCACATCGACGAGCCCCGAGCTGCGCAGCGCTTCCGAAACGACCAGAACCGCGGCTACGGTTATCACCGCCGGATGGCCGAAGCCGGAGAGGATTTCCGTCGGTTTGACAAGGCCTGCCAGCGATACGGCGACGAGCGAAATCAGGGCAACGATGTCATGGCGGAGCTTGCCCGATGCGAAAAGCACCAGCGCCATGAACAGGATGCCGAAGGCAAGCCCCTGGTCGAGGGTCATCCGGCTTTTGTTCCTTCCGTGATTCCCATTTCGTGAAATGCATCGCGCACGTCGTCGGCGAAGAGTTCAGGCTCTTCCATCGCCGCGAAATGACCGCCGCGGTCCATCATGCGCCAGCGTACGATGTTGTATCCGCGTTCCGCCCATGAGCGCGGCGTATCCGGCAACACGTCGATCGGATACTCCGAATAAGCGGTCGGCACCGTCACTTTTTCTCCGGGCTTCAGAAGCCCCGTTCCCTCGGCGGGCCCCGCCTTGTAGAGCGTGTTCGCCGAATTGATCGTTCCGGTAAACCAGTAGATCGAAAACTGGGTGAGAATGTGATCGAAGGGAAAGCGCGCGATCATGCCTTCCATCGTCTCGGTCTTGTCGGTATCGCCGAGGCGATAATATTTGTCGGCGAGCCAGCCGGCGAGACCGGCAGGACTGTCCATCACGGCAAACGCGAGCGCCATCGGCTTCGTCGACTGGATCGAACGATAGCCTTCTTCCTGTCGCCACCACTTCTGCATCTTCGCGATCCAGTGGCCTTCCTCTTCCGTTACCGGTGGCTGGCTCTCATGCTTGAGATGTGGCCGGAGCGGCAGCATCGTCAGATGAATGCCCATCACGGCGTCCGAATGCTGAAGCGCGAGACGCGACGTGACGAAACTCCCCCAGTCGCCTGCCTCCGCCGCATAGCGGTCGTAGCCGAGGACCTCCGTCATCAGCCGGTGCCAGAGATCGGCAATGGCGCCAGGGCCGATGGGCTTCCTCGGCAGCGAGGAAAATCCGTAGCCCATCAGCGATGGCACGATCACGTCGAATGCCGGTCCGGGTTTCCCGTATTTCTCCGGATGCGCGAGTGGATCAACGACGTCGAGGAATTCCCGGAAGGTCGACGGCCAGCCATGGGTGAGAATCAGCGGCACGGGATTGTCGCCCGAGCCCCGCTCGTAGATGAAGTGGATCGTGTGATCCTCGCCCTCGTCGTCGGTCAGCGTTGCGCGGTATTGCGGAAAGCGGTTGAGGTTCGCTTCGGCGGCGCGCCAGTCGAAATCGTCACGCCAGTATTCGACGAGCCGCTCCATATAGGGAAGGCTCGTACCGTATTCCCAGTGTTCGTTGCCGAGCGGTTCGTTCGGAAAGCGCGTGCGTTGCAGCCTCCGTTTCAGGTCTTCGATCTCGGCATCGGGGACATGGATCGAAAACGGATCGGCGGGCACGATGCGATGGGTCATGGCCTTCAGCCTTTCACCTGGTTGACGAAGGCGCGGACGTCGTCCGCAAAGACGTCACCGGTTTCAAGTGCCGCGAAATGACCGCCATGCTCGAAGTCGCTCCAGCGCACGATGTTGTATCCCTTCTCCACCATGCTGCGCGGCGGGAAGACGAGAAACTCCTTCGGAAAGTTCGCGATGCCCGTAGGGACGTCGACCTTCGTTCCCGGTGCCATGCTGGTGCCGCCTTCCTCGAACATGCCCCGGTAGAACCAGGTGGCCGTGTTGAAGGTTCCGGTGACGAGATAAATCATCACGTTGGTCAGCAACTGGTCCTTGGTATAGGCGTTTTCGATGTGCTCCTTGCCGTCGGGGCCGCGCCGGTCCGACCAGCCGTTGAACTTTTCGACGATCCAGGCAGCCGCGCCCACGGGACTATCCATCATGCCGTAGGAAAGCGTCTGCGGCTTCGTCATCTGAAGCCGGAGATAGGCGCTTTCCAGTTCGAAGGTCATGGCGGCGCCCGCCGCCCATTGCTTTTCCTCTTCGGTTTCCGGGAGAGCCGCGGGCCTCACGCCATACATGTTGAGATGCACGGCCTTGCAGCCGCCGCCCTTCGTCACGGAATGCTCGTAGGCGAGCCAGCCCGAGACGACCGAGCCCCAGTCGCCGCCCTGTGCGATATAGGTCTCGTAGCCGAGCACCTCCCGCATCAGCTTGTCCCAGAGCGCAGCGGTTCCCTTCGGGCCTATGGGCTTCTTCGGCTTTCCGGAAAAGCCGTAGCCCGGCAGCGACGGCACCACGAGGTTCATTCCCTCTTCGGCATTGCCGCCGAACTTTTCGGGATGCGCCAGCTGCTCGATCACCGCATTGAACTCGAACACCGAGCCCGGCCAGCCATGCGTCATGAGAACGGTCTCGGGCTTCTCGCCCGATCCCTTCACGTGGATGAAATGGACCTTCTGGCCGTCGATCTCGGCATGAAACTGCGGGAACGCGTTGAGCTTCCTTTCCGCCGCACGCCAGTCGAACTTCGTCGTCCAATAGGTGCAAAGTTCACGCATGTATTCCATGTCGGTGCCATAGGCCCAGCGGTCGGCGCCCGGGTCTATCTCGGGCATCTCGTGCCACTCATAGGCGCTGACCTTGGTGCGGATCGCGTCGAGTTTCCCTTGCGGAATATCGACCGTGAAGGGAACGGGCTTGCTTGCGGACATCTGGATGTCTCCGGGTGAATGGGCGTTTCTGGTTGCAGGGATTATGGCAGGGGAGCGCGGCATCGCAAGGAGCGCCGATTGCGATGCCCCGCAAGCGCCAGTAGAGTTGCCGCACCAAAGAAAAGATATTTGAGGGGAGAGGGAATGGCCGAAGCCACAATGGCGAAAGGGGCGACGCCTGCCACACTGTCGCCGGGGTACAGACGCTATGCGCTGATGATCCTCGTGCTTGGCTACACGTCGAGCCATGTCGATCGGAACATCATGGGAATCCTTCTTGAACCCATCAAGGCGGATCTCCTTCTTTCCGACACGCAGCTCGGCTTTCTCTCAGGCATCGCCTTTGCGATCTTCTACGCGACACTCGGCATTCCGATCGCCCTCATCGCCGACCGCGGCAACCGGCGCAACATCATCGCCTGGGCGATCGCGATCTGGAGCGGCATGACGGCGCTTTGCGGTCTCGCCGGAAATTTCTGGCAGCTCGCGCTCGCGCGTATCGGCGTCGGTGTCGGCGAAGCGGGATCGAGCCCGCCTTCCCATTCGATGATCGCAGACATGTATGCGCCGAACGAACGTGCCAGCGCGATGGCGATCTATTCGCTCGGCGTCTATTTCGGCGTGATGATCGGTTTTCTGGTCGGCGGCTGGGTCGCGGTCTGGTACGGCTGGCGCGCCGCCTTCTTCGTGGTCGGTCTGCCGGGCCTTGTGCTCGCGCTCCTCGTCCGCTTCACGCTCAAGGAGCCGGAGCGCGGCGGCGCCGACGGCATGGCACCGGAAAAATCCGACGCGCCGCTCAACTTCAAGACGGGTCTCGTTATCGTCAAGGAAGGGTTCCACCATCTCTGGCACACGGCGGCGGCGCGCCATGTCGTCTGCGGTGTCACGATCACCTCCTTTGTCGGCTATGGCGGCGTCATGTGGGGACCGGCCTTTCTCATCCGCACGCATGGCATGTCCATCGGCGAAGTCTCGACCTTTCTCGCCCTGATGGTCGGCATTGTCGGCGGCTTCGGCGCCTATTTCGGCGGACGGCTGACCGACAGGCTGGCCGCGAAGGACGTGCGCTGGAACACCTGGGTCGTCGCCTGGGCGAAGGTTCTGGTGGTGCCGTTCATCGTCGCCTTCTATCTCATGGACAACTGGCCGGCCTTCCATGTGGCGGGATACCCGGTTTCGATCCTCTGGGTTCTCTACGTGCCGATCTCGTTCCTCGGCGCGTTCTATCTCGGGCCGTCCTTCGCGATGATCCAGACGCTGACGCCGCCGGCCAAGCGCGCGCTTGCCTCCGCCGTGATGCTCTTCATCATCAACATCATCGGCCTCGGCTTCGGTCCGCAATTCGTCGGCATCCTGTCGGACTTCTTCAACTACACGATGGGCATGGGCAACCAGTCGTTGCGCTGGGCGCTCTTCGGCACGGCAATGCTGAACATATGGGCGGCGGCGCACTACTTCCTTGCCGGGCATCATCTGAAGAAGGCGGCGTCGGACGGTCGTCGCGCCTGAGGCCAGCTTCGGCACAAAGGAAAAGGGCCGCACCTTCGGGGCGGCCCTTTTTGTATCCGGCAGCTGCCGCGCGCGTCAGAGCGCGCCGTGGCAATGCTTGTATTTCTTGCCCGAGCCGCAAGGGCAGGGTGCGTTGCGCGCGGTCTTGCCCCAGGTGGCTGGGTCGTTCGGGTCCGCGGCGACGCCCGGATCGTTGCGCACGGTGCGCGTGAGCGTTGCGGTATCGCCGTCGCCGATCTCGTCCTCGCCGGTCCGCGGATCGGCGTGATGCGCATGCATTTCGGGAAGCTGTTCTTCCTCGATCCTCGGCATCTGTTCCTGCGTCACGAACTGCGCGACGGCGAGCTGGCGCGTCACGTCCTCGCGGAGCCGGGAGAGCAGGCTTTCGAAGAGTTCGAAGGCTTCCGACTTGTATTCGTTCAGCGGGTCGCGCTGCGCATAGCCGCGCAAGCCCACCGCCTGACGCAGATGATCAAGCATCATCAGGTGATCGCGCCAGTGCTGGTCGAGCGTCTGCAGCAGCACGGCCTTTTCCACCTGCCGCATGAGATCGGGGCCGACCTGCGCCGTCTTCGAGGCCATCAGCCGGTCCGAGGCGGCGTGGATGCGTTCGCGGATTTCTTCTTCCGCGATGCCTTCCTCTTCCGCCCATTCCTCCACCGGCAGGTCGAGGTCGAGGGTCTTCTTCGCGTCTTCCTTCAGACCTTCGAGGTCCCACTGTTCGGCATAGGCCTTTTCCGGCACATGCAGCGCCACCATGTCGTCGATCACCTGGCGGCGCATGTCATCGACGGTCTCCGACACGTCGTCGGCGCGCATCAGTTCGATGCGCTGCTCGAAGATCGCCTTGCGCTGGTCGTTCATCACGTTGTCGAACTTCAGCAGGTTCTTGCGGATGTCGAAGTTGCGCGCCTCGACCTTCTGCTGCGCCTTCTCGAGCGCCTTGTTGATCCAGGGATGGACGATCGCCTCGCCTTCCTGGAGCCCGAGCTTCTGCAGCATGCCGTCCATGCGGTCCGTGCCGAAGATGCGCATCAGGTCGTCTTCGAGCGAAAGATAGAATTTCGAGCGCCCGGGGTCGCCCTGACGGCCGGAGCGGCCGCGAAGCTGGTTGTCGATGCGGCGGCTTTCATGGCGTTCCGTACCGATCACGTAGAGGCCGCCGGCGTCGAGCGCCTCGCGCTTCTTCGCCTCGATGTCGGCCTTCACTTCTTCCGTCTTGCGCTTGAGCGCCGCCTCGTCCTCGATGCCCGCCGTCTCGTCGGCGAGCCGCATTTCGAGGTTGCCGCCGAGCTGGATGTCGGTGCCGCGGCCGGCCATGTTGGTCGCGATGGTGACGCCGCCGGGCACGCCCGCCTGCGCCACGATATGCGCTTCCTGCTCGTGGTAGCGCGCGTTCAGCACCTTGTGCTTCACCTTCTTCTTCTTCAGAAGCTCGGAAAGCGTTTCGGATTTCTCGATCGAGGTGGTGCCGACAAGCACGGGCTGGCCGCGGCTCGCGCAATCCTCGATCTCCTCGATCATCGCCTCGTATTTCTCGCGCGTCGTGCGATAGACCTCGTCGTCCTCGTCCAGGCGGGCAATCGGCTTGTTGGTCGGGATTTCGACCACTTCGAGGCCGTAGATGTCGGCGAATTCGTTCGCTTCGGTCATCGCCGTGCCGGTCATGCCCGAGAGCTTGCCGTACATGCGGAAATAGTTCTGGAAGGTGATGGAAGCGAGCGTCTGGTTTTCCGGCTGGATCGGCACGCGCTCCTTGGCTTCGAGCGCCTGGTGCAGACCGTCGGAATAGCGCCGGCCTTCCATCATGCGGCCGGTGAATTCGTCGATGATGACGACCTTGCCTGCCTTGACGATGTAGTCCTTGTCCTTCTGGAAGAGCTTGTGAGCCCTGAGCGCATTGTTCACGTGATGGACGATCGAGATGTTCTCGATGTCGTAGAGGCTGCCTTCTTCGAGGATGCCGCGCTCCTTCAGGAGTTCCTCGATGCGCTCGTTGCCGTCCTCGGTGAGGTTCACGGTGCGCTGCTTCTCGTCGAGCTCGTAATCATCGTCGCCGATCGAGGGGATCACCTCGTCGATGGAGAGATAGAGGTCCGACTTGTCGTCCAGGGGCCCTGAGATGATGAGCGGCGTGCGCGCCTCGTCGATCAGGATCGAGTCCACTTCGTCGACGATGGCGAAGCCATGCGCGCGCTGCACCATCGAAGTGAGCTGATACTTCATGTTGTCGCGCAGGTAGTCGAAGCCGTATTCGTTGTTCGTGCCGTAGGTGATGTCGGCGGCATAGGCTTCGCGGCGCTGGTCGTCGCTGAGGCCGTGCAGGATCACGCCGACCTCGAGCCCCATGAAGCGATGGATCTGGCCCATCCATTCGGCGTCGCGCCTGGCGAGGTAGTCGTTGACGGTGACGATATGGACGCCGTTGCCGGGCAGCGCGTTCAGATAGGCCGCCAGCGTCGAGACCAGCGTCTTGCCTTCGCCGGTCTTCATTTCGGCGATGTTGCCGTCGTTCAGCACCATGCCGCCGATCAGCTGCACGTCGTAGTGGCGCTGGCCGAGGGTCCGTTTTGCGGCCTCGCGCACGGCGGCGAAGGCCTCGGGAAGGATGTCTTCAAGCGTTGCGCCATCGGCGAGGCGGGCGCGGAATTCGCCGGTCTTGGCCTTCAGGGCCTCGTCGCTCAGCGCAGCCATCTCCGGTTCGAGGGCGTTGATCGCCTCGACGCGGGCTTTGTAAGCCTTGATCTTCCGGTCGTTGGAGGAGCCGAAAAGACGCTTGGCGAAGGCGCCAAAGCTTGCCATCAGGTCACATTCCTCTTGCGGTGCGCTCCCGATGTAAGGGGGCGTCCCATCCTTGTCAATCGAACGCGGACCGGGCGGAAAGCCGTCGCGGTGTCGCGAATCCGCCGGATTCGCTCCATTTGTGTCCCGATCTAGGTCCGGTGTGTGGCGCTTGTGTGGCCGGGACCCTGCCGTCATTATGGCCCGCCAAAATTCCGCCTTTTCACCCGGCCTATCCTCGATGTGGCCCTGCAGAAGGCCGTTTGCCGCCTCCACACCCCGGTTCGGGGTTCTGAAGTCACAAGGAAGGTTCTTTCATGTCCGTTTCCCGCCACGTCCTTGCCGCCCTGGCGTTCTCGTTTCTTGCCGGCACGGGCGCATTCGCGCAGGAGGAAAGCGCCGCCGCCGACGAAACCGTGGCCAGGGTCAACGGCACGCCGATCAGCTATTCGGACATTGCGATGGCGGACGAGGAAATGGGAGCGGCGCTGGCGCGGCTCGAGCCGGAAATGCGGTTCCAGTACCTTCTTGGCATGCTGATCGACCGCCGTGTCGTGGCGCTTGCCGCGGAGGAAAAGCATGTCGACGACGATCCGGCCGTGAAGCGCCGTCAGGACTATTTCAACGAGAAGGCGCTGCGCGACGTCTACTGGGTCCAGCTCATGCAGGACAAGGTGACCGACGAGGCGGTTCGCGCCTTCTATGACGAGAATGTGAAGAACGCGCCCGCCGAGCAGGAAGCGAACGCAAAGCACATCCTCGTCGAAACGAAGGAAGAGGCAGACAGGATCGCCGCGGAGATTGCGGACGGAAAGAGCTTCGAGGATGCCGCGAAGGAGCATTCGCGCGACGGCAGCTCCGCCGATGGCGGCGACCTCGGCTGGTTTCGCAAGGAAGACATGGTGCCGCAGTTCGGCGATGCCGTCTTCGGTCTCGAACCCGGCGAGGTTTCGGCGCCCGTCGAGACCCAGTTCGGCTGGCATGTGATCAAGTTGGTCGAATTCCGCGATGTCCCGAAGCCGTCCTTCGAGGAAGCGCGCGAGGACATCATCCGTCAGATCGCGCGTCAGGAGGGACAGAAGCTCATGGAAGGTTTGCGCAACGAGGCAAAGATCGAGATTATCGGCGTCGACGAGGCAGCACCTTCAGGCGGACGCCCGCAGATCGTGCCGCAGGAGTAATCCAGGGAAACAGCGGGCAGGCGGAGCGGCGGATGGCGGTCAAGAAGAGCGTGAAGGCTTCGGCGAAACCGAAGCGCAAGACGAGCGGCAAGGCAAAAGCGAAGCCGCGCAGCAAGGCGAAGCCGTCGCGCGCCCAGCGCAAGACCGCGAAGCCGAAGAAAGCCGTCCGCGCCAGGGCGAAGGCCGCTGAAAAGCCAGCCGCGAAAGCGGCCCGCAAGCCCGCGAAGAAGCCGGCAAGGAAGAAGGCCGCGCCCAGGGTTTCGCCACTCGCGCCGAAGGCTTACGCGAAGCTTCCGCCCATCGGCGGCGTCGAACTCGGCACCGTGGCGGCGGGCATCAAGTACAAGGGCCGCACGGATCTTCTCGTTGTCCGCATGGCGGAAGGCACACAGGCAGCCGGCGTCTTCACCACCTCGAAAACGGCTTCCGCGCCGGTCGAATGGTGCCGCAACAATGTCGGCGACAATGGCGAAGGGCGAATGCTCGTCGTCAATTCCGGCAATTCCAATGCCTTTACCGGCAAGGCGGGCGTTGCGACCGTCAAGGCGACGGCCGCCGCGGCCGCGCAGGCAGGCAATTGCCGCCAGAAGGATGTCTTCATCGCCTCGACCGGCGTCATCGGCCAGCCGATGGACCCGGAGCCGGTGGTGAAGGGTATCGACGCCGCGCTCGCTTCCGCCGCGCCGGACAAGTGGGATGAAGCTGCCAGCGCCATCATGACGACCGATACCTATCCGAAGATGGCGACCCGCAAGGTGAGGATCGGCGGCGCCGAGGTTGCGATCAACGGCATCGCGAAGGGCTCGGGCATGATCGCGCCGGACCTTGCCACCATGCTCGTCTTCATCTTCACGGATGCCGCGATCCCGGCAAAGATCCTGCAGACACTGCTGCTGCTCGGCGTGCGCGACAGTTTCAACGCGATCACGGTCGACAGCGACACCTCGACATCGGACAGCGTGCTGGTCTTCGCGACGGGTGCGGCCATGAAGGACGAACCGCCCATCGTGCGCGCCGGCGATCCGCGTCTGCGCGAATTTCGTGCCGCGCTCGACGATCTGATGCTCGATCTCGCGCATCAGGTGGTGAAGGACGGCGAAGGCGCGACCAAGTTCATCCGCATTGCGGTCACGGGCGCGCAGAGCCATCAGGCGGCGCGGCGAATCGGCATGACCATCGCCAATTCGCCGCTGGTGAAGACCGCGATTGCCGGCGAGGACGCCAACTGGGGTCGCGTCGTCATGGCGGTCGGCAAGTCGGGCGAGGCAGCGGACAGGGACAAGCTCACCATCAGGATCGGCGGGATCGATGTCGCGAAGAACGGCATGGCGGTTCCCGGTTACGACGAAACACCCGTCGCTCGCCACATGAAGGGCTCGGATATCGGCATCGATGTCGATGTCGGCGTCGGCAAGTCCTCGGCCACAGTCTGGACCTGCGATCTCACCTACGACTACATCCGCATCAATGCGGATTATCGAAGCTGATCCCGGTTTCCTCATTTTTAACTAAAATCCGAAGAACCGGCGCGTTCGGGCCCCTTTCAGGCTCCGGCGGGTGAAACCCTTAACCAGAAGGCACGACCATGGCAGACGAGCGCGAAGGCGGAACGGGCGGGCCGAAACGGCTCCTTCTCGTCGCTGCCTGCGCGCTTGTCGATGCCGATGGCCGGGTGCTGATCGCCCGGCGTCCCGAGGGCAAGCCGTTGGCGGGCCTGTGGGAGTTTCCGGGCGGCAAGGTCGAGGAGGGCGAAGTACCCGAGGCCTGCCTGATCCGGGAACTGAAGGAAGAACTCGGTATCGACGTCGCGAAGGCGTGCCTGGCGCCGCTCACCTTCGCGAGCCACGACTATGAGGGGTTCCATCTCCTGATGCCGCTTTATGTCTGCCGGCGCTGGGAGGGGGAGGTCAGGCCCCTTGAAGGCCAGGCGCTGACTTGGGTGCCGCCGGTCAGGCTTCGGGATTATCCGATGCCGCCTGCGGATGAGCCGCTGATAGCGGTGCTGCGCGATCTCCTCTGAGGGAGGTCGTGCGAACGAAAAGAGGGTGGCATGTCGGGTTTCGGGAATTTTGTTCGGGCTTTCCGGTCCGACACACGGGGCGCAACCGCAATCGAATATGCGCTGATCGTGGCCGGCATTTCCGCCGTCATCATCTCCATCGTCGGCACCACGGGCACGGCGCTCAACGACTCTCTCTTCAACAAGGTCGCGACGGCGCTCGCCGGCTGATCTTCATCTCCCGGTCTTGTCGCCCGCCGGGCGCTCCACGGTGCCGAGCGCATCGGCAAGCCGCGCCTCCGCGCTCCCCGGACGGAGCGGTTTCTGCTGGCTCTCATGCGGTGCCCAGCCCGTCACGATGACGATATCGAAGGTCGCGGGCACGCGCCCGTCCGGCAGTCCGAATTTCTCGCGATAGATTTCGCCCGCGCGCATCAGCGTCGCGCGCCGCATCGGCGCCCGCCGCCGTTCGGTGAGCGCGTTCGTCTCGCCCATGCCGCGCAGATCCGCCATCAGCCGCAAAGGATCGGCGTAGCGCACCGTCACCCTGTCGGTGTCGGCGACCGGCAACGCGAAGCCCGCGCGCTGCAGGAGGCTCCCCATGTCGCGCAGGTCGGCGAAGGGAGAGACGCGGGGGCTCAGGCCCCCCTCCATTTCGATTTCGGCTTCGGCGAGAGACTGGCGCAGTTCCGTCAGTGTCTCGCCGCCGAACAGAGCGCCGAGGAAAAGCCCGTCGGGCTTCAGCGCCCGGCGGATCTGGATCAGCGCCCCCGGCAGGTCGTTCGCCCAGTGCAGAGACAGGATACTTGTCGCGAGGTTCAGGCTTCCATTCGCGAAAGGAAGCGCTTCTTCATCTGCAACCACGCGCGGGACCGGTGCGGATGCGAGCATCGGCATCGACATGTCGGACGAGACAAGCATACCGATCTTGCCCTGCGGCAGCCCGCCTTCGGCGGCCGCCTGCGCGAGCGTTCCCCGGTGGCAGCCAAGATCGGCCGCCACCTCGAAGTCGCGGTTGGCGGCGGCGATCCGTTCGACGATGTCTTCGCCCGCCCGGCGCAGCAGGAAATCGTAGCCGCCGAACGACGCGGCGGCGCGGTCGCGGCGGCGGCGCAGCAGGGCGCGGTCAAAGACGCGCATTTTCGGGTCGGGACTGGTTCCGGGGCCGGGTTCGGGCATGGCGCGCATCATGGTGGCGGCAAGGCGCGCCCGCAAGCTCCGCCTTGTCGTGCTAGGATTTGCCCGCAGGCAGCGGGGGTGCAATGGAACTTCGAGGCTTGGGAAACTGGATCGGCATGACGCGGGCCGGGTTTGCCCGTGCTGCCGATATTGCGCTGCCTCCGCTCTGCCTGGGGTGCGGGCGCGGCGTCTCCGCGCATGGAGCGCTTTGCGGCCCCTGCTGGTCGCAAGTCGATTTCATGGAACGGCCATGGTGCGCCGTCACGGGCATTCCCTTTCCCTACGAGGCAGGGGAGGGTGCCGTCAGTGCGGCGGCGCTGATGAACCCGCCCTCCTATGCCCGCGCCCGCGCCGTCATGCGCTACAGCGACCGGAGCGCCAGGCTTGTTCACCGCTTCAAATATTCCGACCGCATGGAGGCCGCGCCAGCCTTTGCCCGCTGGCTTCTGCGCATCGGGGCCGATATCGCCGCCGATGCCGACATCGTCGCCCCGGTGCCGTTGCACAAGCGCCGGCTCTTTTCACGCCGTTTCAATCAGTCGGCGGAGCTTTCCCGGGCGTTTGCGGGTCTTTCGGGTCTCTCCAACATGCCGGACCTGCTGGTCCGCGTCCGGGCGACGCGGCCGCAGGTCGGCCTTTCGGGCGATCAGCGGCGGCGCAATGTCGCCGGCGCGTTCCGGCTGGGCCCGGGCGGAGAAGCCGTTGTCCGGAACCGCCATATCGTTCTCATCGACGATGTGATGACGACCGGCGCCACGGCGGAATCCTGCGCGCGGGTGCTCGTCGCGGCCGGCGCGCGCGAGGTTTCCGTGCTCTGCCTCGCCCGGGTTGTTCCGCCGGGCGGGGCTTCTATATGATATAAAGCCTCTTGTTTTCCGGGGCGGGCCTCGTTCCGTCCCCTTGTTCAACTCCGGAGTAGCCGTCATGGCGGATGTCACCATCTACACGACCATGCTTTGCCCCTTTTGTTATCGGGCCAAGGGTCTGCTCCAGAAGAAGGGCGTCTCCTTTACCGAGATCGACGTCGGCATGGACGCGGACAAGCGCCGGGAGATGATGAACCGCGCGCATGGCCGGCATACCGTGCCGCAGATATTCATCGGCGACGATCATGTCGGTGGCTGCGACGACCTCTATGCGCTCGACGCCTCCGGCAAGCTCGATCCGATGCTTGCCGCTTGACCTCATGACCGCCTCATCGACATCCTTTACCGCCGCCTGTGTGCAGATGCGCAGCACCTGCAGCGTAGCGGAGAATATTTCGGCCGCGTCCGTCCTCATCGCGGAAGCGGCGGCGAAGGGAGCGTCTTTCGTCGCGACGCCGGAAATGACGTCGCTTCTGGTCACGAAGACGGCGGACCTTTTCGACAAGGTGCGCGAGGAGAAGGACGATGAAGCCTTGCCCGCGTTTCGTTCGCTCGCGGCGGAGAAGAATATCTGGCTGCTGATCGGTTCGCTGCCGATCCGGCTTTCGGACGAAAAGGTTGCGAACCGCGCCTTTCTGATTTCGCCGGAGGGCGATGTCGCGGCGCGCTACGACAAGATCCACATGTTCGATGTCGATCTCGCGGGCGGCGAGAGCTACCGCGAGAGCAGGAACTACGAGCCGGGCCGCGAGGCGATCCTCGCGCGGCTTCCCTGGGGCCGTCTCGGTCTCACCGTCTGCTACGACGTCCGTTTCCCGCATCTCTATCGCACGCTCGCGCAGGCAGGCGCCGATTTTCTGACCGTGCCGGCCGCCTTCACGCGGCAGACGGGCGAAGCGCACTGGCACACGCTTCTGAAGGCGCGCGCCATCGAGACGGGTTGCTTCGTCATCGCGCCCGCGCAGGGCGGCAAGCATGAATGCGGCCGCGAGACCTATGGCCACAGCCTCATCGTCGCGCCCTGGGGCGAGGTGATTGCGGAAGCGGATCACGACGAGCCGGGCGTGATCCTCGCCGAAATCGACACGGGGAAGATTGCCGAGGCGCGCAAGCGCGTGCCGAGCCTCGGTCACGATCGTGGCTTCGGGCTCCCCGCCTCTCCCTCCGTGAGGCAGGTGTCATGATCCGGTATGCGCTCGCCTGCGAGCACGATCATGAGTTCGACGGCTGGTTTCCGTCCTCTGCCGGGTTCGATACGCAGGTCGAGGCAGGCGAGGTTCTCTGCCCGCATTGCGGCAGCGCTTCTGTCCGCAAGGCCTTGATGGCGCCCAGTATTGGAAAGAGCAGCGGCAAGAGCGCGTCGCAAGACGAAGCGCCTTCGACGCCCGCTGCGATGGCGCAGAAGATGAGCATGATGATGCTCGCGCTGAAAAAACATGTCGAAGAGAATTGCGACTATGTAGGCGACGCCTTCGCGGAGGAAGCCCGCCGCATCCATTACGGCGAGACGGAACATCGCGACATTTACGGCGAGGCGACGCCCGACGAAGCCCGCGAGCTGATCGAGGAAGGCGTCGAAGTCGCGCCGCTGCCGATCACGCCGAGGCGCGGCGCGAACTAGGGCTCCTCCCTTTCTCTCAAGGATCGTCATGGCCCGGCTTGTCCGGGCCATCCACGTCTTGGTGGCATTGAAAGAAAGTCATGGATGACCCGCATGAAGCGGGTCATGACGGCGAAGGGGTAGGGCGGGTTATGTCATCACCCCGAACACGTCCTTCAAATAAGGATTGAGAAACTTCCCCTCGGGGTCGAGGCCCGCCCGCACTTCCAGAAAATCGTTCCACCTCGGATAAAGCGCCGCGAAGTCATCCGCCTTCAGCGTGTTGAGCTTGCCCCAGTGCGGGCGGCCGTCATGCTTGCGGAAGATCGGCTCGATCAGGCTGAAGTAAGGCGTGTAGTCCTCTTCGTGATAGCGGTGGACCGCAATCGAGCAGCTTTCGCGCCGGTAGAAGGGGCTGAGCCACGCCTCGTCCGGTGCCGTGGTGCGGAACTCGATCGGGAAGAAGACTTCCACATTGTTGGCCTCGATGGCGTCGATGATCTCGCGCAGCGCCTGCGGTCCCGCCTCGCGCGGCAGGTGGTATTCCATCTCGTTGAAACGCACATTGCGCTCCGCCGAGAGCGTCTTGTGCGAATAGTCGACGCGCTCTTCCGGCTCCATGCCGCCCATGAGCGTCTGGATCAGCCAGCGCCGCGTCGCGGGCGACCAGCCGAGCCATTCCTGCAATTGCTGCAACTGGCGCAGGCCTTCGTCGTCCTCGTTCACGGGCTCCGGCGTTTCCGCCTCGTCCGTTTCGTCGTTGGTGATGCCGATGGCCATGCCGGAATAGGGCACGTAGTAGAATTCGAAATTGCGGTGCTTTTTCCAGAGCTCGGGCGCGGCTTCCAGCATTTCTTCGACCGGCACGATCCAGGTCCGCCGCTTCAGCTTGTAGAGTGGCCGGGCCTGCATCGTCACCTGCGTCACGATGCCGAGCGCGCCGACGGAGACGCGCGCCGCGTCGAAGATTTCTGCGTTCGTCTCCGCATTGCAGGCGAGGGTTTCGCCCGATGCTGTCATCAGCCGCAAATCGGTAACGAAGCTCGACAGCGAGCCGAGCTCCGCGCCCGTCCCGTGCGTTGCCGTCGCGATTGCGCCCGCCACGGTCTGCTTGTTGATGTCGGGCATGTTGTCGAGGGCGAGGCCCCGGTCGGCAAGTTCCGCCGCCATCGCGCCGAGGCGTGTGCCTGCGCGTATGGTCGCGCGATGCGTTGCTGCGTCATGGGAGACGATGCCGCTCATGCGGTCGAGCGAGAGCAGCGTTCCTTCCGTCGGCACGAGCGGCGAGAAGGAGTGCCCTGCGCCAACCGCGCGGACGGGGGCCGCACTGCCGGTCACGATGTCGGCCAGTTCCGCCTCGCTTGCGGGTGCGGCGCGCATCGCCGGTGTGCAGCTTTGCCCGCCCGACCAGTTCTTCCATGGAATGACGCGCTTTTCCTCCCCGGCAAAGGCGCTTGCGACATAGCCGGGGATCGCGCCGGTTGCGGCCAGGGCGGAGGCGGAAGCCGCATAATGCAGCAGACGGCGGCGTGACAGCATCATTGGGCATCTCCCGTTTCGTTGCTCGCGGACGCGGCCATGAACATGGTCAGCGAAATGAAATCGTCCGCGTCGCATTCGATGCACTGGCCGAGCGGCGGCATGCCGTTGAAGCCATTGACGATGTTGTCGAGAAGCACGTCCTCGCCCTTGGCGATGCGCGGTGCCCAGGCCACCGTGTCATGCGTTCGCGGCGCGCCGGTCGCGGGGTCCTCGTGGCAGGTCTTGCAGGCATGCTCGTAGAGCGTCGCCTGCCGCTCGTCGAGGGTCACGGGTGCCGCTTCCTGCTTCGCCTCGCCGCAGCCCGCCAGCGCCAGCAGAGCCGCGACAGCAATAGCCGTTCCCGCGGCGCGCTGCCGCTTCGTCTTCATCGTCATGCGAAAATCCCCGCCGTTCAGTTCCCCGCGCCGGGCCTTGCCGCCAGCGCCATGTAGTTGACATCCGTGTCGTTCGAGAGCGACCACCTGTCCGTCAGCGGATTGTAGCTCACGCCCCTCAGATCCTTCAGCGTCAGCCCCGCCGCCGCGATACCGCGCTCCATCTCGCGCGTGGTGATGAATTTCTTCCAGTCATGCGTCCCGCGCGGCAGCCAGCCAAGCACATATTCTGCGCCAACGATGGCGAAGGCATGCGCCTTCAGCGTCCGGTTCAGCGTCGCGATGAACATGAGTCCGCCGGGCTTCAGCATGCCGGCGCAATTCGTCAGGAACGACATGGGATCGGCGACATGCTCGATCACTTCCATATTGAGGATGACGTCGAACGTTTCGCCCGCCGCGGCGAGGTCTTCGGCGGTCGTGCAGCGGTAGTCGATGTCGAGGCCCTGTTCGGCGGCATGGACGCTTGCCGTCGCGATGTTCTCTTCCGAGGCATCGGCGCTTACCATCGCCGCGCCGAGCCGGGCCATGGGTTCCGAAAGAAGACCGCCGCCGCAGCCGATATCGAGGACGCGCAGGCCCTCGAAGGGCCGCATGGATTTCGGATCGCGGCCGAAATGGCCTGCCGCCGCGTCCCGGATATAGGCCAGCCGGGTCGGGTTGAACTTGTGGAGCGGGCGGAACTTGCCCGCCGGGTCCCACCATTCGGCGGCCATGGCGGAAAAGCGGGCGATCTCCCCCGGATCGATGCTGGAGGCACTGCCCGCGCCCGCGTTTTTGTTTGTCATGCCCGCCATTATGCGAGGTTTTCCCTGCGTCTTCGAGGGGTTTTGCCGCCGTTTCCGCCGGTTGCGGCTCTGCCCGGGGGCCTGTATGTATGGCCGCGCCCGGCGGCGCGGGCCCACCTCTCACCAGGTCATGTTATAGGGCGCCATATAAAAGGTAAGGCCCGGTCTGGTCCAGCGTGCCGGTTTACGCGGGCGTTTGCCCGAGCAGGAAGAGTGGAAGAGAAGATGGCCAGACTGGTCATGAAATTCGGCGGAACGTCGGTCGCGGATGTCGAGCGCATCCGCAACGTTGCCGCCCATGTGAAGCGCGAAGTCGATGCGGGCCACGAGGTCGCGGTCGTCGTCTCCGCGATGGCGGGCACGACCAACCAGCTTGTTTCCTGGGCGCGCGAAACGGCGCCGCTCCACGATGCACGCGAATACGACACCATCGTCGCGAGCGGCGAGCAGGTGACGATCGCGCTCCTCTCGATCGAGTTGCAGCGCATCGGCATCCCCGCGCGCTCCTGGCTCGGCTGGCAGATACCGATTCGCACGGACAGCGCGCATGGCGCCGCCCGCATTCGCGAGATCGACGGCAGCGAACTCGTGACGCGCCTGTCACGCGGCGAGGTGGCGGTCATCGCCGGTTTCCAGGGGCTCGGCCCCGATAACAGAATCACGACGCTCGGGCGCGGCGGTTCCGACACGAGCGCGGTCGCCATCGCGGCGGCCATCGGCGCGGATCTCTGCGACATCTATACCGATGTCGATGGCGTCTATACGACGGATCCGCGCATCGTTGCGAAGGCCCGAAAGCTTGATAAGATCAGCTACGAGGAGATGCTGGAGATGGCGTCGCTCGGCGCCAAAGTTCTTCAGACCCGTTCCGTCGAGCTCGCCATGGTTCACCGGGTGCGCCTGCAGGTCCGCTCGAGCTTCGATACGCCCGATGCGCCGCATGCCGCCTATGGCGCAGGCGGCAACGGCCCCGGTACTCTTGTATGCGACGAGGATGAAATCGTGGAACAGCAGGTCGTGAGCGGCATCGCCTATTCCAAGGACGAGGCCAAGGTGACGCTCGTCAAGGTCGAGGACAAGCCCGGCGTCGCCGCGCGCATCTTCGGCCCGCTCGCCGACAACTCGATCAATGTCGACATGATCATCCAGAACGTGTCGGACGACGGCAAGAGCACGGACATGACCTTCACGGTGCCGCAGGCGGAACTCGCCCGCGCCGAGGACGTGATCCGCAAGGCCCAGGCCGAGATCGGCTGCAAGGAAGTGAAGACCGACACGAATGTCATCAAGGTGTCCGTCATCGGCATCGGCATGCGCAGCCATGCCGGCGTCGCGCAGACCATGTTCCGCACGCTCGCAGAGAAAGGCATCAACATCCTCGCGATCACGACGTCCGAGATCAAGGTCAGTGTGCTGATCTCCTCGGACTATACGGAACTGGCCGTGCGCGCCCTGCACACGGCCTACGGTCTCGACGCCGAGTAACGGGAGCCGGCCGCTTGAATCTCTTCCGCCCACAATTCCGCTCCAAACGGGATCGCAGCTGATGCCGGGCTCCGTCGGTGGTCCGCGCATTCTGCTCCGTCGGCTGCGCGAGGTCATGGCGGAGCCGGAGAGCGCTCAGAAGCGGCTCGACAAGATCGTCGTGCTGATCGCCTCCAACATGGTTGCGGAGGTGTGTTCCGTCTATCTCATGAACGGGACGAAGGAGCTCGAGCTCTCGGCCACCGAAGGCCTGAAGCCGACCGCCGTCCACGCGACCAGGCTCCGCGTCGGCGAAGGTCTCGTCGGCGCCACCGCCGCCGCCCCTCGCAGGCACCAACAGATGGAATGACCGGCTCCAGTTGCCAGACAAGCGACATCCCGCTTGCTGGTTCCCCACTCCCCACGCCCCCGTCCACACAGCGCCCCCCGGTCCCCCAGCCG
>CAJXOU010000002.1 GCA_913057645.1 uncultured Rhodobiaceae bacterium | reverse complement strand
AAGTAGCGCTACGTGAGCGGCGGTGTGTGCCAGAGGGCGAGACGTCGGAAGCGTGAGATGTGTATAGGGGGCGGCCTGCGAGCAGATGGCGTACTGCGGCCAGCAGGGGCCAGCGAGAAAGTGCCTTGAAATGGGCCTCGTCGATGAGCTGGCCGAAGAAGGCAAGCTGCGCGAGGGCGCCATTGCTTTCGCCAAGAAAGTGGTCGCCGAAAACCGCCCGCTGAAAAAAGTCCGCGAGATGAACGACAAGGTGGAAGCGGCGCGCGGCAAGCCGGAGATCTTCGAGAACTTCCGGAAAGCCAATGCGCGCAAGTTCCGCGGCTTCCTCGCGCCCGAATACAACATCCAGTGCATCGAGGCGGCGGTGAACCTGCCCTTCGAGGAAGGCATCAAGGTCGAGCAGAAGCTCTTCCGCGAACTCGTGACGGGCACGCAGTCCGCCGCGCAGCGCCATGTCTTCTTCGCCGAGCGCCAGGTCTGGAAGCTGCCGGACGTGCCGGCCGACACGCCGATCATCCCGGTGAAGAAGGTCGGCATCATCGGCGCCGGCACGATGGGCGGCGGCATCGCCATGAACTTCCTGAATACGGGCTTCCCCGTCACCATCGTGGAGACGAAACAGGACGCGCTCGACCGGGGCATCGCGACGATCCGCAGGAACTACGAGAACTCCGCGAAGAAGGGCCGCTTCCCGATGGAAGAGGTCGAGAAGCGGATGGGCCTGCTGACGGGTTCGCTCGACATGAACGACCTCGCCGATTGCGACCTCGTGATCGAGGCCGTGTTCGAGAACATGGACATCAAGAAGGACGTGTTCGGCAAGCTCGACAAGATCGTCAAGCAGGGCGCGATCCTCGCGACGAACACCTCCGCGCTCAACATCGACGAGATCGCCACCGCGGTGAAGCGGCCGGAAGCCGTGATCGGCCTTCACTTCTTCTCACCCGCCAACGTCATGCGGCTGCTGGAAGTCGTGCGCGCGGACAAGACCTCGAACGAAGTCATCGCAACCTCGATGCAGATCGCCAAGAAGATCGGCAAGATCGCCGCGCTTGTCGGCGTCTGCCCGGGCTTCGTCGGCAACCGCATCCTCGCGCAGCGCCAGCGCGAGGCGCAGAAGCTGATCATGGAAGGCGCGATGCCCTGGGACGTCGACCGCGTGCTCTACGATTTCGGCCTGCCGATGGGCCCCTTCGCCATGTCCGACCTCGCCGGCCTCGATATCGGCTGGTCGAAGGAGAAGTCGAAGGGCGAGACGCTCCGCGACCGGCTCTGCGAGATGGACCGCCGCGGCCAGAAGACGGGCGCGGGCTATTACGACTATGACGAGAACCGCAACGCAAAGCCCTCGCCGGTCGTCGAGAAGATGATCCTCGACTATGCCGCCGAGAAGGGCATCAACCGCCGCACGATCTCGGATGACGAGATCCTGGAGCGCTGCATCTATCCGATGATCAACGAGGGCGCGAAGATCCTCGAGGAAGGCAAAGCCATCCGCTCCTCCGACATCGACATCGTCTGGATCAACGGCTACGGCTTCCCGGTCTATCGCGGCGGCCCGATGTTCTACGGCGACACGGTGGGTGCGGACAAGGTGCTCGCCAAGATGAAGGAATTCCAGGCGAAGATGGGCGACGACTTCAAGCCCGCCGCACTGCTGGAAAAGATCGTCGCGGAAGGCAAGCGCTTCGGCGACTACTGAGAATGCCGGCGCGCGAACCGGACAATGAAAATGAGGGGCGGTGCCGCAAGCGCCGCCCCCGCCACTTGGGGAGGAAACAATGAGCGGCAACGAACGGATCGTCCGCGACTTCATCGACGCCTGGCCGCGTCTCGACGTCGCCGGGATCGTCGCCTTCTTCGCGGAAGACGGCGTCTATCACAACATGATGCTCGAGCCCGTGAAGGGCCGCGAGGCACTCACCGGCTTCATCGGCGGCTTCGTCAACGGCTGGTCGGAGGTGAACTGGGAGCTCGTGAACATCGCCTCCGCAGGCAATCTCGTCTTCGCCGAACGCGTCGACCGGATGAAGGTCGGCGGCAAGCAGGTCGCACTGCCCTGCTGCGGCGTCTTCGAGATCGAAGGCGGCAAGATCAAGGTGTGGCGGGACTATTTCGACCTTGCGACCTTCACGAAGGCTATGGGGTGAGAGCGGCAATGATCGTCACACAACGACGATCACCGCTTGTCTACTACCCTACTGATCTCAGGCTCAGATATTTCATCGCTCCATTCAGGTAGGCACCCGAGAAATCCAATCCTACATATGCCGTTGAAAGTGCGGGGAGTGAGAAAGTGCCGGTGTTCGGCACCGCGTCTGCGACTCCAGTTGCAGAAAGCGTGAACGCGCCGTTCTTCACCTGAAAATCAATCTGCGTCTCTCCGGTCGCGGCAAGTGCGCCGGTACTAATATCGACAAGGTTTGAACCACCGACTCGCAGTCGCAAAAACACGCGATCATTGTTGGCGATGAAGCAGGAGACTCGATTGCTGCTATCAACGCCGAACGACCAAATGACGCGCCCCGTGCTGTCGGAGAGGCGCGTGAGGTCGATCACGCAGCGGCCGGCGAAACCGGCATCGAGGCCGGCCGCCGAGGCGAAGGCCGCGAAGTCCGGGATGGAGCAGTCGCAGGCGGGACGGGTGGCGGAAGCGGCCCCCGTCGGCACCGGCGGAAGCGGCATCGCGGCGGCGGCGAGCAGCGCGGCGGTGACGTGGAGGCCCGAGACGCCGTCGCCGGCGAAGGCCTCGGCGGGGGCGCCGCCTTCGGTGAGGTAGAAGCCGAACCCGTCCGCCGCGGAGGCCGTCGCCGCGCGGGAAATCCAGACAAGGAAGAAGCCGCCGCCGAGCGGCGAGATGCCCGCCGCCACGCCGGGCTCCGCGCCGCCGACCATGCCCGAGGCGAGGTCGAACCAGGCATGGCGCCCGGCCGCCGGAAAGGCGGCGGTGCCGAAGCGCAGGCCGATGCGGCTTCGCTCCGCCGCCGCGACGACGGCCTGGAAGACGTAAGCCGTGCCCGCCGCGAAGGCCTGCGGCGCCGCGTCGAGCGTGTGGAGCGCGGCGCTGCCATCCGCCGTGAGCTTCTCCATCGAGAGCGCGCCATCGGGGCCCGGCGCGGCATTCGGGGCGACGGCGAGGTTCGCCGCCGTCCAGTAGGGATCGTCGAGGGCGCGGCTGTGGAGCGCCGTATTGGTGAGGGCGCCCCAGATCTCGGCGCCATGCCCCGCGACGACCACGGGCTCGTGGGCGGCGAAGACATGTTCCACGCCGTCGCGAATGCAGCGCGCCTCGCCCGCGCGCGCGGTCGCCAGCACCGACGCGAGCGGCACCGACGCGCCGAGACGCATGTAGCGCTCATTGGCGAAATCGAGGGCGAGAACGGCGCCCGGCTGCCACCAGGGCGGGACGGCGCCGGAGAGGGGCTTGCCGCCGCGCCAGGGCGGCGGCGCGCCAACGGGCCATGCGGCCGCGCCGGAGGCCGGAAAGGCGATGGATCGGGCGATATGCGACATAACGGGTGCTCCGTGTCCGAATGAAGGGACGGACAGTCTGGAGCACGGGACCGGAACCGGGGATTACTCCGGTCCGGCGGAGAGGCTCAGAACTCCCAGCCGGGACCCGGGATCGTGCGATAGGCCTGGGTGAGCGCATCCGACCAGGACCGCCGGAGGCCCAGGAAATAGTCGTCGTCGTCCTTGATGCGGCGCTGGAGCGCGACCTTGAGCGCGGCGCGGCGGTAGACCATGAGGTCGATCGGCATGCCAACCGACAGGTTGGAGCGCATGGTCGAATCCATCGAGATCAGCGCGAGCTTGAGGCCGTCGTCGAGCGGCGTCTCGTAGGTGAGCGCCCGGTCGATGATCGGCTTGCCGTATTTGTGCTCGCCGATCTGGAGATAGGGCGTGTCTTCGGTCGCCTCGATGTAGTTGCCGGCCGAATAGATCTGGAAGAGGCGCAGCTCGCCATTGCCGACCTGTCCGCCCATCAGGATCGAGACGCTGAACTCGCCCGACTGCGCCTCGAGCGAGGGACCGTCGAGGCGATAGACCTCGCGCACCGCCTCGCCCATGAGCTGCGCGGCGCGCACCATGGTGGGAACCGTGTGCAGCGTCTCGAGTTCGTCCGAGCCGCGCACCCGCACCCCCTGCTCCGTCGCCATGTTGATCGCGGCCTGGCTGACGGCGAGATTGCCCGCCGTCATGAGGCCGATCACCCGGTCGCCCGGATGCTCGATCACGGAAAGCTTGCGGAAGGTGGAAATATTGTCGACGCCGGCATTGGTCCGTGTGTCCGCCAGCATGACGAGGCCGGCTTCAAGCCGAAGCGCGACGCAATAGGTCATCGAATTCTCCAGATATCGCCGGGTCCACCGAACCCGGTAGCCATGTTCACCGCCGCTTCACTGCTGGATCGCAGCGCCATCGACCTTGAGCCGGACTTCCATCGTCTCCTCGCCGCCGCCGCGCCGAAGACCCCGGACCGGCGCCGCCTCGAGATAGTCGAGGCCGCAGGCGACGCGGACATGGGCATCCGTCGGGCAGATGCGGTTGGCGACGTCGAATCCGACCCAGCCGAGACCATCAATATAGGTCTCGGCCCATGCATGACTAGCCTCATATTCGGTGTCGCCCTCATCCCAGAGATAGCCGCTCACATAGCGGGCCGGCAGGCCGGCATGGCGCGCCGCCGAGATGAAGAGATGGGCATGGTCCTGGCAGACGCCGGAGCCCTGGGCAAGCGCCTGCGCGGCGGTGGTTTCGGCATGCGTCTCGCCGATCCGGTAGTCGACCGTGCCGCGGACCGCTTCCATGAGACGGTGAGCAAGGTCGAGCGCGGTTCCATCCGACGCGGCGGCGGCCGTCTCCGCCAGCGCCCGGATCGCCTCGTCGGGCGCGGTGAGATCGGTCTGGCGCAGAAAGAAGACCGGCGGAAACGGCTCCGCCGCACCGCTGACGACGCCGCCGGTGTCGACCGTCTCCACCTCGCCGGAAATCGTGAGCGTGATCTCGCTGTGAAGCCGGGAGATATAGAGGGTCTGGACGAAATTGGCATAGGCATCCTCCCCTTCCATGACGGTGGCGAAGGAGGGCACGTCGAGGCTCCACGAAAGGACCTTCTGGCCGTCGCTGTCGAGCGGGCGCACGCGCAGCACCTGCATCGAATAATTCGCAGGCGTGTCGTAGCGATAGGTTGTCTGCTGGCGGATCTGGATTCGCATGGGGACACTCTACCCCAAAAGGTAGCTGCGGCTGATTTCCATTCCGAGCCTGTCGTTCTGCTCGATATGGTCGCACAGGAACTCGTGCAGGCCCTGCCGGAAGACATCCTCGACCTTGCCGAAGCGAAGCCGCGAATAGAGCTGCCCCGCGATCCGGTGGCATTCGTGCCGCTGACCGTATTCCTCGCCCAGCTTGTCGAGGCACTCCTTGATCTCGGCCGAGCAACTGATGAGGGAGCGCGGCATCTCCTCGCGCATGATGAGGAACTCGGCAATCAGCCAGGGCTTGAGGCCCTCGCGGTAGACGGCGTTGTAGCTGCGATAGCCCGAAACCGCGCGCAGGATCGACGCCCACTGGTAGTAGTCGATGCCGCCGCCCACTTCGGCGTGTTCCGGCAGGAGCACGTGATACTTCACGTCGAGAATGCGGGCCGTGTTGTCGTTGCGCTCGATGAAGGTGCCGAGCCGCGTGAAATAATAGCTGTCGCGCCGGAGCATGGTGGCGACGGTGCCGCCGGTGAAGAGCAGCGAGCAGTCCTTCACCCAGTCGAGAAAGCGGTGCAGTCCGCTGCCGCGCACGCGGGCTTCGTTCCACCCGGGCAGTTCGAGCCAGGCGGAGTTGAGACATTCCCATTGCTCGGTCGTGAGCGCGGTGCGCACGGCCCGCGCGTTGCGCCGCGCCGTCTCGATGCAGCTGCGGATGCTGGACGGGTTTTCCGGATCGAAGGCGAGATAGGAAATGACGTTCTCGGGCGTCGCTTCCTCGTGCTTTTCGTAGAAGCCGCTTTCGCTGCCCGAGACGACGACCGTCGAATGCCATTCCGATCCGTCCGCATCGGCGATCGAGGGCATGAGGGAAAGACGGTCCGTGACGCGCAGCGTTCGCGCGAGATTTTCCGCCCGTTCCATGTAGCGGGCGATCCAGTAGAGGCTGTCGGCGGTGCGGGCGAGCATCATGGGCCGTCAGTCCTTCAAAACCCAGGTGTCCTTTGTGCCGCCGCCCTGGCTCGAATTGACGACGAGAGACCCCTCGCGCATGGCGACGCGGGTGAGGCCGCCCGGCACGACCTTGATGTCCTTGCCCGAGAGGATGAAAGGCCGGAGATCGACATGGCGCGGGGCGACGCCTTCGTTGACGAAGGTCGGACAAGTGGACAGCGCAAGCGTCGGTTGCGCGATGTACTTCTCCGGCGCCGCCTTCACGCGGGCGCCGAAAGCCTCGATTTCCTCTTTCGTGGCCATGGGGCCGACCAGCATGCCGTAGCCGCCCGAGCCGTGGACTTCCTTCACGACGAGTTCCGGCAACCGCTCCAGCACATATTGCGCGTCGGCCTTCTCGCTGCAGCGCCATGTCGGCACGTTCTTCAGGATCGGCGTTTCGCCGAGATAGAACTTCACCATGTCGGGGACATAGGTGTAGATCGCCTTGTCGTCGGCGATGCCGGCGCCGACGGCGTTGGTGAGGTTCACATTGCCGGCCCTGTAGGCGCTCATCAGACCCGCGACGCCAAGTGCCGAATCCGGACGGAAACTCAGCGGATCGAGAAATTCGTCGTCGACGCGGCGATAGATCACGTCGACACGCTTCGGCCCCTGGGTCGTGCGCATATAGACGATGTCGTCCATGACATAGAGGTCCGGCCCCTCGACGAGTTCGACGCCCATCTGGTCGGCGAGGAAGGAATGCTCGTAATAGGCGCTGTTGTAGATGCCGGGCGTGAGCACGACGACGGTCGGCTCGCCCGGGCAATTGCGCGGCGCGACGGAGGTGAGCGTGCGCATCAGTTCGTCGCAATAATGGTCGACCGGCGCCACGTTGTAGCGCGAGAAGAGATCGGGGAAGAGCCGCATCGTGATCTCGCGGTTCTCCAGCATGTAGGAGACGCCGGAGGGCGTGCGGCAATTGTCTTCCAGCACATAGAATTCTTCCGGCCCGACACGCACCATGTCGATGCCCGCGATATGCGTGAAGACGTTGTGGGGAACGGATACGCCCTGCATCTGGTAGCGGTAGGTGTCGTTCAGGATCACCTGGTCGCGCGGCACGATACCGGCCTTGAGGATTTCCTGAGCGCCATAGACATCGGCGATGAAGGCGTTGAGCGCCCGGACACGCTGGATGAGCCCGTCGGATATCTGTCGCCACTCGGCGGCTTCGAGAATGCGGGGAATGATGTCGAAGGGGATGATGCGTTCCGGATCGCCACCCTCGCCATAGACGGCGAAGGTGATGCCGATGCGGCGGAAGAAGGTTTCGGCCTCCTCGCGCCTGAGCGTCAGTATTTCAGGCGGCGTCTCGCCGAGCCATGCCTGCAAGGTCTTGTAAGCCTGGCGGATCTCGCCGCCCGGTGCGCCCATTTCATCGAAGATGGCCTGCGCCATCGAGTCTCCTGACAATGTCGCGTTTCTTTCGCTTTATGAGCTTAGAGGGTCAGCAAAAGCGATGCCATGATGCGAAACGCATGGTTTCCGGTTTTCGCTCCCGAAAAAGCCGGATGCTGACCGGATTTTCGCCACTCCCGCAGGCGAACGCCGCGAAAAGAGGCAGTCATCCGCTCAGCGGCGGCGCAGTTTTTCCAGCAGACCGGGCGTCGGATAGCCATCCGCCGGCAGTTCGGCGTCCTGCTGAAACGCCCGGATCGCCTTGCGCGTGTTGTAACCGATGATCCCGTCGACGCCGCCCGTGTCGTAGCCGTTCTCCGTGAGAAGCCGCTGCAGGTCGTGGCGCTCCTGCCGCCCGAGCGGCCGGTCGCCGCGCGGCCATGTGCCGGCAATCTCGCCCCGGCCCCTGAACCGGTCGGCGAGCAGGTTCACCGCCAGCGAATAGGAGGTGGAGGCGTTGTAGGCGAGCACGGTGCGGAAATTGCCCATGACGAGGAAGGCGGGGCCGCGATGACCGGCGGGCAGGAAGATCGACGCCTTTTCGTCCGCCTCGCCTTGCGGAAAGGGCCGTCCGTCGATGCGGGCGATCCGCGCGGCGGACCATTCGCCGACCGTCTTCGAGACCGACATGTCGGCGCTCGCATAGTCGAAGCCCTGCGGCAGCTTGACCTCGTAGCCCCAGGTCGCGCCGGTCTTCCAGCCGGACCGGGAAAGATAATGCGCGGCCGACGCGAGCGCATCGGCGTGGGAGTTCCAGATGTCGCGCCGTCCGTCGCCGTCGAAATCGACGGCATGGACATTGTAGGTCGTGGGAATGAACTGCGTCTGGCCCATCGCGCCCGCCCAGGAGCCGGTCATGCTCGCCGGCGCGATGTCGCCATGCTGGATGATCTGCAAGGCCGCGATGAGCTGGGTGCGGCCATATTCGGTCCGCCGCCCCTCGAAGCCGAGGGTGGCGAGCGAACGCACGACGCTCATCGTGCCCTGAAAGGAGCCGTAGTTGGATTCGAGCCCCCAGATCGCGACCAGCACATGGCGGTCGACGCCGTAGCGCTCCTCGATCCGGCCGAGCAGCGCCTCGTTCTCCGCGAGCAGCGCCTTGCCTTTAGCGACGCGCGTGTCGGAAAGGGCGCCTTCGAGATATTCCCAGACGGGTTTCGTGAACTCCGGCTGGCTTTCGTTCGCCTCGATGACGTCGCGGTCGATCCGCACACCCGCCAGCGAGCGGTCGAAGGTCTCGCCGGCGATGCCGGCCTTGAGCGCATCCGCCCGAAAGGCGGTGAGCCAGTCGGCAAAGGCGGCGTTCTCGGTCACCGGCGAGGGAAGCGGCAGCGTTGTCTCGGGCGCCGCATCCGCCGCACAGCCGGTGACGGCGAGCGCCAGAAGAACGAAAGCAGGCAAGGCAAGGCGCCGCGCCCGGACGGGGCGGGACGGACGGAAGGCGGACATCGAATGCTCTCCGGATGACATCATGGGCGAGACGCTATCACGCCCTTCTTCAAATTCGCAGATGGCACATCCGCCCTTTTGCTGTGTCGGTTAATCGCTGCTCGACCAACCGACTCTGACGGTGAAATGCGGCGAGATGTCGGCGCGCCGCGATCCGCGAGGCGAATTCCGGTGTCATTCCCGCCGTGCAAACCCTAGACTCCGATGCGATTCCCGAGGGACGGCAGCGGCTGGAGACATCGATGGAAAGGCAAGGGGAACCCGGCATGTTCCCGATGTCGGCGGCCTGGCGTCCCGGCCCGCTTGCGCTCTGGCTCGGCGCCGCGCTGGCCCTTGCCGCCTCGTGGCATGTTGCGCCGCTCGCGCGGATCTGGGAGGCGGCGGATCGCGCCATCTTCCGCCTGCTGAACGGCACCATCCCGCAAAGCGACGCCGCGGCGGCCATCTGGGCAATCGGATGCGAGCCTCGATTTGCCGCCTTTCTGGCGCTGACCCTCCTGGCGGCTTTCCTCGTTCGCCTCGGCCACGAAAGGGGGCAAGGCTTCCGCCACGACATGGCCCTGGGGCTGAGCGTGCTCGTTGTTTCGGTGGCGCTGTTCGCCCTGCAACTCGCCGCGCCGGACATTCTTCGGCCCTCGCCCGCGGCTTCGCTGCCCGGCCACCATGCCATATCCGCCGTCCTGCCCTGGTCGGAGGCGGGCCTGAACCCGTTGTCTCCCTTCCCGGCGGGCCATGCGGTGCTGACCGGCTCCCTGACGGTGCTGCTCTGGATGGGCTTTGGCCTCCGTCTCGGCCTTGCCGCGCTGGCCTTCACCGTGCTGCTCGCCCTGCCCCGCATCGCCACCGGCACCGAATGGACGACGGACATCATCGCCGGCGGCGGTGTCGCCGCGCTCGCCACGCTGGCGCTCGCAACGGGAACGCCTGTCGTCTACCGGCTCTACCGTCTGGCGCATCTGCCGGTCGACGGTCTGCTGGCCCGCTGGGAGGGACTGACGGCGCGGCTGAGCGTCGAGGGCCGGGAAAACTATCATCCGGCGAAGCAGACGCTGCGCGGCATGTGCATCGGTGCCGCCGATCTGGTGCCCGGCGTCAGCGGCGGGACGATGGCGCTGATCCTCGGCGTCTACAAACGCCTGATCTCCGCCATTGCGCATTTCGACCGGGAATTGCTCGGCAATCTGAGACGGCTCGACTTCACGGCCGCCGCGCGCCATGTCGATCTCCTCTTCATCCTGCCGATCGGGGTGGGGGCGCTGCTCTCGCTCATCATCTTCAGCCGCGTCATTCCGCTCTCCCTGCTCGTGGCGAGCTTCCCTGAAATGACGTTCGGCTTCTTCTTCGGCCTCATCGCGGCCTCCATCGTGGGCCTCATCGGCCATGTCGAAACCGGCGGCGCGAGGGGCATCGCCTGGATCGCGTTCGGCACCTGCCTGGGGCTGCTGGCCGCCATCCTCGTCCCGGTCGACACCCCGGACGCCGCCTGGTTCGTCTTTCTCTGCGGCATGGCAGCCATCGCCGCCATGCTGGTGCCCGGCATTTCAGGCTCCTTCGTGCTCCTCATTCTCGGCAAGTACACCGACGCCATCGATGCGCTGGGCCGCGTCGACATGTCGTTCCTGCTGCCGCTTGCAGGCGGCGTCGTGACCGGTGCGCTGATCTTTTCGCGCGCCATCTCATGGCTGCTCGAGCGCTTCTACCGCCGCACCATGCTCACCGTGATCGGCGTTCTCTGCGGATCGCTGCTCGCCGTCTGGCCGTTCAAGGACCGCCAGTACGAGATGATCCACGGCAAGGCGAAGCTCGTTTCCGCCGACCCCTTCGTTCCCGTGAACATCGACGGGACGGTCGTCACGGGCGTGGTGGCGATCCTCGCCGGCATCGCGCTCTACCGCTTTCTCGACAGGCTCGCGCAGCAGCCGAATGAAAGCTGACGCACACGAAGCCCGGCGGATGCCACAATGAGACGCGGACGGACCGCTGGCTCACCTGAAACGGTGCCGGATATCCCGGGAAAAAGCGCCGTATCAGTTTCCCTTAATGAAGGTTTAAGCGCGGGCATGCTTCATTCTTCGCATGCTGACGGTCTACAACTGCATCACCGTCGAACATGATCTGCGTCTCGTCGTTCTGGCGGGATTCATCTGCATGTTTGCGACGTTTTCTGCGACCCATCTTCTCCTGCGTTCCACGGAAGAGGGCGAACAACGGCGCTCGATCTGGATTCTGGGCGCGGGAACCGTTGCAGGTTGCGGCATCTGGGCGACGCACTTCATCGCCATGCTGGCCTTCCAGCCGGAAACGCCCGTCAGCTACGATCCGGGCATCACCTTCCTTTCCTTCGTCATCGCCATCGTCTTTGCGAGCATCGGCTTTGCGGTCTCCACGCGATTCCGTCCGGCGGGCATCGGCGGCGCCATCATCGGCCTCGCCATCGGCGCGATGCACTATGTCGGCATGTCGGCCATCAGCGTGCACGGATACATCACCTGGGACCGGGATTTCATCGCCGCTTCCATCGTGATCGGCACGCTTTTCGCCGCCGCGGCCTCCGAGGCGGCCTTCTCGCTGAAGGGCCGGTGGCGCATTCACGTCTGCTGGATACTCGCAACGATCGCGATCTGCGGCCTGCATTTCACCGGCATGGCGGCCATGTCCATTGCAGGCGATCCGAGCGTCGAGATCGCGGGCAACGCCGTCGATTCCCTTGCGCTCGCCATCGCCGTCGCCGCCGTGACGCTTCTGATCGTTGTCCTCGCCTATGCCGGCATCGCGGTCGACCGCCATCTCGCGGATCGGACGGTCAAGGAAGCCAGGCGGCTGCGCGCGCATGTCCTCGAACTCGAGGAAACGAAGAAGAAGCTCGAAGCGACATCGGCCGACCTCATGGTCGCGCTCAAGACCGCTTCCGCCGCCAACCACGCGAAGTCGCAGTTCCTCGCCACCATGAGCCACGAACTGCGCACACCGCTGAACGCCATTCTGGGGTTTTCCGAAATCATGACGGCGGAAACCTTCGGCCCACTCGGAAACCCGCGCTACAAGGACTATTCGCAGGACATCTACCGAAGCGGAAAGCATCTGCTCGCTCTCATCAACGATGTGCTGGACTTCACGCGCGCCGATGCGGGCGAACTCCATATCCACGAGGAAGATGTCGACATCGAGGAGGTGGCGGCTGACGCGATCAGAATGATCGAGGCGCAGGCCACCACGCAGAAGATCGAGATCCGCACGGGATTCGCCTCCCCCCTGCCCCATATCCGCGCCGACCACCGCCGCGTGCGGCAGGTGCTGCTCAACCTCCTCTCGAACGCGGTCAAGTTCACGCCCGACGGCGGCCAGGTGACGGTCGAGGCGGCGGCCGGGCCCGAGGGGTTCGTGCTGCGGGTCGCCGATACGGGTATCGGCATCGCGAAGCAGGACATTCCGCTGGCGCTGGAGCGCTTCGGGCAGATCGATTCCGACCTGTCGAGGAAATACGAGGGCACCGGGCTCGGCCTGCCGCTCTCGCTCTGCCTGATGGAACATCATGGCGGCACGCTCGACATCGAAAGCGAGCCGGGCCGGGGCACCACGATCACGCTGACCTTCCCCGCCGGGCGGATCGTCGCCCTGCCGGACGCCTCCCGCGCCACCGCCTGAACGGGCCTTCCCAAAAGACCGCAACAGCCCCGCGAATCAGCGATCCGGCGTTATCATGGTTAAGGGCCCGTTAGGGTTATGGTGCGATGAATCGGGCACCCAAACGAGAGCGAAAAAACCCGGATGTTCGACAATAAATCCGTACTCATTACCGGCGGCACGGGCTCCTTCGGCCGCAAGTATGTCCGCACCCTTCTCAGCCAGCACAAGCCGCGCCGCATCATCGTCTTTTCACGCGACGAACTGAAGCAGTACGAGATGTCCCAGGAGTTCTCGGGACCGCAGATGCGCTACTTCATCGGCGATGTGCGCGACGCCGAACGGCTGCGCCAGGCGATGCGGGACGTCGATTTCGTCATTCATGCCGCCGCCCTGAAGCAGGTACCGGCAGCCGAATACAATCCGATGGAATGCATCAAGACGAACATCCACGGCGCAGAGAATGTCATCAAGGCCGCAATAGCGGAAGGCGTTCAGAAGGTCATGGCGCTCTCGACCGACAAGGCCGCGAACCCGATCAATCTCTACGGCGCGACGAAGCTCGCCTCGGACAAGCTCTTTGTCGCCGCGAACAACATGGTCGGTCATGACAGAACGCGTTTCGCCGTCGTGCGCTACGGCAATGTCGTCGGCTCGCGCGGCTCGGTCGTCCCCTTCTTCCGCAAGCTGATCTCGGAAGGCGCGACCTCGCTGCCGATCACCGACGACCGGATGACACGCTTCTGGATCACGCTGCAGGAAGGTGTGGACTTCGTCATTCGCAACTTCACGCGCATGCATGGCGGCGAAATCTTCGTGCCGAAGCTCCCCTCCGTCCGGATCACCGACCTCGCCGAAGCGATGGCCCCCGGCCTGAAGCAGGAAGTGATCGGCATCCGGCCCGGGGAGAAGCTGCACGAAACCATGTGCCCGGCGGACGATTCGCATCTCACCGTCGAATTCCAGGATCATTTCGTGATCCGCCCGACGATCAAGTTCTTCCGCGGCGACGTCGACTATCTGACGAACAACCTCGAGGAACGCGGCGAAACCGTGCAGCAGGGTTTCGAATACAGTTCCGGCACCAATCCGCATTTCCTCGGCGTGGACGAGATCAAGGCCTATAACGCGCGGGCGGACGCATGAGCGTCCCCGCAAGGCGGTAACGGACATGACAAACGTCGTCATCGTTCAGGCGCGCATGACCTCGACACGCCTGCCCGGCAAGGTGCTGGAGGAGGTGGCGGGCAGGACCGTGCTGTGGCATGTGCTGACGCGCTGTGCCGCCATTCCCGGCATCGACATCGTCTGTTGCGCCGTGCCGGAAGGCCCGGAGCAGGAACCCGTTGCACGGGAAGCCGAGGCGTGTGGCGCCACAGTGGCGCGTGGCTCGGAGCATGATGTGCTCGACCGCTACTACACCGCCGCGCGCGATCTCGGCGCGGATATCATCATGCGGGTGACGAGCGATTGCCCGCTGATCGATCCCGGCCTCTGCGGCGAGGTGCTCTCGGCCGTTGCCGGCGACGTTTCCGTCGACTATGCCGCCAACAATTTCGTCCACCGCTATCCGCACGGGCTTGACTGCGAAGCCTTCACCTGGACAGCGATGGAGCGCGACTGGAAGGAAGCGCGCGAGCCCTACGACCGCGAACACGTGACGCCCTGGCTGCGCCGTGCACCGGAGATCAGCCGTGTCTCGCTGGAGGGCCCGAGCGAAGACCTCGGCAAGCTGCGCTGGACGCTCGACTATCCCGAAGACCTCGAATTCTGCCGTGCGCTCTTTCCTTTGCTCGGCGACGGCATTCCCTCCTGGACGGAAACGCTGAAGGTCTGCGAGGAGAACAAGCATCTTCAGGAGCTGAATGCCATGCGGCTTCAGCGCTGACAAAGGCTTCGCAGGGGAGGTCCATCATGCAGAAATACGGCAAGCCGAGCGCACCTCTGCTCTCTCACAAATCGCATTTCTTCGACGAGAACGCGGCGCTTCTGCAGCGCCAGATCGGACTGGCGGCGCTTTACGCTGAACAGCCGAGGCGCCTGCGCTGCAAGGCCTGCGACGGCCCTGTAAGCGAGGTCAGCTTCTCGAAGCTCGGCATCGACTATCTCGTCTGTCCCCGCTGCGGCCATCTGAATGGCGCATTCGAGGACAGCGACGCCTTCTGTTCCGAACTCTATGTCGAGGCGGGCGGGGCGGCCTATGCGCGCGACTACAGCTCCGCCGACCGCGAAGCCTATCGAAGGCGCACAGAGGACATCTATCTGCCGAAGGCGCGCTTTCTCGTCGATGCGCTCGCCGCAAAGGGAGAAGACCCCAACGCGCTTTCCTATGCCGACTTCGGCGCGGGCTCCGGCTATTTCGTTTCCGCGCTCCGCGCCACCGGGCTCACCGATATTCGCGGTTTCGAGGTTTCGGAAACGCAGGCGAGCCTCGCAAACGAGATGGCGGGGGAAGCGGTCGTCCGCACCCATGCCCTTGGCGATACGGTTTCGCTCGCGGGCGAAGTGGATGCGAAAGTCGTCTCACTGATCGGCGTGCTGGAGCACCTGCAGCAGCCGCGCGAACTTCTCGCCGCCCTTAAGGACAACGAGGCCGTTTCCTATCTCTACATCTCCGTGCCGCTTTTCAGCCCGAGCGTCTTCATAGAAGCGGCCTTCCAGGACGTGATGCAGCGGCATCTCTCCGGTGGACATACGCACCTCTATTCGGAATCCTCGCTAGACTGGACCTGCCGCGAATTCGGAATGAACCGGGTAGCGGAATGGTGGTTCGGTGGCGACGTGATGGATCTCTACCGCAGCATTCTCGTCCGGCTGTCCGCTTCAGACAAGACAGCGGGCGCCGCCGAGCTCTGGACAGGTATGATGAAGCCTGCGATAGACGCCATGCAGGAAGCACTGGACCGGCGGCATCTGTCTTCCGAAGTGCATATGCTTCTCCAGTTCGAAAGGCACGGCTGAATGAAGCTTCTTCTGTTGGGCAGCACCGGATTGCTTGGCCGGGCGGTCGCGGAAGAAGCGCGGCTGCGGGGTCACGCATTGCGGGAAGCGGCCCGGCGAAACGCGGAGATTACGCTCGACATTGCCGATGAGCAGGCACTGCAGGAGGTACTTGCCGCCGAGAACCCCGACATGGTCTTCAACTGCGCCGCCCTCACGGACATCGAAGCCTGCGAGCGCAATCCTCTCGATGCCTGGAGCACGAACGCACGTCCCCTCGCCTTTCTCGCCGCCTGGGCGCGCGAAAGCGGCGGCAAACTCATACATGTCTCGACGGACCAGTATTTCACCGAAGGTGGCAGAGAGGCGCATGATGAGATGACGCCCGTCTCCCTCGTCAACGAATATGCTCGAACGAAATTTGCGGGAGAGGCTTTCGCCCTGACGGCGGCGAACGCACTCGTGCTCCGTACCAGCATTGTCGGCATTCGCGGCTGGGAGAAGCAGACGCTTGCCGAATGGGCAATCGATGTCGCCCTGAACGATCGGCCCGCCCAGCTCTTCGCCGATGCGTGGTCCTCTTCCATCGATGTCGGAAGCTTCGCGCGCGCCGCCTTCGACATGGCGGAGGCAGAGATGTCCGGCCTCTACAACCTCGCCGCGGGCGAGGTATATACGAAGGAAGACTTCGTGCGCGAAATCGCCCGGCAGCTTGAGCGGAAGCTCACCGCCGCAACATCCGGCTCCGTTCGCGGTCTCGCCACGACGCGTGCCCATTGCCTCGGCCTCGACGTCACCCGCGCAGAAACGCTTCTCGGGCGCAGGCTGCCTGAACTTCCCGAAGTGGTTGCATCCGTTCTTCACCGCTACAACGAGATATCGGCCCATGACCTACGACAGCTCGCTCCGCATCGGAACGCATGAAATCGCGCTCGACGCACCCAGCTATTTCATCGCCGACATCGCCGCCAATCATGACGGCAATCTCGAACGCGCGAAGGACCTGATCTGGAAGTCGAAGGAAGCAGGCGCGGACTGCGCCAAGTTCCAGCACTTCATTGCAGACAGGATCGTGAGCAAGGTCGGATTCGAAGGGCCGAAGGGGCAGGTCTCGCATCAGGCGAAATGGAAGAAGTCGGTCGTCGAGGTCTACGACCAGTATCATACGCGCCGCGACTGGACGGATGAACTGGTCGAAACCTGCCGCAAGGCGGACATTCATTTCATGACCACGCCTTATGACATCGAGGCCGTGGACATGTTCCGCGACATCGTTCCTGCATACAAGATCGGCTCGGGCGACATCACCTTTCACGAGGAAGTCGAACACATCGCGAAGACCGGAAAGCCCGTCCTGCTCGCAACCGGTGCCGCAACGATGGCGGAAGTCGAGGCCGCGGCCGATCTCGTTCTGCGTCACAACCGCCAGCTCTGCCTCATGCAGTGCAACACGAACTACACGGGCAGTCCCGAGAACTTCAAATATGTGAACCTGCACGTGCTGCAGACATTCGCAGCGCGCTGGCCGGGCATGGTGCTCGGTTTCTCGGATCACACCCCCGGGCACTCCGCTGTACTCGGCGCGGTGGCACTCGGCGCGCGCGTGATCGAAAAGCACTTCACGGACGACAATTCCCGCGAAGGCCCGGACCATTCCTTTGCTCTCAATCCGGTGACGTGGCGCGCGATGGTCGATGCGACACGCGAACTCGAAGCTGCACTCGGTGACGGCGTGAAGCGGATCGAGAAGAACGAGATGGAGACGGTGATAATTCAGCGGCGCGCGCTCCGCCTCAAGACCGCGCTCGATGCCGGAACGGTGCTGTCGCAGGATCATCTCGAAGCGCTCCGTCCCTGCCCCGAGGGAGCAGTGTCGCCGGACGCGCTGTCGAAGGTGCTCGGAAAGCGCCTCGCTTCGGCGAAAGAGGCCGGGAAGGAATTACTGTGGACCGATCTCGCATAGCGATCCTGATCCCCGCGTTCCGCGAGGCGGCAACCATCGGAAGTATCGTGAGGGCCGCACGTGAACACGCCGAGGTGATCGTGGTGGACGACGCCTCGCCCGACGAGACCGGCGCAGAAGCCGCAAGAGCAGGCGCCATTGTCATCCGCAACGAGACCAATCTCGGCTATGACGGCACGCTGAACCGCGCTTTCGAGGAAGCCCTCGCACGGGGCTTCGCCTACGCCATCACGATGGATGCCGACGGCGAACACGATCCCGCCCTCGTCGCGAGCTTCAAGTCACTGCTCGCCGACGAAGGCATGCCGCTCGTTCTCGGCGTTCGCCCGCACAAGCAGCGCTTCGCGGAAATCGTGATGGGGCTTTACGTGCGTCTCAGATTCGGCGCACGCGACATTCTCTGCGGCATGAAAGGCTACGACCTGAGGCTCGCCGCGGAAAACAGGGGCTTCGATCACACGAACTCCATCGGCACGGAACTCGCAATCAACTCGCTTCGCAGAGGTACGAGCTTCCGGCAGATTCCCGTGCGCGGCACGCGGCGGCTGGATGCACCGCGCTTCGACCGGCGCCTGCGGGCGAACATGCGGATATTCGCCGCGCTCGGCGAAATCGTGCGCGCGGATATTCGCGGTCTCTTCGGATGAGATGATACGGCTGCGGCCACACTGAATACCTCCGGATTTTAAGACGGCGTTTACCCTGTTCACGCGCCCAAAACGGGACGAAACCGGCTGGCGCACAACTTGCGACCTCACAGACCAACTGTCGCATTCGGATACAAATTGGTGTGAGTACCGTGACCGCAATCGAAAAGCACATTCAGACCTTCGGCGCGTCGACCCCCGTCGCCGTTCCCCCCGTTGAAGGCTTCGAAAGCAGCTACCGGGAGGAAACCGGCGCCGGCACGCGGCTGACGCCCCTCGCCGACCGCTTCATGCTGCTGGTTGGCGACCTTGGCGCACTGGCGCTGGCGCAGATCATCGCGGGTTCCATCGCTTTCGGCATCAATGTGCAGGTTCTCAACACGGAATTTGCAGCACTTGAAGCCGGCGAACTGACGAGCCGCCTTGTCCGTATCGGTTTCCTGCTGATGCTGCCGGTCCTCTGGTGGGCGGCGAAGGGCCACTATTCGAAGCGCACGCCGTTCTGGGCCGAGACCAAGGAAATCGTGAAGGGCATCGCCCTCGTCGCGCTTGTCGACGGCTTCCTCCAGTACCTCACCAAGGACTATTTCTCCCGTCTCTGGATGCTCCAGGCATGGATCTGGGCGCTGGCGTTCGTGCCCGTCACCCGTATCGCGATGAGACATGTCCTGAAGCGGTACGGAAGCTGGACCGCACCCGTTCTCCTGATCGGCTCGAAAGAGAACACCGACGAAGCCGCCCAGGTGCTCGAGGACGAACCCTATCTGGGCTACGAAGTCGCCGGTGCGATCGACCTGGCCGACCTCGCCTCCGAGCGCAATGCGTCCAATCCGAACAGCCTTCTCTATCAGGCGGGCGGCCAGCTTTCGGCAGCCCTGAAGCTCGCCTGCGAGCGCCACGGCGCGCGCTTCGTGGTCCTCGCGCCCTCGCCCGAGGAAATGGCGAGCCTCGACCACATCCTGCGTGCGCTGCACCGCGCCCGCATCGCCTTCTCTATCGTGCCGCCCGTGAAGGGCATCGGCGTGATGGCGCTCGAGGCCGGCAATTTCTTCAGCCACGACCTCGTGATGCTGACGCTGGCCGACAATCTGAACCGGCCGATGGCGCGCATCATGAAGCGCAGCTTCGACCTCGTGGTAGCAAGCGCTGCCCTGTTCGCCCTCATGCCCTTCTTCTGGGCCGTTTCCGCGCTTATCCGCCTTGACGGCGGTGCCGCCTTCTTCGCCCATCGCCGCGTCGGCGAGAAGGGCCGCGAGTTCCTCTGCCGCAAGTTCCGCACGATGCATGTCGACAGCGAGGCGATCCTGAAGGACGTGCTGGAAAACAATCCGCAGGCCGCGGCCGAATGGGCGCGCGACCAGAAGCTGCGCAACGATCCGCGCGTGACGGCGGTCGGCGCCTTCCTGCGCAAGACCAGTCTCGACGAGCTGCCGCAGCTCATCAACGTGATCCGTGGCGAGATGAGCCTGGTCGGTCCCCGCCCCGTGACCTACGCGGAAGTGCTTCGCTATGGCGAGGACGCGGAATACTACCTCTCCGCCAAGCCCGGCATCACCGGTCTCTGGCAGGTGAGCGGCCGCAACGACACGACCTATATGCGCCGTGTGGAGCTCGACGCCTGGTATGTGAAGAACTGGTCGCTCTGGCAGGACATCGCGATCATGTTCAAGACCTTGCCCGCCGTGCTGCTGCGCCGTGGCGCCTGCTGAGGCTCACCCTTCGGCTTCCATGTCCGGCTTGACGAGAGATGCGTCGCGCTTCATCGCGCGGCGCATCTCTCGTTTGGCCTGTATCGTCTGCCAGCGACGACCGGCCCGAACGACGACGATGCGACGCCAGCGACGGCCGCGCGGATGATCGAGAGTGAGAATGGTAAGCCCGACCGGAATGGCGGCGGGGCCCGGCGGTCCCGGAATGCATCCCAGAACGACGAGCACGACGCCGACGCCGATGCGGCCCGTCCGGCTTTTCGGCACGGGGATACGGTATCGCCCCACCTTTATTTTCATGAGCGCGGCTCGCCTCTGTTCATAATCCCGGTGCTCTGGGACCCTGTGTCCGCCGGAAAGTATAGATACGGACCGAAAGCCCGGGTTCCGGCGTTGAATTGTGAGATTTTGTGGTCTGCCATTGAAGATGGGGCTCAACTGACAAAAATGTAGGGGGAAGCCGCAGGGAAAAGGAGTGCCCCATGTCCGCCGCCAAGGAAGCCGACCACGACGTATCCAGCCAGAGCGGGAGCGAACTGGTCTTCGCCACGCGCAACCGCCGGTTCCGGGCGGGTGAACGCCGCCACTGGTACAATGGCGATCCCGTGGTGACCGCCTATTTCAACGCCCTCTCGGCGATGTTCCCCGTCGGCGAGCGCTTCTTCTGCGACACGGTGCGTTACCAGAAGCACAAGATCACCGACCCGAAGCTGCAAGGCGAAATCCGGGAGTTTCTGGGCCAGGAGGCGATCCATTCCCGCGAGCACCAGGCCTATAACGACCGCATCGCCGCGCAGGGCTACCCGATGTGGAAGCTCGAACGCCGTTCGGCCCGCATGCAGAAACTCGCGCGGGTCCTGATGCCGAAAAAGGCGCAGCTCGGCCAGACGGTAGCCCTGGAGCATTTCACGGCGGTCCTCGCCGATCACCTTCTGCGCGAGCGCGAGACCTTCGCGGAACACGCATCGCCGGAAGAATACGAACTCTGGATGTGGCATGCGGTGGAAGAGACGGAACACAAGGCGGTCGCCTTCGATGTGCTGAAGGCTGTCACCAGACCCGGGACCTTCTACTTCCTGCGCGTGCGCTCTTTGCTGATGGCGACGATCTTCTTCAACATCAATCTGTTTCTGCACATCCGCAATCTTCTGGCGGTCGAGCGGATGCAATGGAGCCCGCGTGCCTGGGGCCGGCTTGCCCACTATCTGTGGATCAATCCCGGGCCCTTGCGGAAATCGATTCCCGCCTATCTGGACTGGTTCAAGCCCAGCTTCCATCCCTGGCAGCACGACAATCGCGAGCTGGTGGCCGAATGGAAGGAGGCGCATGGCGAGGAACCGGCGCACACCGCGACGGCCGCTTGAACCTCAGCCGCGACGCGCGAGATAGGCGTCGCAGATCTCGATCATCCGCTCGCGTCCGAAGCTCGGATCGTGGCCGCCGTGAACGACATCGACATCAAGAGCGCGCAGCCGCCTGATCGTCTCGCAATAGACCGCGATGTCGGAACCAGGCAGCTCGTCGAGCAGCGGCCCGTCATAGATCGCATCGCCCGAGAAAAGCGTGCGGGTGGACGCCTCGAACAGGCCGATCGAGCCCGGCGAATGACCGGGTAGATGAAAGACCGAGAAATGCCGGTCGCCCAGATCGATCGTATCGCCCTCGCCCACCGTCCCGGTGGCCGCGACGGAGCGCACGGCGTAGCTCTCGATGTCGTAGCCCTCATGCGGCAGCGCATCGATGAGCAAAGGCTCCCCGTCCGCCAGCCCGTATCCCGCCAGAGCATCGCGCAGCTCGCGCGGAAACCCTGAAACGCTCAGCGTCGCGAATTCGCGGTAATCCTCCATACCCGGCGCCTCGATGGGATGCATGAGGCGCGTGCCGAATTCATGCAGCGAGCCGACATGATCGTAATGGATATGCGTGGCAAGCGCGGTGAGCGGCTTGTCCGTAAGCCGCGCGATTTCCGTCTTGAGCGAGGCGACGCCGGTGCCGGTATCGATCAGCAGATCGCGGTCGCGTCCGGCGACATGCCAGATGTTGCAGCGGATGAAGGGATGGATATGCGGCTCCCACAGGAGCGTGACGCCATCGCCCATATCCTTCCGCTCGAACCATCGCTCCGCGATTTTCATGACGCCTACCCGCGATTTCCCTGCCAGCAGGGAATGTGCAGGGAAATTTGAACAAAATGAAGCCCGCGGGGCCGCGAAGATGGCCGGGAAACGGTGCATCCGTGCGGATTCCTGCATGGTATCCGGCGAACGCGAGCAGGGAATTTGAATCATCAAACAGGGAAAATCTGACACCCGAGCAGGGAATCGCCATCCCTGCGCAGGGAGCAACACAACGCCGTCGTTCCATCACACGGAACGCATCGCGCGCGCATGACACCGGTCAGGCGGGTCCATACCGCAACTGATTGACCTTCTTTCGGCTCGTGATAGCGAATCCGGCGTGAGTCAGCTCTCGTCCCTTGACCCGATTCTGCATGGTTTGGAATAAAGAGGGGACCACGGAGCAAATTGAAATGGAGAAGACACAAAAGAAGCCAGTTTAAGGAGGCTTGAGCTATGTCAGAACCCAATATGCATCCGAACTTCACTCCTGAAGAAACGCGCGCCAAGATGCAAAACCTGGAAAGGAAAGTACGAGCGAAATTTTCCGGACCGGAGCAAGCGGCGATCATCAAGTCGGAAATATTCACGGCGGACCCGGCGGATCCTCGAACCCATCTCAGGGTAAGCGGTGCGAGCGCCATCGTCACGGGCCTTGAAGACTCGCTGGTCGTCCAATACGGCGAGAAGCAGATCGAAGCATCGGATCGCAGCCGACGGGCCAACAAAGCGGTGGGCGAAAAAAATGCAGCCCGGATCCTTCCGATCGCGAAGGAGATTCTCGCAAAGTCCCCCGCTCTCAGTACCAACAGCGTCGCCGAACTGGTCGTCGAGCGATTGAATGACGCCGTCAGCCGAGCGACGGCGTGGCGCCACATCAATAAAATGCGGAAGAAAGAATAATTTCTGCTCACAGCCGGCGATGAACAAAAACCGGTTTGCCAATGTTCCCCTGTATCGAGCGCCGTCCATGACGGGCGGCGAAAACCAGACAGGGGGACATCATGGAGCCCGAGACCATCATCGAGTATCGCGCGCCCGGCGAGTTGACGCTTCCCGCGCGCGCGACCCGGACTCATTCCCGCAAGCAGATCGCGAAGCTCCTCGAAAGCATCCGTCAGTTCGGCTTTCGCAACCCGATCATCATCTCCGCCAACAATGAGGTGGTCTGCGGGGCGGCGCGGCTGGAGGCGGCAAAGCAGGCCGGTCTCAACCGCGTGCCGGTGATCTGCGCGGCGGACCTGACGCCGGCACAGCTGCGCGCCTATCGTCTGGCCGACAATCGCATCGCCGAGGATGCGGTCTGGGACGAGCGCAATCTCAAGCTGGAGTTCGACGAGATCATCGAACTGCAGCAACCGCACGACATCGATCTCACCATCACCGGTTTCGAAACGCCCGAGCTCGACCGGCTGATGATAGACCCCGAGCCCGCCGCCACGGAAAGCCTTCCCGACCCCGGCGACGTCATCGCGGTTAACCGGCCGGGCGATGTCTGGCAGGTGGGATCGCATCGCCTGATATGCGGCGATGCGCGCGACGAGGCCGTCATGACGCAATTGGTGGATGGCCGGCAGGTCCGCATGTCGTTCACCGACCCGCCCTATAATGTGCGCGTGCCCGGCAATGTTTCAGGTCTCGGCCGGCATCATCATCCCGACTTCGCCATGGCCTCGGGCGAAATGGACCGCGAGGCCTATGTCGCCTTCCTGACCACCGTCTTCGAGCGCATGGCGGCCGTCGCCATGGATGGCGCGCTGCATTATGTCTGCATGGACTGGCGTCACATCCGCGAGGTGGTCGAGGCGGGCATGGCCGTCTTCACCGAGTTGAAGAACATCGCGATCTGGCGCAAGACCAATGCCGGCATGGGCTCGCTCTATCGCTCGCAGCACGAAATGATCCCGCTCTTCAAGCAGGGGACCGCCGCGCATGTCAACAATGTCGCGCTGGGCCAGCATGGCCGCAATCGAACCAATGTCTGGGACTATCCCGGATACGCCGGGTTTCATCGCGACCGCGCCGAGGCGCTGGAAACCCATCCCACCGTGAAACCGGTGGCCCTGGTCCTCGACGCCATCCGCGACTGCTCCAATCGCGGCGACAATATTCTCGACCCCTTCGGCGGCAGCGGCACGACGCTGATCGCCGCCGAGCGCGCGGGCCGGCAGGCCTTGCTCGCCGAAATCGATCCGCATTATGCCGATGTCATTCTCGCGCGCTGGGTCGCCGAAACCGGCCAGGAGCCGTTTTTCGAGGATACCGGCATATTCCGCCAGGAGCTTGCCCGCGAGCGCGCCGAATAGCCGCACATTCCCCCTTGTTCCGAGACCCGAAAGGAGAAAGTCCATGTCCACGAAAGACGACAAGCCCGCAAACCAGACGGAGAAGGTGGGATACGGCAATCCGCCCCGCCACACCCGCTTCAAGAAAGGGCAAAGCGGCAATCCGGAAGGCGGCCGCCGGCACAGGAAGAAGCCCTCGATCGCCGAGCTGGTGTTCCGGATACTGAACGAGAAGGTTCCGGTGCGCATTGACGGCGAGCGAAAATGGAAAACGAAAATCGAGGTCGCGATTCACAAACAGATTCAAAACGCCATGGAGGGCAGCCGCCTCGCCCTGAAGGACCTCGTGCGCATCCAGAGTGCCGCGGAGGCCGCCATGAATGGCCCCGCGGAACAGGAGGTCGCCATCGCCCATTTTCCACCCAGCGCCGCGACCTACGAAGAATGGTTCGACAACTGCGCCCCCGCCGCGGCTCGTCAAGCTTCACCCGACAAGTCTTCAGATGGCGCGGACCCGAACTCCTAGACGTACGGGATCACGACAGGAACGACACGATGCCCATCGCGCCCAACGCCAGAAGGACACCATATCCCACCGGCACCGCTCTCCTGAGCTTGCGGCGGTTGAGCAGGCCGCCCGCGGCCGGCGCGAAGGCCGAAAGCGCGGCCCGGCCCTGCTCGTCCTCCGGGCGCTCGTCATCCACGATGCGGACCTGGGCGGCGATGATCGCGCCGCGATGGGTAACGAGCTTGGCGCATTTGATCTCGCCGGCGATACGGCTCGAGGAGCGCAGGATGATCTCGCCGGCGCATTCGAGCATGCCATCGAAGCTGCCCGCGATTTCGGCGCGCAGAACCGTGGCCTGCCCCTCCACACGACCCGTCGTGCCGATGGAAAGATGAGCCGCGCGCAAATCGGCGTTCACCGCCGCGCCATCCACGAACATGGCGCCCTGGGTGTCGAAAGACCCCTCGAGGATGCTGTTCTCGCCGATCGTGATGTCTTCGTTTCCCGCCCGCAACCGGCGGACCGTCGCCTCCGGACGGCGCTGCTCGGTCCGTCCGGCCTTCATCTCCTCCGGTGCCGTATTCAAATTGCCGATTGACATCGACCCTCTCCTTTATCCGTTGAGACGCATCGGACCAAAGACCGGCGGACGTGCGCGAGAAACGCACAACACCACCCCGTTCGCCACTCTCGATCGTACACAGACAAGCCTGACGGCTAGCAATGGAGAAAGTCTTTCCCGGAAGAAGAGATGAAACCGGATTGGATGAAACGCGCTACCAGTGGCAGGCTTCGCGCAGGGGCTTGATGGCCTTCTCAAGGCCATGCAGCTGGAAACGCGTTGTCGTGGGCGGCGCATTGTGAGGCGTGAAGCGGAACAGCATTTCCTCGTGCTCCATCATCCGTTTTATTTCGGCGATGGGCTGCCGGAAGAACAGGGCCTGATTATCGGTGCTTTCATTCATGACAATGGTGCGCGCGTCTTCCTTGTCGTAGCGCAGGGTCACCGTGACGCGGTTGTAATTCCCGCGTTCGGGCTGCGCGGGCAGCCCCGTATAGATATAGGCGTCTGTTTCGTTTTCGCTGCATCTGAGAAAAAGCGCTCCCGATTTTTCGTCGATCCAGCCCTCGAAGGGCGTATCCGCGAGGACATGAAGCGCGACATTCCGGCTGTCATCGATGGGCGATACAGAAGATTTCCGCAGCCAGTCTCCCTCATCGGTTGCGTCCTCATTGTCGTAGTCCTTGTCTCCGCGCTCGATGCAGTAGAGCTGATCCCTGAGCTCGGGCTCCTTCGCGCAGCGCTCCACAAGGTCGCGGTCGAGCGCCGCGGCCGCTGCCGCGGTGTTGACGAAAATGGCAACGAGACAGAGATTTCGCAGGGAATGCATGACACCTCCTTGGGCTGGTGGTTTTTCGATCCCGTGTCAGGCACAGGTCGCTCGATACGAAGGCCCCGATGGGACCGTTCGGCATCCTTGTGACTTATCGGCTGTCGACGATCCGTCTACATCGATGGTCCGCATTTGCCGGGTTGCCGCTCGTGTCATGGCGGGCTCAGATTTCGTAAGTAGCGCGGTCAGGGAAAATCACCGGCGCGCGGGCAAGCAGGAGCTGCATCGCCTCGGAATCGCCGGAGAGGTTGTAAAGTGCGCGCGCCAGGGCGTAAGGGTTGATGCCGTGCCGCGCCCAGAAAAGAGCTTCGTTCATGCGGTGCTGCGCTTCCGGGCCCTCCATGTGATGGAAAACGCAGAGCGGCAGAACGCGCCAGTCGTCGGGCTTCTCCGCCTTGCCGACAATCGCGGCGCCCTCAATGGCGCAGGCGAAGCGAATATGTGCCACCTGGATCCGGCCCGACCGGCAGCCCGGGACCGCGCAAGGCATTCGCGCGATGCGCTCGAGATGCGCCCTGTCGCGCAATCGCGGGCGGCGCTGGGCGGAGGTCCGGGATTGGCCGCGCTGATAGATCGGGGTCGAGGGCGCGATGCGGGCCATGTCACGCCTTCTCCCGGCGGGGTCTGTCTTCGGCAACAAGACGCATGGTCTCGGCCAGCGCGCCCAGACGGTCCGCAGCCTTGCCAAGATCGCGGGCGCACAGCGCCGCCTGCTTGGCATCGACATCGCGCGCTTGTCCGGCGGCCGCGGTCTCATGCGCCCGTTCGAGCACATCACAGGCCACACCGAACAACCGGCCGAGAAGTTCCTTTTGATCGTCATCCATGATGTTTGCACCGTCGCACTGAAGCTTTGTGCAGTGAGGCTTCGTGTGGGCCGCAAGTCCAGTGGTTTGTCGCCCGCCCGATGGAAAGAAATGCGCCGGGCAGGGTCAAGCAAAATGTGACTCATAGGATGTAGACTTATAGGATGCATAACCGCCTGATAGCGCCATGGATATCAGGCGGCAGGTGGGACTCAACGTCCAGAGATTAAGGCGCGACCTTGACTGGTCGCAGGAGGACCTCGCCTTCGAAAGCGGCCTCCACCGGACCTATGTGAGCGGCATCGAGCGGGGAACGCGCAATCCGACGGTCACCATTCTGGCGAAACTCGCCAAGGCGCTGGGTGTTGCCCCTGCGCTCCTCCTGGACCCGGTCCGCAAGCCCAAACGCTAGAGCCGCCGGACGAAGCGGCGGCAGACGTAATGGGGGCTTCGTCGAGACATCCCCTTCACCGGTGCGTCTTGTCCACTGGCCCGCCATCGCCGCAGAACCCAGAACACCGCTCCAAGCCGCCCCGAAGTCGCCGGCATAAGAACGCGGCCCGGCTTATCCCCGTAATTCCCTGCCCAACAACGAACCACAACCAGGGAGTTCTTTCTTGGTGGAGGGACGAAGAACGGGGATATCGGGGACAGGTTCGCGCGCGCCCTCACTCAGAGGGCAATTTGAGCCGTACGCCCGGGCCGGCCGTTTCATCCGCAGGCAGAAGAACGACCCCGGCCGCCTCAAGCGCGGCCTGCAGGGACCAGACATTGCCCGCATGTCCCCGGGCCGGTCCGTCACCCTTTTCCATGCGCTGGACCGTCGACAGCCCGAGCCCGGCGGCCGCAGCGAGTTCTTCGCGGCTCCAGTCGAGAAGGCCCCGGGCGGCCCGAATCTGAGCGGAATAAATCATAATAGACCGAGAACTATCATATATTGACTTGTTTTGGTTGACTTCAGGGCACGGGATGGCACGATTTAGGTCGCCTATGAACGAAAAGAGGTCAGTTATGATGCCAGAATTCGACGACGCTGCACACCCGGCTGTTCCCGAGGTGGAGACCCCGAAACTGCCGCCGCGGATCGCCGCGGCCTTTCACGCGCACGGCTATCTGCGCGAGCGGCTCGAGGCGGAGTTTCCCGATCTCGACGACGAGACCCTGGCCGACACGCTTGAGGGCGAGACGGAGCTCACAGAGGCGCTGGCCGCCCTTCTGCGCTCCCGCGAGGAGGATCTGGGGCTGATCGCCGGGCTGAAAGCGCGCTTGAGCGACCTCAGAACCCGGCTGGAGCGCTTCCAGGACCGGGCCGAGCGCAAGCGGCGGCTGGTCACGGATGTGATGTCCCGCGCCGAGATCAGGCGCATCACCGAGCCCGATTTCACCGTCTCGCTGAGAACCTCGCCGCCTGCGGTTGTGATCGAGGACGAGGAGCGGATTCCCGATGCGTACTGGAAAGCGCAGCCGCCGAAGCTCGACCGCGCGGCGCTGGGCGATGCGCTGAAGGCGGGTCGGGCGGTGGATGGGGCAAGTCTCGGCGCGCCGAAACCCTCGATCAGCATCCGGATCGCTTGAGACGGGAGAAGGAGACAGACATGACCCTGACGGCAAGACAGAAGAAATCTCTCGAAACCGCCCCGCCTGCCGAGGCGATCAGGTCGCGCGAGGAAAACGGCACCACCCTGTCCTATCTGGAAGGCTGGTATGTGATCCAGGAGGCAAACCGGATTTTCGGGGCGGAGCGATGGGACCGGATCACATTGACGGCCCAATGCGTTTGGCAGGGCCGACACGACGGAAAACCGGCCTGCACCTACACCGCCCGGGTGCGGTTGTGCGTCCGCACCAAGGACGAGACTTTTGTCCGGGAGGGAAGCGGCGCTGGCCATGCTCAGGGCACACATTTGGGCGAGGCACATGGTCATGCCCTGAAGGCGGCAGAGACGGACGCCACGAAACGCGCGCTCGCCACGCTGGGCGCTCCTTTCGGCCTGACGCTCTACGACGCGCAGGCAAAGCCGGAGACCCCGGCGGTGTCTTGTTCTGCCCACTTCAACCGCCAGCGTCCGGCCGTGCGTCCCTGGATCCTGCGCGGGGCGAACGGCGAGGCGGTATCCGTCACGGCCAGTCCCATCCTGTGCTGCTCGGCCCTGCGCCGCGCGATTGAGGGGACCCGGGATGGCGACGAACTCTTGGCTCTCTATGAAAACAACAAGCGCATTCTCGCGCGCCTGGTGGCAGAAAAGCCGAATCTGAGAGACAAGACCGACCGCCATTACGCCGAAATCCTGAGCACGCTCTATCAGGGCAAGTTGAAGCGGCTCTCGGAAAAATCCGAGAGCCGACTTCCTGTCCGCGATGCCGGTGTCCTCACCCACTCTCTCGAACAGCAGCCGGCTGAATAAGGGCCATATACCCGTCGATATCCTTTGAGTCGCAGTGGCCAAGACCAAAGCGCCCAGTTGAGCAAGGACGATGTCAGAACCATGCGAACAGGATCGCCATCACGGCAAGGACGGTCGATGGTCCGATGAACGGGATCGTCATCCCCCTATACTGAAACCTCACGGACAGGACGCTGGCCTTATCAATTTCAGCCCTCGCCGGTACAGGGTCGGCGACAAGCGACCTCTCCGGCCAGAGCGGCATTGAACGCCAAGCAGACTAGATCTTGATCCTTGCTCTAGCCCAAAGGGCACAAAAGCCCCCCGCCACGGCAATACCGGTCGCATTGGCGATGAGGTCTTGCCAGGAGGCGGATCGCCCGGGAATGAAGCTCTGCGCCCATTCCACACCGGCACTGCTTGCGAACAAGCCCGCCGCCACCGCCAACCATATCCAGACGGTCCGGGAAAGGGTCGCGGCGATCGCGGCGACAAGCCCCCAGGCTGCCATATGCATCACCTTGTCCGAATAGGGGAAAAGACTTGGCGGCCCGATGGTTGTCGACAGCGAACCGATCAAAATGCCAGCGTAAAGAACCGCTGCGGCGGCGATCATAACAGACCGGATATGGGGAAGCGGGAGACTATGCATTGAGGAAATCTAGTACCGATTTACTGCCCGCGGATTAACGCCGGCGTCCCATGATCGCATATGCGAGGGCTGCTACTCGGCAGCCGGCTTTTTCACGTCGCGCCCATACACGTCATCGTAGCGCACGATGTCATCCTCACCGAGATAGGAACCGGATTGCACCTCGATGATGCTCAAGGGCTCCTCGCCGGGATTGGCGAGCCGGTGCCTCGTGCCGATCGGGATATAGGTGGACTGGTTTTCTTCCAGCGTCGTGACGGTATCCCCGACGGTCACTTCCGCGCGTCCCTTGACGACCACCCAATGTTCCGCGCGGTGATGATGCATTTGCAGCGATAGCGCCGCGCCGGGATGGACCATCAGATGTTTCACCTGATGCCGCTCGCCGGAGTCGAGGCTTTCGTAAAAACCCCACGGACGATAAACGCGGTTATGCGCCTGGTGTTCCGTTCGACCCGCCGCGGCGAGGCGCTCAACGACCTTTTTCACATCCTGGACACGATCCCGCGCAGCCACGAGAAGCGCGTCACCTGTCTCCACGATGATGAGGTTCTCGAGCCCAACCGTCGCAACCAACCCGGCCTCGGCCCGCACGAAACAATTGCGCGTGTCCTCTGCGAGAATATCACCCGCAAAGACATTGCCCTGCGCGTCCTTCTCACCGATCTCCCAGAGTGCCGACCACGAGCCGATGTCGCTCCAGCCCATATCGACCGGGACCACAACCGCACTTGAGACATGCTCCATGACCGCATAGTCGATGGAATCCGACGGACAGGCCGCAAAGGCCTCCGGGTCGAGTCGCAGAAAATCGAGATCGCGCGCGCCCTTCGCAACCGCTTCGCTCGCACAGGCCGCGATTTCCGGACAATAGGCATGCATCTCCGCCAAAATTACATCCGCCCGGAACATGAATATCCCCGCATTCCAGTCATAGCCGCCTTCGGCGAGATAGGCTTGCGCAGTTTCGAGATCGGGCTTTTCGACAAAGCGCTCTACAGCAAAGGCATCGCCGCCTTCGAGTTCTGTGCCGCGCTTCACGTATCCGTATCCGGTCTCGGGGCCCGACGGAAGAATGCCAAAGGTCACCAGCTTGCCCGCTTCTGCGAGAACAGCCCCCCGGGAAACCGCATCGCGGAACGCATCGATGTTTGCAATGTGGTGATCGGCGGGAAGAACAAGGAGAACGCCCTTGGGATCATGGGCCTGGACAAAGGCGGCAGCAGCGGCCGCCGCGGGTGCGGTATTGCGGCCTTGCGGTTCCAGGATATGGGCCAAGGGGGCAATTCCGGCATCGCGCATTTGCTGGGCGATGATGAAGCGGTGCTCGTCATTGGACACGATGATGGGATCGGCGAACCGCTTTCCGCCCGACACCCGAAGCGCGGTCTCGAGCAGCATGGTGCGTTCCGACACGAGCGGCAGCAACTGCTTGGGATAGAGAGCCCGGGAAGTCGGCCAGAGTCGCGACCCCACACCGCCCGAAAGGATGACCGGATAGATCATGTACTTCGCCCTGAATCCCTTTACCGTCTAACGCCGCCCTCAAGCGGTTGATACTAGAGGAACGCTCGGGGGTTTTCACCCCGCAGTCCGGATTTGGGTTAATCGGGCCCGGTTTCCGGCGAGTTTTGAGACGCCCAGGGGCAAGCGCAATGCCGGAAGAATCCCTGGATCGGTCGGGGCCTCGTCTTGCTGCAATGGGAGATAAATGCGAAACCTGACCCTTCGTCACGCGTTGCCGACATGTCTTGCCAAGAGCACATCAATCTCATGAATACCGCATCCACCAAGAAAGTCCGGAAAGCCGTTTTTCCCGTTGCCGGCCTCGGCACCCGTTTCCTGCCAGCCACCAAGGTCATTCCGAAGGAAATGCTGACCGTCGTCGACAAGCCGGTCATTCAATACGCGGTCGAAGAAGCGATCGAGGCCGGCATTGAGCATTTTGTCTTCGTGACTGGCCGGGGAAAGGGCGCCATCGAGGATCACTTCGATCTCGCCTATGAGCTCGAGGCGACATTGAAGGCGCGGGGGAAAACCGCAGAAGTCGAGATGATGCGCGCAGGCCGCCCCACAGCGGGTGCGGCGAGCTTTGTCCGCCAGCAGGAGCCGCTGGGCCTCGGCCATGCCGTCTGGTGCGCGCGGGATATTGTGGGCGACGAGCCCTTTGCGCTCGCCCTTCCCGACATGCTGATCCACGGGAAACGCGGCTGCTTTGCGCAGATGATGGATGTCTATGACAGACACGGCGGCAATGTGATCGCGGTGGAAGAAGTGCCGCACGAGCATGTGAACCGCTACGGCGTGCTGGCTCTCGCGGAAGATCTCGGCCACGAGACACACCGGATCACGGGCATGGTGGAAAAGCCGAAGATCGAGGAAGCCCCATCGGACCTCATCATCTCCGGCCGCTATATCCTGCAGCCCGAAATATTCAAAAAACTCGAAACGCAGAAGCCGGGCGCCGGCGGCGAAATACAGCTGACTGATGCGATGATCGCGCTGCTCGCAGAGCAGGATTTCTTCTCGTACCGCTTCGAAGGAACAACTTACGATTGCGGTGACAAAATCGGTTATCTCACCGCGAATGTAGCGCTTGCGCTCGACCGCCCCGACATCGCGCCTAAATTCCGTCCGCTACTGGAAAAGTTAGCAGAAGCTGAGCATCGCAAAAAATGAGCGTAAATAGGCAGGAAAAGTCAGTCAGCGGACCCCGTCGCTGACCCCCTCATCCGCTCAAGACGATCAATATCGGCGACAACCATCTCGCTCACAAGCTCAGGGAAGCTTGTGCGGCGCCGCCAGCCCAGCACGCGTTGCGCTTTCGACGCATCGCCTATCGTAATGCTGATATCGGTTGGGCGAAAGAATGCTGGATCAACCTCAACAAGCGTTTCCCCTGTGCTTGCATCGAAGCCGATCTCTTCGATCCCCTCGCCACGCCAGACGATATCGCGTCCGGTCTCAGAAAAAGCCAGTTCGACAAACTCGCGGACTGAGTGATGCTCACCCGTCGCCAGAACATAGTCGTCGGGCTCATCTCGCTGCAACATCAGCCACATGCCCTCGACATAGTCCCGGGCATGGCCCCAATCCCGGCGCGTATCAAGATTGCCAAGCTTTAGCGGGGTTGTATCTCCGGCATGACGCATCGCAACAGCACGTGCAATTTTCCGGGTCACAAAGTTGGTCCCTCTCCAAGGGCTTTCATGATTGAAGAGAATGCCATTGGAGGCGTGAACGCCGAAGGCCTCGCGGAAATTGACGGTCGCCTCGAAGGCCGCATGCTTCGCAACCGCATAGGGGCTGAGCGGATGAAGCGGCGTGTCCTCGTTCTGGATTTTCCCCTTCGCATCGCCGAACATCTCCGAGCTTGAGGCCTGATAAAAGCGCGTACGGTGCGTGAGGTCGAGCTTCACCAGGGCGTTCAACAGGCGCACGGCTCCCGTCGCGTTGACATCGGTCGTATAAGCCGGGTCGTCGAAACTGGTTTGTATGTGAGTTTGCGCCGCCAGATTGTAGATCTCTTCGGCCCGCACGGTTTCCAGAAGCCGCGAAAGACCAGCAGCGTCGATCATATCGCAGCTATGCAGATGAAGCCGCCGGTTGAGATCGACAATATGGGCAAACCGACCGCGATCAAGCCGCGACACGTCACGCGAGAGCCCGTGGACTATATAGCCCCTCTCAAGTAGGAAGGCAGCAAGATACCCGCCATCCTGACCCGTAATGCCGGTAATCAGGGCAATCGGCGCGCGGCCTGGAAAACTGGCACTTTGGAGCGGCATTGCTTGCATCAAGGCTGGATTGTCCGGGGGATTGGAAGATGGGTCTTCAGAGGAATTTACAGGGCTTTTACCATGGGCGCCGATGGAGAAACAGATGCTCTGGCAGGACAATTTGGTCAAATTTCGAAGGTCGTGCCTGGTAGAATCAGGGGCTTCCTCTCCATCCCGAACATATGGATGACTTGAGGATATTCAGGCGTCTTGAGGCTCACCTGCACATGGGACTGGGCGGCAAAATTATAGATATCGTCGGGCTGCGTTTCCTGCACGAGCCGGGTCAGATTGGCCGCATCGGTCAGCTCGCCGTAGTGCAACCAAGACGCGCATGCGTGACACGCGGGCCTCGTGGAGATCGTCGATACGTTGCGTATTGAACGCTGATGAGAGGCGCTTCGTCCCATGGACGATATAAGCCCTTGTCGCGCTGCGGGCGCGCCAGCCATACCCCGTGACGCCCGTAATCAGGGCCGCTTTCGGTTTCGGTGCCGCCCCGATAGCCCCAACGACCTGAGTGGAACCCAAATTGATTCCGAAGTTACCGGAATCAGGCTTTTTTGTCCGCTTGCGCAAACCAGAATCAATCAGCGCAAGAGGGTCGGTTGGGCGGTTTGTCCTGCGGACACCATGGCGATACGATCCGATCCCGCCCTATGGCCAGCATGGACCGCCCAATGATCGACATCGAAGAGACCGCCATCCCCGGCGTCCGAATCCTGAAGCCCCGCCGTTTCGGCGATGCGCGCGGCTACTTTTCGGAAACCTTCAACCGCCGCGCCTTGGCGGCAGTCGGCATCGACATCGAATTCATACAGGACAATGAATCGCTCTCAGCCGCGTCCGGCACCGTCCGCGCGCTGCATTTCCAAGCGCCGGATTTTGCACAAACCAAGCTGGTGCGCGTCCTGACCGGGGCGGTCCTCGACGTTGCCGTCGATATCAGGCGCGGATCGCCAACCTTCGGGCAGCATGTGGCCGTGACGTTGAACGCCGAGGACGGCCGGCAGCTTCTGGTGCCAAAGGGGTTTGCCCACGGGTTCTGCACGCTTGTGCCGAACACTTGTGTATTTTACAAAGTTGATATGTATTATTCTCAATCCCACGACACGGGGATAATATGGAACGATCCCGACATCGAGATCGACTGGCCTGTCACGCCGGACAAGGCCACACTGTCGGAAAAGGATCTCCGGCTTCCGCGCCTGGCCGAGATGACCGCACCTTTCGTCTATGAAGCGGACAGATCGGGGGCCGAAACAGGCGAGAGACCAAAGGGGATTGCTTGATGCGTTTTGCAGTGACTGGGGGTGCGGGGTTCATCGGTTCGGCGGTTATCCGCCGGCTGATCGGTCAGACCGAGCATGAAGTGCTAAACATCGATTGCCTGACTTATGCGGGCAATCTCGATTCGCTGGCCCGCGTGTCGGAAAATGCCCGCTATCATTTCTCGCAGACCGACATCCGCGATCTGTCGGCGCTGCGCCGGACCATCGAAGACTTCCGCCCCGACATCATCATGCATCTGGCCGCCGAAACCCATGTCGACCGTTCGATCGACGGTCCGGCCGCCTTCATCGAAACCAATGTCGTCGGTACCGCCAATCTGCTGGAAGTCGCGCGCGCCTGGTGGGAAGGTCTGGGGGGCGCGGCGAAGGCGCGCTTCCGTTTTCATCACATCTCGACCGATGAGGTCTTCGGTTCTCTGGGGCCGACGGGCGCCTTCACCGAGGAAAGCTCCTACGCGCCAAACTCACCCTATTCCGCCTCGAAGGCAGGATCGGATCATCTGGTGCGCGCCTGGCGCGAAACCTTCGGTCTGCCGACCGTTGTCAGCAATTGCTCAAACAATTACGGCCCCTGTCAGTTCCCCGAAAAGCTGATCCCGCTCGTCATCCTGAACGCGCTGGAAGGAAAGCCGCTCCCGGTCTATGGCAGCGGTCTGCATATTCGCGACTGGCTGCATGTTGACGATCACGCCGACGCGCTGATCACCATTGCGACAAGAGGGATCATCGGCGAAAGCTACAATGTCGGCGGCAATGCCGAACGCACCAATATCGATGTCGTGCGGACGATCTGCCGCCTGCTTGACGAGCTGCAGCCGGACGCGCCACATTGCCCGCATGAAAAGCTGATCGCCCTGGTCGCTGATCGCCCGGGCCATGATGCGCGCTACGCGATCGATGCCTCGAAGATCGCCCGCGACCTCGGCTGGCATCCGCGCGAGAATTTCGAAAGCGGGCTGCGCAAGACCGTCGAGTGGTATCTGCAGAACCGAGACTGGTGGGAGCGCGTTCGCTCTGGCCTCTATCGCGGCGAGCGTCTCGGCCTGATCGACGCGGATTGAACACACATGATCGAACCGCACACAAGACGACTGCTGGTGACCGGGGCCGGCGGCCAGGTCGGAACAAAACTCATCGCGGAGGCGGCCGCCCATGGCTTCGCGGCGATCGGAACAACGCGCGCCGAGCTCGACATCACCAATCGAGTGGCGGTCGAGGCGGCAATCGCAGCGCTGAAACCCGACGCCGTGATCAATGCGGCCGCCTATACGGCGGTCGACCGCGCCGAAAGCGAACCGGAACTGGCTGAGGCGGTCAACGCCCATGCGCCGGGCCTGTTGGGCGTTGCCTGCAACAGGGCCGACATCCCGCTGCTTCATGTCTCGACCGATTATGTCTTCGACGGTTCGGCCAACCGCCCCTTGCGGGAAGAGGATCCAGTGGCCCCGCTCGGCGTCTATGGCCGGAGCAAGGCCGAGGGCGAAGTGGCACTCCGCCGCACCACGGAAAACCACATCATCCTGCGCACGGCCTGGGTCTTCAGCCCCTGCGGCAGCAATTTCGTGAAGACGATGCTGCGCCTTGCCGCCCAGCGGAACGAGCTGACCGTGGTCAACGATCAGATGGGTTCGCCCTCCGCGGCGATCGATATCGCGCAAGTTCTGTTGACGCTGGCCCGTCTGTCGCTCGACAGGCAGGCGTCCGGCAAAACGCCCCCCCGCGGTACCTGGCATTTCTGCAACAGTGGCGTGACCAGCTGGTATGAGTTCGCCCGCGCGATCATGGCAAGGGCAGCCGCGCAGGGTGCGCCGGCAGCACGCGTGCGGCCCATCCCGACATCGGCGTACCCGACCCCGGCGCGACGTCCGGCCAATTCGGCCCTCGACTGCACGAAGCTAACCAATGATTTCGGCATCGTTCCGCGGCCATGGACGGAGGCGCTCGATGACGTGCTCGACAGGCTCCTGGCGCCGACCCACTGACCATTCGACAGCAAAAGACAAGGGGACATATGAAGGGCATCATTCTGGCGGGTGGCAGCGGCACGCGGCTTTATCCGGTGACCCGGGCCGTGTCGAAGCAGTTGCTGCCGGTCTATGACAAGCCGATGGTCTATTATCCACTGACGACCCTGATGCTGGCCGGCATTCGCGACATTCTGGTGATCACGACACCTCAGGATGCCACCGCCTTCGAACATCTGCTGGAGGACGGCAGCCAATGGGGCATCTCGATCACCTATGCCGTGCAACCCAAGCCCGAAGGTCTTGCTCAGGCTTTCATCATCGGTCGTGACTTCGTCGGCGGCGGACGCTGCGCGCTGGTGCTGGGCGACAATATCTTCTACGGCAACGGCCTTTCGGCGATCCTTCAGCGCGCCGCCCGGCCGGGCCAAGGCGCGACGGTTTTCGGCTACTGGGTCCGCGATCCGGAGCGTTATGGCGTTGTCGAATTTGACGATGCCGGCAAGGCGGTCTCGATCGAAGAAAAGCCGGAAAAGCCGAAATCGAACCACGCGGTGACCGGGCTCTATTTCTACGATTCCCATGTCTGCGACATGGCGACCGAAGTCCGGCCCTCAACGCGCGGCGAGCTCGAGATCACGACGCTGAACGCGATGTATCTGAAGCGCGGCGAATTGACGGTCGAGCTGCTGGGCCGTGGCTTCACCTGGCTCGATACCGGCACCCATCAGTCGCTGCTGCAGGCCGCGCAATTCGTCGAGACCATCGAGGAGCGCCAGAACCTGAAGATCGGCAGCCCGGAAGAGGTCGCCTACCGCATGGGCTATATCGGCGCCGAACAATTGCTCGCGGCCGCCCGCGGCCTCGGCAAGAGCAGCTATGGCAGCTATTTGCGCGCGCTGGTCAGAAGCAGATAGATATCGAAATGGTGTCTGTCCGGCCGGGTTGAGGACGGGGCGGCATCCGGCAGATGATAGTAAGGAGTGAACGATGAAAGTGGCGATGATCGGCACCGGCTATGTGGGCCTAGTTTCAGGCACCTGCTTTGCCGAATTCGGCCATAGCGTCGTCTGCGTCGACAAGGAGGCGGGCAAGATCGATCACCTGCGCAGGGGCGAAATCCCGATCTTCGAACCGGGTCTTGAAGCGCTTGTGGCGAGCAACGCGGAATCGGGCCGGCTGAGTTTCACGACCGAACTCGCGCCGGCGCTGAAGGACGCGGACGCCGTCTTCATCGCCGTCGGCACACCGAGCCGCCGCGGCGATGGTCATGCCGACCTGACTTACGTATTCGCCGTCGCCGAAGAGATTGCCGATACGCTCGATCACTACGCAGTCATCGTCACCAAATCGACCGTGCCGGTCGGCACTGGCGACCGGATCGAGGCGCTGATCCGCACCCGCCGCAAGGATCTTGATTTCGATGTCGCATCGAACCCCGAATTCCTGCGCGAGGGCGCGGCGATCGACGATTTCATGCGGCCCGACCGTATCGTCGTCGGTGCGAGCGCGGAACGCGCGCGCGAGGTGATGCGCCGGATCTACCGGCCGCTCTTCCTCAACGAAACGCCGGTCGTCTTCACTGACCGGCGCACATCGGAACTGACCAAATACGCGGCCAACGCGTTTCTGGCGACGAAGATCACCTTCATCAACGAAATGGCCGATCTTTGCGAGGCAGCGGGCGCCAATGTCCAAGATGTCGCCCGCGGCATCGGGCTTGACGGTCGCATCGGCAAGAAATTCCTGCATGCCGGCCCAGGCTACGGCGGATCCTGCTTTCCGAAAGACACGAAGGCGCTATTGCAGACCGCCCACGACTTTGAAACCCCGGTCAGCATTGTCGAGGCGGTCGTTGGCGCCAATGACCGCCGCAAGAAGCGCATGGCAAAAAAGATCGTCGCGGCTTTCGGTGGCGCGGTTGCGGGCAGGCGCATCGCGGTCCTCGGCGTTGCCTTCAAGCCCAATACCGATGACATGCGCGACGCACCGAGCCTCGACATTCTACCGGCGCTGCAGCAAGCCGGCGCCACCATCTGCGCCTTCGACCCAGAAGGCATGAAGGAAGCGACGAAGCTGCTGGATGGTGTCGAATGGGCCAATGACGCTTATCAGGCGATGCAAGGCGCCGATGGCGTCGTGATCCTGACCGAATGGAACGAATTCCGCGCTCTCGATCTCGAGCGGGTGAAATCGCTGCTGAAGGCACCGCTGATGATCGACCTGCGCAACATCTACACGCCCGACGAGATGGCACAGGCAGGGTTTGCCTATCACTCGGTGGGACGGCCAGCACAGCAACCTTAGACCAGCCCATACTCGAAAAGGCGCTGTTGTCACACGATCATCACGGACGCGGTCCCAGCGCTCGAACAGCCACCACGACGGATATCGCAACACAACGTCTTGCGTTGTCGAACTCCGCATTTTAGTGGACTTGATGAGACGGCAAGAGGGTCTCGGCGGGTCTCGCCACCATCTTCTGTCTGCGGCAAAATAGCGCCCGCCTGTCGGCACAATCCAATAGTAAATCATTGTTACGGAGGACCATCGCGTTAGGATGAAGCATTGCGATATGGATCGTAATCTCAAAGAGCAAACGGCGGTCGGGGAACGGGGGACATGCCGGACAGAGCCGAGATGATAGGCGGCACCGACGCGGCGGCGCGCACCGAGACCGACCGACGGGACCGGACGCTTGTGGGGCTTCTGCGGCGCACCGTCTTCAGAAACCGCATCCAGTTGCTCGGTGGCGTTCTCTTTGCCGTCCTGCTGCCGCTTGTGTTGCGTTTCAATCTGGCCGATGTGCCGCTGACGCAATCCTCCCTGACCAACACTATGGTCGGCGCCACCTTCGCATTGACGCTGGGTTTCTTCTTCTATCGGCGGCTTCGGGACTATCCGGGTACCGAAGGCATTTCCTATGCGGTGCCCGTCTTCGCGCTGACCTATGGTGCCGTGCTGGTTCTCTTTGTCTTCCTGCGCCTCGATTACAGCCGCTATCTCTTCGGCTCGAGCTATCTGATGACGGTCATCTGGTTTACCGCCCTGTCGATCGCCATGGTGAGGCTCAGGACGTTCCGGATCGGGATCGTGCCGGGCGGCAGCGTCGCCGCTCTGCCCGATACCGGTTCGGTCCACTGGGAAAGGTTGAGCGAAACCCATTCCCTGCCACCCGGTCTCAACGCCGTCGTGGCCGATCTGCGCAGCGATTTTTCGCCGGAATGGGAGCGTTTCATCGCCGAAACGGCCATCGCCGGAACGCCAGTCTTCCATGTCAAGCAGCTGCAGGAAAGGCTGACCGGCCGCGTCGAGATCGAGCATCTCTCCGAAAACACGCTGGGCGCGCTCAACCCCGACGACCTCTATCTGAAGATCAAGCAGGCAATCGACTGGCTGGGTACACTCCTCGTTCTCCTTCTCACCCTGCCGCTCCTCGCGGCGATCGCTGCCATCATCCGCCTCGAATCGAAAGGCCCGGCGCTTTTCAGCCAGGCTCGCATGGGGTATCGCGGCAAAATCTTCACACTCCACAAGTTCCGCACCATGACGACGGCCCGCGACAGCACGCAGTCGGCACGTGAGCAGGCGATCACGCAGGACGACGACCTGCGCATCACGCGGTTCGGCCGCATCCTGCGCCGCACCCGGCTCGACGAACTGCCGCAGATGATCAATATCCTGCGCGGCGAGATGAGCTGGATCGGCCCACGCCCGGAAGCCGCGCCGCTATCCGAATGGTACGAGCAGGAACTGCCCTTCTACCGCTACCGCCATATCGTGCGGCCGGGAATTTCGGGCTGGGCGCAGGTGATGCAGGGTCATGTGGCTTCGCCGGACCAGGTCCTCAGCAAGCTCCATTACGACTTCTACTACATCAAGAATTTCTCGCCCTGGCTCGACCTGCTGATCGTGCTGAAGACGGTGCGGACGATGCTGACGGGATTTGGCGCGCGCTAGACAGCCGCGCGGACATTTGCCATTCGCTCGAGAATGCGCAGCATGGTTCCGGCAAGAACGCAGCGGTCGTATTTGACCGCGGCGGCCGGACCGTTCGAACGCAAGGCTTGAAGCGCGGCAGGGTCGGCTGCAAGCGCCGCGAGAGCACGGCATAGATCGTCGGCATCTTCCGGCTCGAAGGTGATTCCCACCTTTTCCTCCATCACAATCCGGGCCGACTCGCCGCGCACCCCGTGAAGAACGGGAATTCCCATCCCCATACATTCGAAAAGCTTGGACGGGATGACCGTCTCGAAAAGCGGGGTCCGCTGCAGATGAATGATCGAAACATCGAGAAGCGACCAGTAGCGCACGACGTCATCCTTCGGCACCGTATCGATGAAGATCACATTTGCGAGCCCCCTGGCCTGCGCTTCGGCCATCAGCGCCGCCTTGCCCGAGCCGCCACCCAGAAATAGAAAGCGGAACCTGTCTCCGTCGGGACGCGCGCCAAGACGCCCGGCTGCTTCGAGGATTGTCTCCAGCGCATGCGCCATGCCATGCGTCCCGATATATCCGGCGACGAACTTGCCCTCGATTCCGAGCTTCGCCACCAGGTCGATATCCTTGCCACGCGGCACGAAACGGCTCGTATCGACACCATTGGTCACGACATGGATCTTCGCGCCATCAATACCGCGCTCCATCAGATTGTCGCGGAATGCATGCGTGACCGCGACGATCGCCGTCGCGCGCCGGTAGAGAAAGAGCTCTAGCCTTTCGAGAAGATCGAGCAGCCGCGATTGCCGCATCGCCCCGACGGCCTGGATCGATTCCGGCCAGATGTCGCGTAACTCGAAGACCCAGGGCCGGCGCTTGACGAGGGACACAAGAAAAGCCGCGACCGCCGTGAAGAATTGCGGCGACGTGCCGACGATGATGTCGACCCTCGGCACGAAAAGCGCAGCGATGGAGGCCGACAGCATGAAACTCAGATAGTCGAGGATCCGCTTCAGAAAGCCTTCATTGGCGGTAATGAAACTCCAGACCCGGATCACCTGGATGCCGGCCATCGTCTCGCTCTGCCAGAGGCGGTTCCGGTAACCATCGAACACTTCGCCCCTGGGAAAGTTCGGCGCGCAGGTGATCACCGTCACCTTGTGTCCGGCCTTCACCCATTCCCGCGCATGCTCGAAAGTGCGGCTGGCCGGCGCATTGACCTCGGGCGGAAAATTGTCGCTGAGAAAGAGAATATGCATGCAGGGCCTCAGGGTCGCTCTTCATGCCAGGCAAAGACGATCTCGCTCTGCCCTTCATGCAGATCGATGACCAGACACTGACTGGCACGGCTTTCACCGAAGCGCGGATGCCAGGTCGAAGGCTCGAGACGGGCACCGCCGCGGCCGACCCGCCAGGAAAACTTCCTGCCCTTCGGCGTCACGCCCTCGCCGGCCGAACTGGTCGAGCCCGGCATGAGCGTTACACCGGGATGGAAATGAAACAGCGCTTCAGCCGGCAACACCGCCGTGCCGATACGGTCGCTGATCGCCAACGAACCCTTATCCATGCGCCAGCGCCGCTGATGCAGGGGGCGTCCGGGAAGACGCCGATAGCCGTCATGCGCGCCATGGGCAATCAGCGGATCGCCCGCCGAGAGAACCGCGTCGCGCAGCCGCGCCCGCCGCGCAACGCGGAAACCGCCCCAGACTTCCGATGAATTGCGGCCGGCGATCTTGACCGTGTTATGCGCCGCCGTGCCGCGCTGCCGGAGACGTTCCGCGCTCTCGCCATAGCAGGAGGTTCCGGAATTGACGAGGACCCGCTCACCGAACAGCGAGAGCTCGAAACTCAACGTATCGGCATGGGCGTGCCCCGGCAGATAGTCGGGCCCAACCGGCGCCATGTCGAGCAGTGCAATGGCGGCGCCGCGCGACAGCCGCGCATAGCCGCTTTGGGCAAGCCATTGCGTCGGCGGGGAAACATTGACCACCTCGAAACCGAGCCGCCCGGCATAGGCATCAAGCGCGGCATTGGCCGGTGCAATGTCGAAAGCTGCGTCATTGAAAAAGGAAATCGCGCCGTCGGGATGGCTCATCGCATGAAGCCAGCGGCGCATCTCCTGCACCCGCGCGCACCAGCCATCGACCGCCGCCTCCATGGCCGGCGTCAGCGCCATTCTGTAGCGATGCGCCAGATTGACAAGGTCGAGGAGGTCTTCGAGCGCCAGCGCATGATACATCGGGCTCAACTCGAAATGACCCCCATCGGCCAGGATCTGCTCGGGCACTTCGCGCACCAGGATATCAAGGCCGGTCGCCAGCCATTGTCCGGCCTCCACACCCTCGAAGAACAGCCCGGCAAAGACCAGCGCCTTGGCGTTCGAAAAGAGATGATTGCCGAGCAGGTGATATTCGAGCCGTCGCGACAGCCAGCGCGCCTGCACGGCAAGGCTCTGTGCGGCCTCGGGCGAAAGCGCATGGCCGGCTTGCGCCCGTTTGATCCAGTTGACGATCCGGAGCGAGGTCGGATAGGGCTCCCAGCCAGTGCCACGGCCCGGCGGATTTTGTGCGATCCAGTCCGCGATCAGCGCGGTGTGCCATTCGGTCCGGTCCGGCTCACCGGCCGCATGGAGGTCGTCGAAATAATGCTGGTTGTAGCGCCATAGCTTGTCGCGTTGCGGCCCGTCCCAGCCGATCTCGGCAAGCCGGCCGGCCTCTCCGAGAAAGCGGAATTCACCGGGCCCGGAAAGGCTCGGAGCGCGGGCCGCCGGCGTCTGCCAGGCGCCCGAGGGCGACCGCAAGCCCGGCGCCGGTGCAAGATCGGGTCGGGGCCGGTAGAGGCGGAACCACAGCCGGCCATAGATCTGAACCGGCCGCAAATGGCGCAGCGTGTGCCAGTAGAGCCCGATGGTCCGCGCGGCGCTCACGCCGGCCGCAACAGCCGCTCGAGATGCTGCACGATGCGTCCCGCCGTCTGCCCGTCCCAGAGTTCGGGAATGCCGCCCTTCTTCCACGCTCCGGCAAAGAGCCGGTCGAGCGCGGGCTTGAGATGCGCCGGATCGGTGCCGATCAGCTCATTGGTGCCGATGCTGACCGTCTCGGGTCGTTCCGTCGTGTCGCGAAGCGTCAGGCAGGGAACGCCGAGCACCGTGGTTTCCTCGGTGATGCCGCCGGAATCGGTGATGACGGCCTTGGCATGTCGGACGAGATAGTTGAACTCGAGATAGGGCTGCGGTTCGACCAGACGGATGCTGGCGGGAATGTCGCCAAGTGCCTGCAGGGTCTTGGCGGTGCGCGGATGCACCGGGAAGATGACCGGCAGCCCGCGCGTGCCCTCGGCGATTGCGCCCAGGAGGCGGATGAAGGCCCCGCCCTTATCGACATTGGCCGGCCGATGCAGCGTCACGACGAAATAACCGCCCGGCGCAAGGCCCGCTTGCCCCCAGAAACCCGGCGCCTGCAGGCGCGGCAGATTGGCCAGCAGCGTGTCGATCATGGTGTTGCCGACAAAGAAGATCCGTTCATCGGCAATGCCTGCGCGCCGCAGATTGTCATTGGCGATGTTGCTGGTGGTGAAGAACCAGTTGCTGATGGCATCGGTCACCATCCGGTTGATTTCCTCGGGCATCGTCCAGTCGCCGGACCGGATGCCCGCCTCAACATGCGCCACCGGCACCTGCAACTTCTGCGCGGCGATGGCGCAGGCCATGGTCGAGGTGACGTCGCCGACCACCAGACAAAGTCCGCTCGGCGCGTCGGTAAGCAGTTTCTCGTAGCGCACCATGATCCCGGCCGTCTGTTCGGCCTGGGTGCCGGAACCGGCCTCGAGGTTAACATGCGGATCCGGAATGCCGAGCTGCGTGAAGAAATCGCCGGACATCCGCGCATCGTAATGCTGACCGGTATGGACCAGCCGGTAACGCAGTTCGCCGCCTGCAGCCTTGCGCGCCTCCAGCGCATGAATAATCGGCGCGATCTTCATGAAATTGGGCCGCGCGCCGGCGATAATGTCGATCAGCATGCTCAGCCCGCGAGTTCCGAAGCGATCTCGATGGTCACCCGGCTGACCTCGAAAATCTCGTCGACCGCGATGGGCGCGGTCCCGCCCCGTTGCACCGCCGTCACAAAAGCCTGCGCACAGGCTTTCTGTCCCTTGTCCTGTCTCCAGAGGTTCATCCGCGAAAAGCCCTTCCAGCCCCATCCACGCAGGCGCCGAAAATTGTCGAGCTGCAGCACCTTTCCGGCGGCGAAGACCTCGAGCCGTTCCTTGGGGAAGCCCTTGTCGCCATTGGCGAGATAATGGATCGTGCCGAGCGAACCGTCGGCAAACTCGAGCGTGATCGTAGCCTTGTCCTCCCAGACCGCAAGCGCTGGATGCCGGCCGAGCGCCACGGCGTGATGGCGCAGGATCGGCACCCCGGCCAGATGCCGCAACAGATCGATGAAATGGCAGGCCTCGCCGATGATGCGGCCGCCGCCGACGGCCGGGTCCTGCGTCCAGTGATCGGCCGGAATGGCGCCGGCATTGACGGTCATGATGAAGCTTTTGGGCTCGGCAATCGGGTCGAGGAGCGCCTTGATTCGGGAGGTCTGCGGCGCGAAGCGGCGATTGAAGCCGAGCATCAGCAATTGCGAAGGCCGCGCCGCGGCTTCGGCCTCGATCGCATCGAGTTCGGTCAGTGTCAGGCAAAGCGGCTTTTCGCAGAAGACATGCTTGCCAGCCTCAAACGCGGCCAGCACCTGAGCCCCGTGCGCACCATGGCGCGTGGCGATGACCACAGTGTCGACGACCGGATCGGCCAGCGCCGCGGCGCTGTCGGTGGCGGCAGCGGCAAAGCCGTATTTGCGCCCAAAATGAACCGCGCTGACGCCACCAGCGCTGACCACCGTCTGCAAATGGGCACCACCCGCCTTGAAGGCGGGGATCAGCACCCGCCCGGCATAATTGCCGGCCCCCAGAAAGACGACACTGGCCTTGCCGGGCGATGCCGCAGCAGCGCCGAGCGCGATCGGGCGCGCGGGCGGCGCTTCATTTCCCAGCGCATCGGCACCCGGATATTGCAGCAGGATGCCGAGCGAGGGCTCACCGGACGACAGCAGCGCATAGGCATCGGGAGCCGCATCGAGCGCGAAGCGATGCGAGATCAGCGGCGCGACGTTGAGCGCGCCCGCCGCCATCAAATCGAGTGCCGCCTCGAAATTGCGCTGCTCGGTCCAGCGAACGAAACCAGCCGGATAATCGTGACCCTCCTCTTCATAAGCCGGATCGTAGCGCCCCGGCCCGTAGGAGCAGCTGACCTGGAAGCTCAACTCCTTTTGGTAGAAATCGGTGCGCGACAGCTTCAGGCCCGTGACGCCCACAAGCACGATACGGCCGCGCTGGCGGCACATCTGCGCCGCCTGATGCACCGGTTCGTCGCTTTTGGTCGAAGCCGTGATGATGACCGCATCGACGCCGCGCCCGCGCGAGAAAGCCTGAGCGGCCGCCAGCACATCCGCACCGGCGCCGGGATTGACGGTCTCCGCCCCGAATTGCCGCGCCAGCGCCAGCCGCGCCGCGTCGAAATCGATCCCGAGCACCCGGCAGCCCTGCGCCTTCAGCATCTGCACGGTGAGCAAACCGATCAGCCCGAGCCCGGTCACGACCACGCATTCGCCAAGCGTCGGATTGGCAAGGCGGATGCCCTGCAAACCGATCGCGGCCAGCACCGTGAAGGCGGCCTGCTCGTCGCTGACCGCATCAGGAATATGCGCACAGAGATTTTTCGGCACGGCGACGATTTCGGCATGGGCACCATTCGAGACCACGCGGTCGCCGGCCGCGAAGCCAGGCGTGCGCGCCTCGATCACGCGCCCGACATTGCAATAGCCGGGCGCCAGCGGCTGATCGAGCTTGCTCTGCACGGCCTCGAAGGTGGCGGCGAGCCCATCCGTCCGCGCCTTGTCGAGCACCATGCGCACCTTGTCGGGCTGCTGGCGGGCGCGCTCGAACCAGTTGGCCTGGCCAAACTCGACCATCATCCGTTCCGTCCCGGCCGAAACGAGACTGGTCGATGTGCGGATAAGCAGCTGACCCTCGTCCAGGCGCGGCGCGGGCACATCAACAAGCGTCACGGTGCCATCTTTCAGGGACTGGAGGAGTTGTTTCATCTCTGCTCTTGCACAGAAACCTGAGACGCCTTTTCTTTCATGTCATTTTTGTATTGTAGCGATCGCGAGACTTTCCTCATGGGTACAGCCTCATACAGTGGGGCAGCAGAAATATAGATTGCGGTGGCGTTCAGCAATCCAGCCGTTGCGGTCGAGCGCGTCCAGGACAGTCGTCGTGATCGCAGGTCCGTGGGTCTCAACGATGATGCTATCAACATACGGGAGCCAAGCCTCCGGCTGTTGGGCAAAAATCGGTCCCTCGGCACCTTCAATGTCCAGCTTCAGAATATCAATCCGGCCTTCGGGCAAGCTTGACAGGATTTGTGCAATGGTCGTCGAGGGCACTTCAACGCAACCACTGTCTGAAACGCGCGCACCGGTCTCCACACCAGACATATGCACTCGCGCACCGTCAGCAGTCAGCGCCATGGATAAGAGTTCAACCCGATCGCCATATAAAGCGAGGTTGCGGCGCGCGATCTTGAGGTTATCTTCCATGGGTTCCAACGCGATGCTGCGCAGACTTGGATAGCGGCTAAGGAAATAAGCCGAAGTGTCGCCAATATAGGCGCCGCCATCGACCAGCAAACGGGGCTGCAACACGTGGATTACCGCACCGTACTCTTCGCGCACAAAATTGTTAATTGCGACGGTGACATCCTTGGTACCTGGACGAATAAAAAAAGGGTAGGCCAGCCTCGCAAAATTTATCGCCCGCGCGGACCCGCCGGGAGAGGCCGATCTCAAATGCAAGAGGGTACGCGTTGTGGCGAGGCCCTCGATTCTTATCAAGCTTACGAGATTCAGAAGTTCTGCACCGAACCGATAGGCCCGGGAATCCCATCCCAATACCCCACGCAACACTCCACGCAACCGTTCCATACTGCGTCCTTATCTAGCTGTCAGGGTCGATCTGCGGCACGCGCGGGTGAGGCGCGCCCCTGACGCGCGGAGGCACATCATAGGCGCGCCCCTGCCACGTCATCTCGAGGCGCTTGATCTCGCGCATGCGAAATACCTCGCTTCGCATCCGCGCCCAAATCCAGCCCGCACGCCCCCCTCGCCATGCACCCAGCCAAACCAGGCAATAAAGCCACATCAGCATGTGGCGCAGCGGTACATGGTGATAAACGGCCTTGAGCCACATTCGGCGCTGCAGCCCATTACCGAACAGGTCTGGCTGCTGAGCCTGCAATTTTCTTCCCGCATAGGCAGCATTGGCCTCTGCCGTGCTATAGCGATTTTGCTTCTCGTACCAGTGATGCAGCGTCGGGCTATCATGATGCTCAAGTTCGGCTGCAAGCCGCTCATGACGCCCCTCGACCAAGGGGTGCTCGTTGACCGAACTGTCCGTGAATCGACAGGTTCCGGTTCGCCACAATCGAACGACATCCTGTCGAACGGAAAGGGGACGGCCCATGAACCAAAGTCGCCTTGGGAACGAGAAGACATCGCTACGATCCCGTTCGATGGCGCAGGCGATGGCTCGCTTAAGTGCAGGAGTCAACCGTTCATCTGGGTCGAGCTTCATGGTCCAGGGCGCGGTTATCGGCAGGTCGGACATAGCAAAGTTCCATTGGTCGCCGAAACCGCGGAACGGACGCTGCACGACATGCACCCCGTTCGCGATCGCGATGTCGACCGTATCGTCGACACTGTAACTGTCTACGAGGAACACTTCCGAAGCGAAGCCGCGCAAGTTCTCGAGCACAGAAGGCATATTGTGTGCCTCGTCGTACGAGATCATCACGACAGCCAGTGGCAGAGAACCTTGATCCACAATCACAATTCGCCTCAGATCGCTTTTTCCAGCTCAAGTACCAGCGTATGCGGCGCGTCGTAGTCGCGTTCATGCTCATGCGCGAGGCAGTCCTCGAACAGATGCGTGTGCCCCGTCTCCATCACCGGCAGAAGGCGCTTGACATGTTTGAAGCCGGCCCGCTGCGCCAGTTCCGTGAGGTAGCTCTCCGTCAGAATTGTAAGATGTTCATTTCTACAGAAGATGAAATTGGCAAAGCGGCCACCGATGCTGTCGTATTTGTCGGGCCAGTCGCCAAACCAGTCGTGATCATTTTCTATGAATTTTGCTATGGCCATATCGCCGTTCGGACCCGCTGCCCGGTATATGCCACCCGGTTTCAGCACGCGAAACGTATCTCTGAAATAGGCCTCGATATCGGGAAGATTCTCGATCATGTGGTGTGAATAAATGGCGTCGACGGAGTTGTCCGGAAACGGAAGGGGATTCCTCAAGTCAAGCCAGATGTCACATTTACTGGTGAACATGTTGGCATCGATGTTGGTCCAACCCGGGAGATAGGCCTTCTGTCCGGGTCCGAGATGCAAGCGTACACTCGATTTCCTGACCGCGCTTCCGGCTCGGAAAGTCCTGTAGATATGCCCATTGAGCGCCATGACCAGTCCGGCCACTGTGTAGAACAATTCCTTGGTGGCGCGCGCTAACATTCACTCCCCCTGAATACAATCATCTCTGCATTACATCCGCAGTACATCTTGAGGCTGTGATCCACCATGGCAAAGCCAGAGATATGCCGCCGCCATTCGCATGCCGATATTGTCCCACGAGTAGCTTCTCGTCATCCAAGCACGTCCACGCAAGCCCATCTCCTCAAGCGTATCAGACGGTAGTGAAAGCGCATCCGAAAGACCGGCGCCAATGGCTTCCGGTACAGGATCGGTCCACCAACCACAGCGATGTGTTTTGATCCCGGACCAAGGGGCGCCGCGCGTCGTCAAGACCGGGGTTCCCGCGGCAAATGCCTCCGCAACGACCATGCCGAAATTCTCGCCCCGCGTCGGCAAAACAAAAAGATCCGCAGCCTTCAAGGCTCGTAGCTTCTCTTCGCCGTATAGCGGTCCGTCAATCCGGACGCGCCTTAGCTTCAACGCCTCGATATCTCGGACGAGACTCGCCTCGAATTCGGCGGTACCCCGGCCCACAATCCGCAGATCCCAATCGGGATATGTTGCCTCCAGCTCCGCCCAGGCCCCGAGCAGCATATCGAGTCCCTTCTTGGCGTGTAGCCGGCCCAGATAGAGCAAGGTTCGCCGGGCCTGCCGTGGCGGGCGGTTGGCAGAGGGCATGTCGATACCATTTGGCAACAGGATGATCGGCTGCCGGAATCCCAGCGCGCGGAACTGTCCGGCCTCTTCCTCGCTCGTGGCATGCAACGCGGCTGCCTGTTGCAGGACCCGCCTTTGACCCAGATACCATGCCGCAAGTTTGAGGTGCCGCGAATAGACCAGCGCAGCCGGGTCCAATGTGCCGCGAGGCGCAACCACGTGGGGGATCTTCGCGCGCGCAGCGACAGCAGCGGGATAGATATTGGGCATCATCCAAAGTCCGTGACTGTGGATCAGCTCGAACCCCTCGTCGCGCGCGCCTGCCAGCCAATCCCGCATCTCCGCAGAACGGCCAAGTTTTACTGGGAAACCAGATTGTACGAATGCCTTGTGCTCGACTGTGCCCAAATCGCGTCGCCCGGCACCACGATCAAGTGTCGCCAGCGTGACGGCGTTACCCACTCCCGCAACCGCCTTACAAAGGCGCGGTACACTATACGAAGGCCCGCTGGCCTCTTCATCAATGTGAGAAACGATATGGCAAAGTTTCATTGGAAGGGGGCTTGCGTCTTCTGGGCATCAACACGGCGAATGTCCCGAAAAAGAGAATGAACCCGATGAGCAACCAGATCAGGCCGGGAACAACCGCGAAATAGCCATCGCGTTGCAAGATATAGAGACTTACAAAGATATATGCGGTCATCCCTACCCGGTTACCCGGGCAATACAAGTTCTTGTGGATCATTGTGAAAATAAGCGCTTGGAAAACAGCGACCCACAATCCCAACCATCCGTACTCAAAGAAAGACTCGCCCACGACCTGTAAACCAATAGAGGTGGACGTATCATCCACTGTCACGATGCCGAGCATATGCCCAATCTGCCGACTGTCGTTGTCGATGCTTGGCTTTCCCTCCCATATCAACCTTGGTATCACGCCGACAATGTTGTTCCAGTAGACCGCACCACCCATTGGCCCCTGGTGCTGCACAACATCTACCGCACGCGCAACGGTCTCTTGGTAATTCAGGCGGGTGGCCACCACATCGAGCATGATCTCATATCTGTCCTGGTTTGTTTTTTCCAGAAGATAGAGCGCCTCCGTCAGATCGTAATTGTGGTTTCGGTAGTGACCGAGCAACGGAAACAGCATGAAAACGACTGGAATCACAAGTGCCAGAACGGGAACAACAACCAACCGGTAATGCAAAACAACATCGCGATAGGCCAGCAAGCCAAGCAACAGCACTGTCACGGATTGCGAGCGCGATCCACTCGCGACGGCGAGAATGAATGAAATCAGAAGAACGCTCGCCAATACGGAATTCAGAAGCTTCTGGCGTCGCTTGGCCGACAAGCGCAGCTCGCCCAGCAACACGATACTGAGCAAATCGAATCCGGCCAGAACTTTCACTGCCTGCAGGAATGGCCCCGTGCCGCCAGCATCCAGCATCCGCAACGCACCCATTGAGTCGAGCACCAGTTTTCCCGTCACCCCGAGTGCCACGAGACCGACAGCGATAAAGACCATCCGACCCGTATCCTCGCTCGTGTTTATGCGATGTGCGAGCACGTGGCGGCGGGCAAACCGCGACCGGGGCAGTAAACGCATCAGCACAAGGAAGGAACAGCAGAGGACGAGGTTGAAAAGCGCCATGTAGATCAGGGCGATTTCATAGCTGCCATGGCCGGGAATGAACCTCGGATGCGCAATACCGAAGAAAGTCCACATGAAGGTTGGGTTTACAATCAGCACGTAGTTCAGGATCAAATAGGCCCGCATCAGGGGTGCCTTGATTGACAGCACGAATATCAGGCTGATAGCGACATTTACGACTGCCCAGAATACCACGGTTCAGTCTCCACCTTTTGCGAGTATCGCAAGAATATCGGACACGGCGTTCTGGTACTGGCCGCCATGCGCCATCCGCGATTTGTGGAAGGCCTGTCCATTCGCACCTATTCGATCCCGCAGGCTCGGATTGCTTGCCAGACGTCCGATCGCGTCGGCAAGGTGCGCGGCGCTTCGAGCCGGGACCTTGATAAAATCCCTCCCGGACTCCATCCCGTCTATTGCCCCGACATGACTGGAGGCGATTGTCGGTATCCCGTTGCGTAGTGCCTCGTAGAGCACCATGCCGAACCCCTCATCTACCGAGGGCAGGACAAACATGTCGAGAGAGCGATAAAAACTGTTGATATCCTTCAGATAAGGTACAAAGACGACACCCAATTGTTCGCACAGCATCCGTGCCTCAGCATGCTGCATAACATTGCTCTCCGTTGCACGCATAACGATGCGGATATCGCGACGGTTCAGCAATTTGACAGCACGCAAGAGATACAAAATACCCTTGCGTAGAAAAGAACCTCCGACAAGGCCAACCAGGATGTCCCCTTCGGCGCAGCCGGGAAAAGAAATACGCGGAGCATCTTGCCCGGCCCCCAGCGGCGCATTGGCGTCGAGCGGCGCGATCGCGATGCGATCCGCTGTTATCCCATGCACCGGAAAGCTGGATGCGGAGTACGCCGACGGCACAACAACAAGATCCGCAATCTCATATTCTCTCAGAAATCGCTCCCGCACCCGCCGGGTCTGCGGAGCATAGGGATAGCCCGTCGCGGAGCTTTCCTGCATCAACAGAATCTCCTGCGCCAGGAAATGGGGGCAAGCGCGGTCCACGACATAGATCCCGCCGCGAGCCTTGATCCGCTGTCCACACAATTGGCTATCGCCATTGAATCCCCATACTAGGTCCGCGGGGCGCATGATACGCGAGACGATCGCGTCGAAGGCAATCGAGGAATATTCCGAACTCCATCGGGGCATCCGGAGTCCCGATACCTTCTGAACGATTTGCGCGGGCTTGGGGACGAAGGTAATGGCCCCGCTCGGAACGGACTTGAAATATCTGACCGGCGAACTGGCATAGATATGCGCATCATGACCGTCTGCACTGACCGCTTCATAAAGCTGCTCGGAGTGAAACCGGCCGCCCACTACTATATTTAGCTTCAGCTTGCGGTCAGCATTCATAGCTTGCGTATCTTTTCACGAATGAAACTCCAACGTAGACCTGCCCTTGATCCCCCATGTTCGTGACGAGTGTCCGTGGATTGATAGTCATTGGCTTCGAGTTGAGCAAGCGTGTTGGGTATGGAGCTATTCGCCACGATCGCAACGCGCATGGGTTCGGCAAGCACGGTCCGGGTGCTTTCTCGGTGATGCTCCGATTGTCGAGAGTTCACGTCCACCACACGGGTACCACCGCATCCAGACCCAACACACCAGCGCCGAACATGATGGTGAGCAAGGGGATAACGGCCTTATGACCCCACTCCACGCCGAACGCATGCAGTGCCACTTCATGCGCGGTGGTGCCGTTGGCCGACGATGTACAATGCATCACATCGCGATACACAGCGAAGACACGCTGGAGAACGTCGACACACCTCCCGACTGAGTATACTCAGACCGAGCGGACGGCACCGGCTACCATTTCGATCTCACGCCCGCAACGATGCGGTTCGGATATGAGGGTCACGCACAACGCACTTTCATTTGTGCCGCAGAGTGAAGCTGAGCTCGCCCGCAAGCAAGTTGGGGAAGCGGCCCTTGATCTGGTGGAACCGACCCACGCCGCGATAGTCGCACATGGCCAGACCGCAGCGGTCGGCCAGCCGCTTCAGAAGCGGCACGGTGAAATAATGCAGGTGGTTGCCGTCCCAATTGGCGTCGCGGAACCAGACATCGACACCGGAACTGGTGACGGGAATCTGCCCGAACAGCAGCCTGATACGATTCTTCAACGACGAGACGATCGGCAGGTTCACGCAGGCTACACCCCGCGGCTTGAGCACGCGTTTGACTTCTTCGAAGCAATGGAAGGGGTCGAATAGATGCTCAAACACCATCAGCGCGATCAGATAATCAATCGAACCATCATCTAAATCCCATTTCTGGTTGAGGTTGCGATTAATCATCCGCAGCGGGCCGTTCTGCATGTCCTCAGCGAAGCCAACATCCACCGCGGTGACGTTGGTCAGCTTGTAACGGTCGATCATCAGCACGAGGCAGTCGGCCTGGCCCGATCCCAATTCGACGATCACGTCATCGGGACGCACCTGTCCCTCGAAGATCTCGTTAACCAGCCCATACCGCTTGCCCGGCGAGAGCGACTCCTGGAACTTCGCGACTTTCGTGGCGGGGTCTAGCTCGAGCGAGACGATGCCACCCTCATATTGGCGGCGGTAGAATTCTGTTTCATGGGAGATGCCGGTATCTGCGTCTGTCATGGTGCCAGTCCCTGCATAACGATCCCGTCGAGGACGATCTGATCCTTGAGCTGCCCAAAATATGAGCCTTACTTCAGTTCGAATTAGCGGATGCCGGCGGCTATCCCAATGCGACAACCACCCACATGCGGAAGAAAGCCCGGCCCAGTCCGGTCTCCACCTCTCCAACGAGGGCCACCCTCGGAATCTAGAAAGTCACACACCGAATAGCAAACGCCCATGGGCAGCCCGTAGTCGTCGGCTTAGCCTTACGTCACGTCCCCTCCAGGTGGCGGCGCGGTCGCGAACATAAAGCTCGCCGAGGGCCTTGATCCGCCGTCCTGTCAGGTAGCTGTCGCCGTTGAGCCCCCAGACCAGGTCTTCCAGCGTCATGATAGGCATCAGCGCGTTCAATACCACCGCATTCCATTCCGGCAGCCCGCACCGCGCCCGACGACACACACCTTCTGTGCCAGCTGCGTCGGCTTGCGGATCAATATAATCCGCCCGCGCGGCACGCTCTTGAATCGGCGCGCAGACTAAGTGTCGTGGCTACGCACGTCATGGGCGAGATCAAGCAGGAAATCTTCGTGGTGGAGGCGCGGACTCGCGCCAACGACGACGCTCATCCTTGGGCTGCGCGAAGTGATCATCGGCCTCTCGTCTCGTTCTGTCGAACAGCGCGCAGTTGGGCCGCGCCATGCAACCCGGCGGCATGACGGATGCTCCACAGGACCACTCCACACAGCACCACCATCAACGCATAGGCCGCGGCAGTCAGCCCTGCCGCCCAACTGGCCGGCTCGGCGAGCGCGTGGACAGTCCATAGCCCCAGCACCAGGAAGACCAGCCCGGTGGCGTAGACGGCTGTGATCGCATGGTTCCGACGCAGGCCCAGAAGGCGGGATTTCAACAACGTGAAGATCGGCAGTAACAGCGTCATCGCCGCCATCAACTGTACATAGGGCACAGCGTTCAGCCAGCTCTCACCCCACAGCAACAGCACGATCTGCTCTGAGAACAGCCACAAGAGCAAAGTCAACGGAAGTGCCACGACTACGTTAGCTGCGAACAACCAGATGAATCCCGTATGCGTTTCGTGCGCATCACGCCGATTGCGGTTGAAAAACACGGTGGCGATATGGGCATTGACGATGGCAGTGACACGATTGACTAGCGTCACCAGATACGTTGCCTGCGAAAACAGACCTAGCGCCGCCGAACCGAACAGGCTTTCGACCATTAGTAGCGGCACGCGCATGTAAGCCAATTCGGCTCCACGCTGGAAATAGAGCCGCGTCGAGGCCGCCGCCACCACGCGCAGCTGCCGGCGGTGCAGTCGACGCAGATCGCGCGGCAGCAATTCGGGCTGGAACGCCACCATCGCGGCAACGATCAGCACCGGCGGCAGCACCTCGCGCAACACCAGCCCATAGGTGCCCGACCCGGCGTACACAGCGACCACCGCCACCGTCACCGCCACCATGTTGGCACCCCCGGTAACCAGCGCGGCACGCAAGAAATCGCCGCGCTTTTCAAGTCGGGCGACCAGCAGCGGACCAACGCTGGCGAACATCTTGCTGGCCATGAGCAGTCCGAACAGATGCCATATCTGCGGACCGTACTCGGACTGCAGGACCACAAAGAACACCGCCCCCAGAAGCACTTTTAACAAGATCACCGCCAGCGCGCCCTGGAATACCGACCGCACCAGAGACGCCTGCTCGCGTTGCTGTATCAGCACAGTATTGAATGAAAATGTGGTGAGTATCTCGATGAGACCCACTAGCGCCACCGCCAACGCCACGGCGCCGAAATCTTCCGGCAGCAGCATCCGCATCAGAAGAACGGTGCACAGGAAGGTGTAGACGTAGACCCCGTTCGACGCCAGCAGCGAGGCCGCCGACTGCCTAAGGATACTGCGGAATTTCACGACACGCGGCCCTCGATCATGTCACGCGCCAACCGGTGATAGGAATAGTCGCTGTCGAGACATCTCTGCCGTCCGGCCGCCGCAATGCTTACCCGTTGTTCCGGATGGCGGAGGTAATACTGCACCTTGTCCAGAAGCTCCCTCGTATCGTCAAAATAGACAGCCTCCGCGTCCTCTTCGAAATAGGCGCGATGCTCATCGGTACGCTCGGCAACCATAAAGCCACCGCAGGCCGGGATTTCGAAGGAGCGCGATGTGTGTAAATCACGGTTGAGCTTGCGCAGAAAGCACAGGTTGATCGCCGAATTGCTCAGGGCGTCGGCATAATCGTCCCCAAACAGTGGACGGGCATGGATGTGCAATCGCTGATCGGCCCTTGCGCGCATGGCGCGAGTCCAGCCGTTGCCCCAGACATGCACCTCGATCCCGTTCCGTGCCAGGTAGTTCATCTTGTTGAAACGATCCTCCTCACCGAAACCGACGAAAGTAATGAGGCCGGCAAAGCGTGAATCTGGATCGGGCAGGGGACGGTGCATCTCGCAATCGAAACCCTGATGCAGAAAACGCGCATCGCGAAACCCCATCTTCGCCAACTCCCCCTGCGAGATGTTCAGCGACTTGGCAGTGTAGAAAATGTCGTAGGAAGGCGCCGCTTCTCGCAACACAACGGAGCTGTTGTGGGGCAGGTAAACATCGTCGCAGGACCAGCCGATGATGCGGGGCGCGTCGCCGCGCGCCTTGAGCCGCCGCAGCGTGTCGGCGGTGACAAAATTGCCCTTGACCACGAACAGGATATCGAATGTCCCGGCGCGGTCGAGGATCGCACGGTTGAGCATGCGGATATTGGTGGCATGGGTGCCGATGCGCTCGGCCAGCCCCAGCTTGCGCCAGATCCGGTCTGCACCGCTCTCGGAGCACGCTTTTCCGGGCAGTATTTCTGCGCCATAAAGTTCGCGAAGCGCAGACGTGACAGGACTGTGCTTGCCTGAAGAACCAGCCGTGACGGCCAGGATGCGTGGCATATCAGACCTCCTCTGGGCCAGAGGAAAATCGTGACCCGGCAGGGCGCGCAGGCGTGCCGCTCAGAATCGTGTTCGCTGGGAAGCGTCCTATGACCAGCGCGCCGGGCGCAACATAGGAATTCTCGCCGATCGTGCCGCCTAGCACGGTAGCGCCCAACGTAACAAAGCAGTTGCGCCCTAGTTTCACGGGGCAGACGCTCAGAACAACCGGCAGTCCCTTGGTCATCGGATTGGAATATGTGATGCGGGCCGGGTTCTCAAAGCTACGATAGTGGTTGGACATTGAGTAGATTCTTACGCCTGAAGACAGGCCGCAATGGTCACCAATTTCAATCCCGCCACCAAAAGCGTTCAGGATACAGCTCGGAGCGAGATGGATGTTGGAGCCTAGCCGCAGCTGCCCGTCGGCGGCGCCGTAATCAGGATTGTCACGGTACTTGACCTCACGGTCGCCAAAGCTGTCGGGGACACCAGCAATCAGGATGCAATTGTCGTCGATCCAGACGTCGTCTCCAACCGAGATGAAATCGAGCCCTGACAATTTGACGTTGATACCAATGCGAACATTGCGACCACACGAGGCGAACCGACGCCGGTAGTAGCGATAGCGCAATGCCTCGCCCAAGCCCCCGTCGATGGGCCGCAAGAAGGCTTCGATCAACGCACACATAATCTTGTCCCACATCAGGCTCGCTCCAGTCGGTAAGCGTAAACCCGGCGCCAGCCGCCATCCATGGTATCGATGCTGACAATATCACCCGAGGGCGAAACCCGCGGATGCAGGTCGCAGCGGACAGGCGTTTCATCATAGGCGGAGATCGAGCCCAACTCGTCCAGTACCTGGTGCGTGTCGGTCTCGAGATCGACGACGAACAGCCTCGGGCGCTGGCCATGCGCGGCGCGGGCATAGGTATCGGTGACGAAATGCCGCCCGCCGGGCAGCATGGCGGGATGGCCGTCCTCGGCCCGCATCGAGGGCGCCACCAACCTCAACTGCCCGGGGTTTTCGACGTCGAATAGATAGTAAGCGTCGCCGGTCAACGATTTTGCGAGCCCCGAGCTGTCCTTCACCATCCGTTTGTAGAATGGCATTAACGGTCTGAAGATCATCTTCAGAAGCGCGCGGTTACGGCGCAGCGCGTTCACCGCGTTCGCCCTGCCGCCATATCCCAGCAGCACGGTGTCCGAGGCCCAGCAGAAGTGGCTCATCCGGCCGCTGTCGTTGAGGATGCGGACATCACCGCCGTCGGAATTGGCCGCCAGCAGGCGCGAATGGATTCCGTTGTCGTGCCGCCAGCGGTGCAGGAACACGAAATGCGATCCTGACGGGTTGACCGTGGTGTGTTCAAGGTAATGCGTGGCGCCGTCCATGGAGGAATGGGGACAAAGCCGCATCATGTCGGAAAGCTGCACGATGGGCCTGCTCCGGCCAGTCTCCAGATCCACCTTCCAGATCGCATCGCCGGACACCACGGGGACGTTCTTTTCCGGTTTCATGACATTGCCATAGCTGTAGCCGCGCCGGCACCAGGCGTGGCGTTCGAAATCCACCGTCACCGCGGCCTTGCCGTCAGGAAAAGGGCTATAGATCGCCGGCACGTCGCGATGCTCCCCGCTGCGCAAGTCAAGGATGCGCGCCCTGTAGGCGCTGCCGTCGAAATGATTCCAGATCACACGCGTGTCGAAATCGGGTCCAAGGAACTGCAGCATTGCGCCCTGCTGCCAGTTGAACGCCGTGGACTCGCCGATCTTGTGGAAGACAGGAGCGGCCGTCCCGATCTCGAACCAGCCAACCTCGGCCACATCGTCAGGCTCCGGCACACGGTCGAAACGAGACACGCGCAAGGCCAGGAGCCGGGTTCCATCTGCCGACACCTGCGGCGTGTTGAAGTAGCCGAAGAAATATGCGGCATCGGTGGGACTTTCGAAGATTCGCGTTGCGCGGATGTCAGCCATCGCCCATTGCCGTCACGAGATTGGCCACGCCTTCCTCGATCGTGTAGTCCTTCAGGACGTCGTCGTTCTTTGCGGCCATGGCGCCTCGTACGACAGGGTCGTTTGCCCAGTCATCGAGCCAGTGGGCCAGCGCGTCGTCCTGCCCGGTCTCGAACAGGTGGCCATTCACACCTGGACGCACAAGATCCCGTGCGGTGCCCACGCCGGTCGACGCAATCATGGCCAGAGGGAAGTTCATCGCCTCATTCAGCGCCTTCGGCGAGGCGTCGTAGACGGACAGCAGCACGAAGACGTCCGACAGTGACAGCAGCTCGGCGACCTCAACCTGTCCGACAAAGCCCGTCACGACCAGCGAGACACCCAATTCCCGAGCCCGCGCCTCAAGCGCCGATCGCTCGGGCCCGTCACCGATGATCAACAGCGTGACCGTTTCGACAGACATCTTCGCCATCGCGTCGACGATCAGATGGGTGCGTTTGCGCGCGGTCAGGCGCGAACAGGTGACGATCACCATGTGGTCGGCCGGAATACCGCGGGCGGCCCGCGCCGCGGCGCGGGCATTATCATCGAGCCGGTGCGCGCGAAAGAAGTCATTGTCGACCGCGCAAGGAAAGCGCACGAACTTGTGGCGCTGCCGCCCCAGATGATCGGCCAGGTAATCGCGGTTGTTGAGGCAGGACCAAAGTACCGTCGACACACCACGGAAATAGAGAGGCAGAACCGCCCGCTTGAGCCATTCACGCCAACCGGAGCCCCCGCCGGGTTTCGCGACGGTCTCGCCTCGCCAGACGATCTTCTTGCCCGACACAAGCGCGGCGAAATAGACGTACCACGACGACAGCGTATCGTAGCCGTGCAGAAGCACATGGCTGGCCGGGCTACGCATGACATGCCCGATCAGCCCCGGGTTGTTGCGCGACCAGAATCCCTTGCTGTTGGATGAGGCACGATTGGGAAATATCTTGTAGGGAAAGCCGCCCAGAACCGAAATATCCCATTCGATCACGGCGCTGACCTCGGGATTGAAGAAGGGCCGCGCGCCGATGTCGTCGCCATACATTACCTGCATCCGCCCCCCCAGCACCTCCGAAAGCTTGCGGAAGATCGGTGAATGGTACTGTGTGGGATTACCCACGAAGACGAGCAGACGAGGATCCTCAGCGGTCGTCACTTCGCGCGGGAAATCAGCGGCGCGTGGCAGAGCAGGCTCGTTACTCATGTCTGCTCTCTCTTCAGGGTCACACGCTTCCCCGCCATGGTTTGCAGCGGCGTATCGATAGGGTTGAATTCGATCTTGTCGGGGTCGATGCGGATGCCCTCCTGTGCGAGCCCCTCGGCGAGGCGGGCTTGCAGGTAGGTGGTGTTAAGCACCGCGCCATCGGCGAAGTAGTCAATCCGTACCCCACCATCCTTTCTTAGCGCGTAGTGCAGCGAGCGCAGCTGCGGAATCTGTTTGAGCACATGGTCAAAAAGTACCACCGAGACGTCGTGGCGACACCCGTCGATGTCGCACAGGGTGAAAACGTCACGTGCCTTGCCCAGCAGGCTTTGGAATTCGAGCAGCGAACCCGCCGCGGGCATCGCATCGTCGCTCAAGTCCTCGGTATCGTAGTTGATCAGCGGGAAGCAGCGGTCGCCCAGCGTAGTCAGCAGTATGCGGCGATCGTGAAGCCGCAGAGCAAAATCGTTCCAGAATACCGAGACGGGATAGAGCGCGCCGCGCGAGTAGCCGATGACTCCTGCCTCGGCCATGCCGTATTCGTTGATCACTGGACAACCGAAGACCGCCTTCACCAGCGTCGCATCCCCCGGCGACATCGTCTCGGAGGTGTTGACCACACGCTGTACACCCGCGTCGTGCAGATCGTAGCCGGCATCACGCAAGTGGTGACAAAGCTGCGCTAGGCATGATCCGTAACCGATCACATAGACCGGGCGCGCGGCGCGGATACGCGCCTCGATCGCGTCAAGTTTCCGACCTGATAGATTGTAGGCAGACGCGCGGTCGATATTGGCAGCCCAGTCCTTGGCTTGCCGCACGAGCTGCTTGCGCCAGGCGCCCGTCGCGCTGAACAGATGCGAATGGCCCCAGATCATGAACAACCGGTCACCTGGTTCGATTCCGTTCCAGCGCCGACCCAGATGGGTATTCCTCCAAGACGCGCGGGCGTCATCGCCGCTCATCGGAAAGGCGGTCGAGATGCCCGAGGTACCGCCTGTCAGTGTGTATCGCTCGATTCCGGGTGTGCGGCTGACGATTTTCATCCGCTGCGACAGCACCGCTTTGGTCAGGACAGGGAAATCGGCGAGTTCGTCGATATGTCCGATGCGCTCGGGCAAGCTGTGTTCGGCGCGCCATTCGGCGTAGAACGGCACCGTACCCCAAGCGCGGCCCCAATGGATGTTGAAGAGCTCCGTCTGCAGGCGCATAATTATGTTAGGGTCCGTAGCGCCCTCATACATCATGGTCAGTCGGTCAAGTGCCAGCAGGCGTCTGCGCATGAGCCGTTTCGCTATGCGTTCACGCAGCATGGGCCTTCAGCGCCTTGCCTATTTGGTCGAAGTAAACTGGCCAGGTAAAATTCAAAAGATACTTCGCCAGCCGCACCCGGTCCCAGACCACCGGCGTGTTGAGTGCACGTTCAATCGTGTCAGCCAGCGCCTCCCCATCGGGTGCAGAGACAAAGAAATAGCCCGAGCCCAAAAGATCCGGATCGGCATCTGTATCATCCGACACAATCACGCGACGGTTTTCGGCCAGCACCTCGTAGGTGGTGATGCGATAATCGGCCCAGTCGATCGTGACGAAGAGATCCATGCTCTCGTAGAGCGCCGGAATGTCGGCTTCCGGCACGAAGCCCAGAAACTCTACGCAATCGGCCACGTCGCGCTCGATCGCCAAGCCCTTGAGCGCGTCGGTCGCGCGCCCCTTGCCCCCCAGTCGCAGCCGCACCGTGCGACCGCGCGCCTTGAGCGCGGCCACGGCATGAAGAAGGGTCTCAATGCGCTTGTTCTCGTCGATACGCGATACCGAGACCAGTTCGATGGGTTCGAACACTGAGCGCACTTCGGGTTTGCTCGTCAGTGCCGACACCCGTTCAGGCGTGATCGCTCCGGCAAGGCAGATGGTCTTCAGCCCGAAGATCTCGGCCTTTTCGCGCACAGCATATTTAGAAAGTACGAAGAGCGCATCGGCCCGCCTTAGCACCATCTGAGAAACACAGGAGCGCGCATTGACGTAGATATGCTGAAATATCGACATTTCGTTTCGCTGTTTGCAAAGTCGATCAAACATCGAATTACGTCTCGCAAAGGCCCTGTAGCGAGGCCAATAGCGCAGTGCGAACTTGTCGGATTCGTTGAATGACATCGTCGTCGGCTGGTGCAGGAAGACCGCATAACGCACTGCTGCAAGACGGGCGGCTACTCCAAATTCGATATGCCCTGAATGACAGAACATGCTCGCCCCCCGCTGCACCGCCAATATCCGGGCAAGCTGTCGCACCTGCGCGGCCGTCCCTCGACCAGGCACAACCTTCAGATCGCCAGGCGCAATCTCAATTCGCTCCAGATCTGCTTCTTCAAAGCAGATCACGGTCACGTCCTCGCCGCACGCTTTCAGATACGCGTAGTGCTGTCCCAACAGCACCTCGGCTCCGCCCAGCGTGATGAGCCGCTTGTAGAAAAGAACTGCAGCCATCAACGCAGTTCGTTCAACACGTCCACTACAGTCATCACATTATCCTTGGTAAGCGTCACGGCCGAAGGCACATAAAAGCCCCGACCGTAAAGTCGCTCGGTTACCGAGAAATGTTTATCAGTGTGGACCAGATAAGGCTGAAGGGGGACCTGCGTGTGCAACCCTTTGAACAGGTTTCGCGTTCCGATACCGCGTTCACCTAGATACGCCATGGCCGACATCGCAGTCATTTCGACATGGCTGCGCAAAACGACGCAATACATCCAATAGACATGATCGACTGGCCCCACCGTCGCCTGGAAATCTACTGTATCACACCCAGCCAGCGCATCCCGATACCAGCCGCCGATTTGCTTCTTGCGCGCGGCAAAGTAGTCGATTTGCTCCAGCTGCGCGCAACCAAGCGCCGCCTGAACGTTGGTCATGCGAAAGTTGTAACCAAGCCCCTCGTGAGAAAATCGCTCCTCGCGACCGAAATAGAGGTTGATGTAGCCTCTCGCTTTCCTTGCAATCTCGTCATCGTTGGTGGTGATACAACCGCCCTCTCCTGTGGTGATCAATTTGTTGGCATAGAGCGAGAACGACCCAACGTCTCCCATCGTCCCGCAAAGCCGCCCCTTGTAGCGACTGCCGATGCTCTCGGCGGCGTCCTCGATCACCTTGATGTCATGCACGCGCGCCAATTCGAGGATTGGATCCATATCGGCAGGATGACCGAATCCGTGCACCACGATAACGGCGCGGGTCTTGTCCGAAAGAGCCGCCTGAACGCCCTCTGCCGTTAAATTCCAATTGTCCGGATCCACGTCGACCAGACGAGGGATCGCACCTAGCCGCAAAACTGCAAGCGCCAGCGATATGATCGTAAAGGAAGGAATGATAACCTCGTCACCCGGCTTGACACCGATCGCATGAAGCGAGACCTCGAGCGCGGCTGTACCATTGGCTAGCGCGACACAATGCTTGACGCCATGATAAGCGGCGAAGTTCTTTTCGAACTTGTCGATATAAGGTCCCGCGGACGATACCCAGCCGGAGCGCACTGCATCGGAGACAAGTTCCAGCTCACGCCCAACAAGGCAAGGCTCGGAAACGGGTATCGACGACACCATGATCAATTCCTGTAAAAATTAACCAAAAGTCTGAACTTACAAGCTCGGATCGCTGGAAAGAATGGTCTTGTCTTTCTTGTGACTGAAGTAGGGGCCTTGCTTGAGCTCTAGATAATTTGTGCCGGCAGCAATGGTAATTTTGTGACCGCCGACGAATTGCAGAAAGCCCTGCCTCGAACCGACATGTGCTCGATCGACAACAGCCCCTTCAGGGTTCAGGAAAACGACGTCCATGCTACCGTCTATCACGTAGATAAACTCGGAGGTATTGTGCGTCTGTCGCGGAATCCTGTTGTGCACATGTGGTGGCACCAGCCTCTCCGAATCGACCCAGCCAAAGCCGCACTGCATTTCAGCACTATCGGGCGTGGGAAAGATCACCGGTCCAGGCTGGCTGAAATTGAAAACCTGCGCAATCAGAAGGTCGCCATCAGTCACCTTGCGGACCCGGAGATCTTCCGTACGCATTACATCCTTCCTTCCGTATTGCTGCGGTAGAGATTGAGATCCGAGATCACCATCTCCTCAATAAGCTCAGCAAATGTCGTCTTGGGTTTCCAGTCTAATTCGCGCATGGCTTTGGAAGCGTCGCCCAGAAGCAGATCTACTTCGGTTGGCCGGAAATACTCTGCACTAACTTGAACGACTATCTTGCCGGTCTCGCGGTCGCGCCCACGCTCGTTCTCGCCCGCACCTTCCCAGACGATCTCGATTCCAACAAGACGAAAGGCAATCTCGAGAAACTCCCTCACAGAGTAACACTCGCCAGTTGCGAGAACATAGTCATCTGGTTTGTCCTGCTGCAAAATACGCCACATACCTTCGACATAATCCCGCGCATGCCCCCAATCTCGCTTTGCGTCAAGGTTACCTATGAAGAGTGTATCCTGCAGGCCGAGATGTATCGCCGCCGCCGCACGAGTAATCTTCCGGGTAACGAAGGTTTCACCTCGTATGGGGCTTTCATGATTGAATAGGATCCCGTTCGAGGCATGCATTCCATAGGCCTCACGATAGTTCACGACGATCCAGTAGGCGTAGAGCTTGGCAGCGGCGTATGGGCTGCGCGGATAAAATGGTGTCTTCTCATTTTGAGGTGTCTCCGCAACTTTCCCGTACAGCTCAGATGTCGATGCCTGATAGAGGCGCGTTTTCTCTTCGAGCCCGAGAATACGGATTGCCTCGAGAAGTCGCAGCGTACCAAGCGCGTCAGCATTCGCCGTATATTCAGGAGTCTCGAAACTCACAAAGACATGGCTTTGTGCCGCGAGATTGTAAATCTCGTCAGGCTCGATCGATTGGACCAGACGGATCAAGTTTGTTGAATCTGTCATGTCACCATGATGCAGAAGCATTGGCACATCGTCTTCGTGAGGGTCCTTGAATAAATGGTCGATTCGTCCGGTGTTAAACATCGACGAGCGCCGTTTGATTCCATGCACCTCATATCCTTTGGAAATCAGGAGCTCGGCCATATAGGCCCCGTCTTGACCAGTAATCCCGGTAATCAAAGCCTTCTTCACCATGTTCTCTCTATCTCTGCCTGTTGCCTGACTTTCCCGCGTTGATCTTGATCTACGACATCAGAGATACACGAAACATTAGCCAATCTTCTCGGCGCAGCGCCGTGGTTCTTAGTGCTGCTTCTCGATATCCAATCTAAACCCACCGTATGCGGCTGACCTGAATTGGTTCGTTTGGGCAGGTTTCTAGTCGGCTTCGTTTTGGATAAGCATTCACCAACTGACTCAAACATGATGATCTCAGCTTGCTCGGAAGCGCGCGTAATCCAACTTGCAAATCAGCCTAGTCCGATAGCGACGAAAGTCGTACTGACCTGATCTACCGATCACGAATTCATAGACGATTGGTCGTCCGCCGCTACTCATAATGCGCAAAGTACCAAGACACGAACTTCCCAACACCTTCCTCAACCGTCGTTGCCGGCGTGTAGCCGACCTGCGCCTGCAACAGGCTGACATCGGCATAGGTGTCCGGGACATCACCCGGCTGCAGCGGCAACAGCTCCTGGATGGCCTTCTTCCCAAGCGCCTTTTCCAGCGCTTCGATATAGGCCGAAAGCTTCAGCGGGTTGTTGTTGCCGATGTTGAATATCCGGAACGGTGCATTGCTTGTCGCCGGATCGGGCACATCACTGTCCCATGCCGGATCGGCCGTCGCTGCCTGATCGCTGCTGCGCAATACACCTTCCACAATATCGTCGACATAGGTGAAGTCACGCGTGTGGTTTCCCTTGTTGAACACCTTGATGGATTCGCCCGCCAGAATGCTTTTCGTGAACAGAAAGAGCGCCATGTCGGGCCGACCCCAGGGGCCGTAAACGGTGAAGAAGCGTAAGCCCGTTGTCGGCAGACGATAGAGATGGCTGTAGCTGTGCGCCATCAGCTCATTGGCACGCTTGGTGGCCGCATAGAATTGCAGCGGGTGATCGACGCCCTGATGTTCCGAGAAGGGCATTTTGGTGTTGGCGCCATAGACACTCGAGGTCGACGCATAAGTCAGATGGGCGACCTGCCCGTGCCGGCAGCTCTCGAGCATGTTGGTGAAGGCAACGATGTTGCTCTCCACGTAGGCATGCGGATTTTCCAGCGAGTAGCGCACGCCGGCCTGGGCGGCCAGATGGATCACACGGTCGAAGCGATGCTCGGCGAAACATTGTTCGACAGCATCGCGATCCGCAAGGTTCCGGCGGATGAAGCTGTAGGGCGCGCCCGTTTGCCGCGCGGTCTCTTCGAGGATTTTCAGCCGCGCTTCCTTCAGCGCCGGGTCATAATAATCATTGACGACGTCAACGCCGACAACAGCGTCGCCCCGCTCCAGAAGCCTTTTTGCCACATGAAAACCGATAAAGCCGGCATTGCCGGTCACCAGATGTTTCATCAGAGACGACCGTCTGTTTCGTGTTTGGGAAATATGCCCTTCACATCGTAAAGCACCGCGCCTTGTTTTGCGAAAGTGCGGATGCCGGACGCCCCCAATTCAACGAATTCGCGATGCGCGACCGCGACGACGACACCGTCATAATGCCCGGCTGTAGGCACCGCGCTGAGGCAGTCGATGCCGAATTCCTCGTGGCATTCGTCCGTGTCGATCCATGGGTCCCAGACATCGACCGTGGCATTAAACTCCTTCAGGCCTTTCAATATGTCGATAACCTTCGAATTGCGCAGATCGGGGCAGTTCTCCTTGAAGGTCATGCCCATTACCAGAATGCGGCTGCCCACCACAGGCTGGCCGGCCTTCATCATCAGCCGCGCCATGCAGTCAGCCACAAACTGGCCCATGCCATCATTGATTCGGCGACCAGCCAGAATCACCTCCGGGTGATAGCCTGCCTCCTGTGCCTTGTGCGTCAGATAATAGGGATCAACGCCGATGCAGTGGCCGCCCACAAGCCCAGGGCGAAAGCGCAGAAAATTCCATTTGGTCTCGGCCGCCGCCAGCACATCATGTGTATCGATGCCGAGCCGGTTGAAAATCACCGCCAGTTCGTTCATCAGCGCTATGTTGAGATCGCGCTGCGTGTTCTCGATGACCTTGGCCGCCTCGGCCACCTCGATCGAGGGCGCCTTGTGAGTCCCCGCGGTGATGATGCTGGCGTAAAGCGCATCTATTGCGCTGGCGGCTTCCGGCGTCGAGCCGCTGGTCACCTTCATGATGCTCGGCAGCCGGTGTTCCTTGTCGCCCGGGTTGATGCGCTCCGGGCTGTAGCCAGCATGGAAGCCCTCGTTGAGCTTCAGGCCCGACAGCTTCTCGAGGATCGGCACGCAAACCTCGCGTGTGCAGCCGGGATAGACGGTCGATTCATAGATCACGACGGCGCCGCGGCGCATCGCCTTGCCCACGTTTTCCGACGCACGGATCATCGGCGTTAGATCGGGACGATTGGCCCGGTCTATCGGCGTCGGCACGGTGACGATGAAAATGTCGCATTCGGAAAGATCCGCCGCATCGCTCGAATAGCTTGCCTGGCGCGCCGCCGCGAAATCCTCAGGCCCTACTTCCCGTGTGCTGTCTTCGCCCCGCCGGAGTTCGGCAATCCGCTCCGGCCGGATGTCAAAACCGGTCACGGGACGCTTCTTGCCAAATTCAATTGCAAGCGGCAGCCCGACGTATCCTAGGCCGATCACCGCAATTCGCTTGTCAGCAAGATTCATCAGCTCAATTCACTCCCAATGCGCGAGACGGATCGGACAGGACAATGTCCGGCCACCAAATGAATGAATATTGCAGGAACCATCCATTGCTACCGCACCCGAGGGTGAAACACCCTCGAGCGAATTCTCGTCATGCGCGCTGCAACAAACTGCAACCCGCCTTTTTTGGTGCTCAAGCCGCAGGCCAGAGCACCGAAGAATCCATGGCAACCGCGCTTTCACCATTCAGAAGACGCAGAAGTACGTGTGCACGCCCCTTCACATCAAGGCGCTCAACAGTCCCAACCAAAGTTGCAAAGGGTCCCGACAACACTTCGACGCGCTGCCCTGTCTCCAATTTCGCCTCGATGAGACCGGACTTGTCTGACAACTCAATGAAGCTTTCGACAAGACCACAAGGCGCGGCTAAAGGCCGCTCACCCGCCATGACCAGGGAGCGCACACCCAGCGTTCCGTTGACGGACCGCCAGGCGCAGTGCTCTATGTCGAGACGCACGAAAAGATAGCCCGGGAAGAGAGCCACGCGTCGCTCGATACGTCGGCGCGCATGACGGACAGTCTTGACGAGCGAAGGAGTGAAAGGTTCAAAACCTTGGCGGGTCAGATGGCGTGCGGCCACCAATTCCTGGCCAAGCTTAGTCGCCACCGCATACCACCGCGGCCCCGCCGCGTGGCGCTGCAGCATGCCGCCATCACTAGAGAGAGCATCGCCGCGGACACCGATTGAACAGTGTTCATCGCCGAGCGTTAGCACACCCCTCCGAGCATCGGATGATGGCGCAGTGGTCGATCCATCACGTGGACCCCGCCCCGCGCTGCGTGTCTTCGCGACCCAACTCAACTTTCCCCCCAAGGGCATCTGTCTGACCTAGAAAATTACGGTGCAGTGCATCATGAAGCAACAATAGAGACATGCCTCAAGCCCTTGAGTTGCGAGTTTCCGGCTTCATGATTAACAACGCCCACACGACATAAAGACGGTCGCCTATAGAACGCACCTTCTCTATTTTAACAATTGTGCAGGATTACCCCTCGCGCGTCCCACCGCAGGGTACCCGTTCCGGGTATCATGATCCGCCGAGCTTGGTTCTGCCGATATCAAATTATGCGCCAATTCAGGCCGGTCACCCAACGGTTTCCAAAGGTTTCTCATCCCATGCTTTCTGCTGCGTCGTCCCATGCACCGCGATGGATATTCTGGGGCGTCCTGGCCATCATTGCGCTCGCGCCTCTCCCGCTGGGAAGCAACCGCCCTCTTCCATCGGCTTTGCTACTGGTCGCCACAGGGCTCCTGCTGGTTGCCTGGTCAGCATATGCAGCACACGCCAAAGGCGCCATCACCCTCAGGAAAAGCCAGCTCCTGCAACTGACCGCACCGGCCTTGCTTTACGGCCTGGTTCTTGTCTGGATTTTCCTGCAATGGATGCCGCTTGCCGGCATGGTTCACTCATGGGCCGACCCCCTTTGGGAAGAGGCCGCCCGCGCGATCGCCATGCCGCTCCGCCCGTCGGTGAGCATCAATCCGGCGGCAACGCTCGACGGCGCCCTGCGGCTCATGGCCTATGCCGGCCTCTTCTGGCTTACCCTCCACCTGGCACGCGATCCGACGCGCGCAGCTCAAGCGCGGGCAGCGATCATCATTGTGGGCGCTGCCACCTCCCTCTACGGCCTGTTCGCGTTTTTCGGGGGGCAGGACTGGCTTCTTGGCAACATCGGCGCAAGACCGGCCGACTCCCTTACATCCAGCTTCGTCAACCGCAACTCCTTCGCGACCTTCGCAGGGTTGACACTTCTTGCTGCCGTATCTCTGTTCCTGGAGCGCATCCGTCACCTTCTCGCGCTGGAACGCCCGTTCCGCCGAAAGCTGGTCCTGGTCATCGAGCATATGGTCTTTCAGTCGGGTCTTCTCACCGGTGCCGTTCTCACAATTGCACTTGCCCTATTTCTGACGACTTCGCGGGGCGGCATATTCGCCTCGCTTTTTGCACTTGGCGCGCTCGTGCTTCTTCAGCTTCCCGGCCGGGGTGGCTCACAAAAGCGATCGATCGGCTTCGTCGTACTTGTCGTGCTCGGCATCGCAATTGTGGCGGGAGGCGGTAACTTCCTCGACCGGCTGGAGCGTCAGGGGCTGTCTTTCGAGACCAATCTCCGGAGCACGCTGTTTGCAACCACGATCGACGCCATCCGAACGGCACCGCTGACGGGCACGGGCTTTGGCACATATGGCCAGGCGATTGAGGCCTACCGCGTAAGCGATGAGAACATCTTCGCGATCTGGGAAAAGGCCCACAATACCTATCTCGAGAACGCGCTGGAGCTTGGGCTCCCCGCGGCAATTGCCCTCAACCTGGCTATCTTCCTGCTTGCGCGCAGGGCCTTTCTTGGAGTGCGCGCCCGCAAACGTCACAAGAGCTTTCCAGCCCTCGGCGTCGCCTCAACGCTTCTTGTGGGTCTTCACGCGCTGGTCGATTTCAGCCTGCAGATTCCCGCTGTCGCCGTTCTTTACGCCTTCATTATGGGGCTTGCTCTGGCCCAGTCTTCTTTAGGCGGAAGATCGGCGTCATCCACGGAAACTTGACGCTAGCGCCCTGTCGAACGCATTGAGCGCACCGGCATTCTCGCCAAGCCGTGCACGAAACGCCGCTCGCGCCGCATAACCCGCATTGAGATAGTCGGCGACGATCAAGGGCCTAAGGGCGCCACGCGACCAGAAAGACGGCAGATCGGCAAGCGCGTGCGTGCGCATTTCCTCCGGCATCGCCTCCCAATGGCGCATTACAATTGAAAATTGAGGAAGAAGCGCCGAGGCGCGGCGCGGCGCGGTGAGCCGGGCAAGCCTCAACATGGGAAGCACTTCCTTTATGTCGGCACCGGCTTCGAGTTCGGCCAGTGCCAGGCGCGCCCAGGCGGTGCCATCTCCCGGGGCAGCGGCAACGGCCCTACGGAAATCCCGGACCGCCCGTTCTCTCCATTGGGCGGCCGAACGCGGCTCGAGCACGGCAAGGCGGCCCGCAAGACGGGCCCTGTCGTGGCGCAGAACCGGATCGCGAGGCCGCCAGGCGAGCGCCTGGCTGTAAGACCGATACGCAGCTTCCGCTTGTTCTTGAGAGACCCCACGTCCGTCATCGACAGCCTGGATTACGGCACCAGCGGAAAGAACAAACCCGTATGCCGCAATACGTGGCACGGCCATGAGTACCAGAGATCCACCGATCAGAAGTGCGGCGGCCGCAATAACCCACTTCAGCCGACGGTCCTTGGTCGTCGCGTCAGTTGACATAATAGCGGCTGTATTTGCCGTAGTAGTAGCCCGTATCGCCGTAGCCATATTTGGCCTGCTTGGTCATATCGACGGCGACTAGCGCCACGCCGGCAATTTCGGCGTCAAAAAGCCGGAGCTCGCGGATTGCTGCCTGCGCAGCATCGCGGGGCGTCATACTCCAGCGCGCCACAAACACAGTCTCGTCGGCCAGGCGCGAGAGAACCCGGCTATCGGACACGGGCAGTACAGGCGCGCTGTCGAGCACCACCAGATCGAACTCACCGCGAAGACGGTCGAGCAGCAATTTCATCTGTGCGGAGGCAAGGATATCCGGCGGATTTGATGTTCCCTTTGCCAGAGGCAATATCCTGAGGCCCGTCTTCTCGTCGGTCGCCATGACGTCATACGGGTCCAGCCGGTCCGCCAGCAGCTCGACCAACCCCAGCTCGGGTTTAAGCCCGAAGGTCTTGTGGACCGAGGGATGCCTCAAGTCACAGTCAATGATCACGACATTGAGACCCGAGGCCGCCGCCGCCCGCGCAAAGGAAGTGGAGGTTGTGGTCTTACCCTCTGTGGGGAGTGCTGACGTAAAGAGGATCACCTTGGGTGGAATGTCGACATTGGAGAGCTGCAATGCGCTTCGCAGGCTTCGCAGCGACTCCGAAAAGGCCGACAGCGGCTTGTGCAAAATATAGTCGTGGATTTTGAGCGGCTTGCCATCCGGCCCCTTCTCGGTCGGGACGAGGGGCAGCGAGACGAGATGCGGCAGGCCCAGCGCCTCTTCCACATCACGCGCCGTCTCAAGGCCGTTATCGAGATGCTCAAGCAGGAAGGCAAGGCCCACCCCCAGCATTCCGGACAGAACAAGCGCCAGAAGGGCAGATCGACTCTTTCGCGGGTGCGATGGGCCGGTAGGCGGCGTTGCCGCCGAGATCACCCGGCTGTCCGGCACCTGCAGATCCTGCTGCTGAGAGGTTTCCTTGAACCGGTTCAAGAAGCTCTCATAGACGGCACGGTTGGCCGCCGCCTCGCGCTCGAGCTCGCGAAGCTGGACGACGGCCTGTCCGCTCTCGCCCGTTTCGCCACGTATCTCGCGAAGACTGTCCTCAAGCGAGGCGACACGCGTTTCGGCGACCGCGACATTGTTCTGGAGACTGCCGATAATCCGCGAGATTTCGGCCGATATCTGCCGCTCGATATCGCGGCGCTGCGCTTCTGCATTGACGACTTCGGGATGACGCGCGCCGTAGCGCGACGCCAGATTGGCAAGTTCGCGAGCAAGTTCGGCCTGCTTCTGGCGCAGATTGGAGATGGTCGTCGATTGCACGACATCGGCCATGCTTTCGATCGTGCCGCCCGAACGGCGGATTTGCTGCGCGCGCTCATACTTGGCGCGGGCTTCCGCCAGGCTGGTACGGGCCAGGATCAGTTGCGCGTTGAGTTCGGAGAGCTGCTGCTCGCCGACCGTAACCCCGGCGCCAAGCGATTCCAGCCCCTGTTCGCTGCGGTAAAGTTCCACAGCGCGCTCGGAGTCCTGGACCTGCCGGCGCAACTCATCGAGACGCCGCGACAACCAGTCATTGGCCTGGCGCGTCGCGTCGAACTTCGCCTCCAGCTGATCGAGGATATAGGTCTCGGCGATCTCGTTCGCGATGCGGGCGGCCTTGTCGGGATTCTCCGAAACAAAGGCGATATTGATGACGTAAGTGAGACGCTGCCGGGAGACCGTTAGCCGTCCCAGCAAGGCGTTGATCACCCCGTTCAGCTCGGCGCGCGCGCGGAGGTCCTCGTTCTGTGGAACAGGCTCAGCCTGGACAATCTTAAGACCCTCGGCGATCCAGACGCGCGGGTCGAGCCAGCGCAGGACCGAGGGCTCGCGCAACCTGCCGTTGAACTCCGGATCCTGCATCAGGTTCAGGCGCTCCACGACACGCGCCGCAAGGGCACGGGAGCGCAATATCTCGACCTCGCTATCGACGGTCGCCGAATCCGCCGTCATGCCCGACATGACCGCCTCCATGTCGGTTACCTGCATTTTCTGGCGGTCGAGCAGAACCTGTGTCTCGGCAGTGTAAAGCGGTGTCTGCTGCAGCACCACGACCATCACCAGCGCGGTGAGCCCGAGCGTAACGCTGACAATCAGGCCCAAACGCTTTCTGAGCGTCCGGTAGAGCGCCATAAGGTCCAACTCGAGAAACCCGTCCCCCCCGTCGGAACCGGTTCCGTCATGTGAAGGGATCCCCCCTTTGGAGGTTCCGCCCTTTACCGGTTCATTCATCGCCCCAATTCCTCACTATCGCCGCGCCGCCGGATAACGGTCGATCGCCGCCTCAATCGATCTGCCCCGCCAGGTCGCAGGGCCCTTGTTCTTCGGGTTTTCGGTCCCGCCCCGTGAACCTCGATTAGTCTAACCCAGCTCCAAAGCGTTCCGGGTTAACGGGCGCGCTCAAAATTTCTGCCCACCTTGAACCCTACCGGCACCTACAATGAAGAAGGGCAGCGGAACGAACCAGCTGCCCTTTTCTCTATATACGCGTTCGAGACCGTCCAAAAGGCGAAGCCTCGATGCCGTCAAAGGCCTGCGCTAAGCGTGAGGCCGATCTCGTGGCGGCTATAGTCAAGCCCGGCGACGCTCGAGTCCCGGTCGGAATAGTCGTAACCGAGGCGCAGCGAGAAGTTCCGGTTGAGGAGATAGTCGATACCGGTACCTGCGCGGAGCACGTCATCGTCACGCGCCACCCCTTCGAAATCCTGATTGGCGAAGCTCACATGGGAGCCCAGGATCACATTGCGCATGAACTCATGATCGATGCGAAGCCCCACCGAGTTGTCCATATAACCGGACGCCCCCGCCTGGATCGTTTCCTGAATCGACGATGCCGCCTCGAAACGCACCGTCGTCAGAGGCGTCACAAACCAGTCGACATTGGCGCCATAGGCAATTCCATCGATCTCGGAGAGCGTCGGATCGTCATAATCCTGGGACTGGTAACCGGCATAGACGCCGCCCTGGGCCAGGTTGGTCAGCTTGAATTCCGCACCGCCCACAACCTCGTAACCGTCGGAGTCACGGGTGATCGCCACCGCCGGCGGCTGCACATCATATTCGCGCTGGTTCAGCGTACCCTGGATATAGAGATTGGTATCGGGCGAGACGTCATAGCCCAAACGCAGGAACTGCGTGAATTCCTCGCGGTCACGGAAATCCTGATTGAGCGTGCCGCCGCCGGTCAGGGGCACCGTGTCGTAGTCGTAATCGGCATAGGTCGCGCCAATGCTCGATGTCACCCGGTTGAAGCGATGATTGAGCGCCACATTACCTTCAAGGAGAGAATATTCAGTGGGCTCTGCCGCCAGACCGATGGCGTTCGGTGCGCCACGATCTTCATGAAGCTGCGCATAGGCCGCCCCAGCGCTGATATTCGTGTCGCTCGTGATATCGAGCCGGCCATTACCCCCGATATCCCAATCAAGGCGGTCCTCATCGCTGTTGTCAGCATAGAGCCTCTGAGCGAGCCCCGCGCGAAGGTTCAGCGCATGACGGCTCCAGTTGCTCGCCGCGGAAACATTCGCAGCAAGCGTCGTGATGAAGTCACTCTCGGTATTGGTGTCGGTCGCATAGATATTATCGTCGAACGTGCCGGTCACCGAGGCTTCCGGGAAAATGGTGAAGGCGCCGGCCCGCACGCCGACCCGGTCATATCCGGGCCGCACGCGCTCACGAACGCTGATATTGCGATCATCGACGATTTCGAGGTCCTGAGCGCTGACGGAGGTGATAGGCGCCGCATAGAAGGCCGTCACAGCAATCGCTGCAATCATTGCCTTTGAGACGATGGACGACGGCATGAATTTTCTCCCGACGGTTCTTTAAAGGACCTGCGTCACACCCGACCGCCCCCCAAAGGGCGGAACACCAGGATTACGCACGCAACGGTCGATGGAACACTTGAAACTATGAACTTGAATAAGCCGAAAGCGCGCAGGGTGCCCTTAGGTTAAGTAGGCGCCCTGCGCTTTGTGATTAGTTCGGGCTCACCGGCGTTTCCGGCGTCGAATCCCGGTTCGGGTCCGAAGCACTGCCCTGCTGGGCCTGCTCGTTGGTGGAGCCCGTGCTGGCATCCGATCCCTGGGTTACCGAGGCCTGAAACCCCTCGTCACCGCTCGCTTCGACTTTGGCCTGCATGTTGGCCGCCACTGTCGGGTTCGTCAGACCGATCTGCGCGATGGCGGCGCCAAGCCCCATCCCGCCAGCCGACTTGAGGCCCGGATTGTTCGCAAGCACCTCACGCGCGGCGTCGCTCTTCGGATTGGTCAGGACACTGATCACGGCATCGCCGGCAAGTTCGGCATCTCCCGCCGCGAGGACATAGGCCTCGACGGCTGCCGCGAAGGCATCCGGATCATCCGCATTCGCGATCAGAAGCGCTTCGATCTCCGCCTCCATCGCCTCAAGCGTCTCCGCTTCCTGCGCCGCCACCGGCGTCGCGACGAGCGTGACAGAGGCGAACGCCATCGCGCCTGCAACCATCATCGCCGACAAAAGCTTCTTCATCACGGCACTCCCTCTTTCAAGACGGGCCGGGAAACGTTCTTCAAATCCAAGATCCCCGCCTGCCGATAAATCCCTCAAACGCCGGGCCGGTCCCGGTCACTCTATCCGCCATCCATGTCGGCTCATCCCTCTTGCAGGACAGCGAGCGGATTCCGGCGCAATTCTGATCCGCAGTCTAATACCAACCCCGACGGGTTAGACATGGCTAATTTATAGTTAACAAGAGGTTGTCATCCATCGTGGCACAAATACATCGCGATCGGCGACGGATCGATGACTCATAGCGCCAGCGTTTGACTCGCATTGGCACGGCGAATGACTCTAGCCCCCGCTGCTTTGACTCAAGAGGCCGGCCCCGGCGCGCAAAACTGCAAGTAAAAGCTTTCAAGTGCAGGGAAGCCCGCGACGGCACAAGCCGAAGGCCTGACGGTTCGCGGTCGGATAAATCCGCCGAGAAACGATCCTTAGAAAAACCGTTCCGGCACGCGAACGACGTCGCCGGGTAGGACCTTGACGGCGGGAGAGGCGGGGTATTCGACCTCATCCCCCTCGCCACGCGTGATATAGACGCTGGTCTGATTCGCGCGATAGGTGTATCCGCCGGCCACTGCCACGGCGTTCAGAACCGTCATGCCGTTGGTGTAGGGATATTGTCCCGAATTCTCGACCTCGCCATAGATATAGAATGGCCGGTAGTTCAGCACCTCGACGCTGACGCGCGGGTTATTCAGATAGCCTTCCCGGAACTTGGCTTCGATCGCATTTTCGAACTCACTCAGGGTAAGGTCCTGGGCGCGCACCTGTCCGATCAAAGGCAGGGCGACATTGCCTGAACCGCTCACATCGAATTCACCGGAGAGGTCGGGTTCGCCGAAAACGATGACCCGCAACTTGTCGCCCGACCCCAACGCGTAATCGATGGTCGCGTCTTCCGGCAGCGGCACATCGCTGGCCCCGGTGGCAGGAGTTCCGGCGGCCGCAATTGGCGCCGGCGCAGAGGTCCGCGGCCCGTCGGCACAGGCGGCGACAAGCCCGGCGACGAGGAAAATAGCGGCAACACGGGCCGCGAAAAGACGGCCGAAAGCGCGGAATCCCGAAAGCCGCGCGGCGGAATACGTCATCTAGAGCCCCTTTTCCGTCGCTCGTCCGCATAGCGGACGCGGTGCCCGCAATTCCTACCATCATTTTGTGTGAGGGGAAGAGCGCAAACGTCGGTGAACTGCGCAAATTCTCGTCGCCTGGTTAAGGGAGCTGGTTAACCCGCCGCCGCCAGCGGCAGGTCGCCCGTCTGCAGGAAACGCTTTCCCTCGCCTTCAAGGACGAGCGCGGTGAGCACCCCGGTCATATAGGCGCCGGTATCGATCCCGATCCGGTTCGGCCGCACGACCACCTCCTCGCGCGGCGTATGGCCGTGGACCACCACCTTGCCGTAACGGCTTGAGGAATCGAGGAAATCCTCGCGGATCCAGAGCAGATCCTCCTCGATCTGGCGATGCAGCGCGACGCCGGGACGGACGCCGGCATGGGCGAAGAAATAGCCGCCGAATTCCGCGGAAAGCTGCAGCGTCTCCAGGAAATGGCGGTGGGCATGCGGCAGCGCGGCGTCGAAACGCTCCCGCGCGCGCTCGAAATCCGCCGGATCGTCGCTCAGCGTGAGCTCCGTGATGCCATAGGAGTGGAGGGTCTCGAGGCCGCCGTAATATTTCCAGGTCTTGCCGAAGGCGGCGTCGCTCAGGAACTGGAGCAGGGCCTGCTCGTGATTGCCCTTGAGGAAGACGCGCTCGAACCCGGCCGGGCCCGCCCCGGTCAGCCGGTCGAGCACCTGTTTCGACTGGAGCCCGCGATCGACGTAATCTCCAAGGAAAATCAATATGTTACGATCGAACGGCGCGCCGCACGCATCCTGTTCGATGCGGTCCAAAAGCTCGGCCAGCAGATCGTCGCGGCCATGGATGTCGCCCACCGCATAGATGCGCAGGCCCTCGGGGAGCCCCGCCGCTTCCGTCCTGCCCCCGAAGGCGGCCCGCAATCGGCCAACCAGTCCGCTCAATCCGAACACCTCTCGCGGCGCAAAGCCGCCAGCTCCCGATGAAACTCCGGCCACCCTAGTGGATTTCTCTGCATAAACAAGGACATGCCAAGCCGGAAGTGCCCGGTTTCCGGGCGCCGGGCCAGTCCGGAACGAGGGCGCCGTCCCTCGATGCTAAGTCCGCTGTATGGAGAAGCAAGCGGCCTGCTGTATAAGGAGGCAAATCACCCATGCGGGCGCGAGCGCGCCCCCGCAGGAGCGCATCTTGTCCAAGCCCTCGACCGATCCCGATGCCCCCCGCCCCGCCGGCAAGACGGCGGACGCCGCTCACCTGACCTCGGCGAAGCGGACGATTTCCCTTGAAATAGAGGGGCTTAAGGCCCTGATGGCGTCGCTGGACGGGCCCTTCGCCATGGCCGTCGAGGCGCTCGGCCAGGCCACCGGCCGCGTCATCGTGACGGGCATGGGCAAGTCCGGCCATATCGCGCGCAAGATGGCGGCGACGCTCGCCTCGACCGGCACGCCCTCGCAATATGTTCATCCGGGCGAAGCCTCCCATGGCGATCTCGGCATGATCGCGGCGGGCGACGTCATCCTGGCGCTCTCCTGGTCGGGCGAAACGGCAGAGCTTTCCAGCATCATTTCTCATGCGAAACGGTTTGCCATCCCGCTCGTCGCGATGACGGCGGAAGCCAACAGCGCGCTCGGCGCCGCCGCCGACATCGCCCTCGTCCTGCCGCGCGCGGAAGAGGCCTGCCCGAACAAGCTCGCGCCCACCACCTCGACCACCATGCAGCTCGCGCTGGGCGACGCGCTGGCGATCGCGCTGCTGGAGCAGAAGGGCTTTTCTGCGAGGGATTTCAGTGTCTTCCACCCCGGCGGCAAGCTCGGCGCGATGCTGAAACACGTCCACGAGGTCATGCATTCGGGCGAGGAACTGCCGCTCACCGGCCCCGAAACGCCGATGTCCGAAACCCTCCTCATCATGTCCCAGAAGAGCCTTGGCTGCGTCGGCATCGTCGACAAGGCAGGCAAGCTCGTCGGCATGATCACGGATGGCGATATCAGGCGGAATTCTTCCGTCGAGGGGCTGCTCGCGCGCTCCGCGGGCGAGGTCATGAACCCGACGCCGAAGACGGTGAGCCCCGGCATGCTGGCGTCGGAAGCGGTCAAGCTGTTGAACGAAAAGAAGATTACCAGCCTCTTCGTGGTCGAGGATGGGCGCCCGGTGGGCGTCGTCCATATCCACGACTTCCTGAAGGCGGGCGTCGTCTGACAGGCAGCGTGACGCTCCGGCCCGGATCGCGAGACCATTGGCGAATCCTGCAAGGACTCCAATCGCTTGCCGACCGATCCTCAACCGGCCGGCTTGCGACTGTCACCGTACTGTTATCGAAACGTCACATTGGCGGCGGTTATCCCCGCCGTGCCCGCTCCGCCACGGCGTGACATTCCGGTGGCGTCACCCTGGCGACACGCTGGAACATTTCGGCAACATGAAAATGTGACGCTGCGTCAACAATATTCGACCGCCACGAATACTTCGAATACTGAGCGCCGCGCTCCAGCGCCGGAACGGGATGCCGGGTCCCACAATCATGCCGCGCAGTGTCGGCCAATTGGTTTGCCGTGAAGGCAATAGACGCCCCGACGCGTTGGCCGGCTGGTCTCGCTACGCGGGTTGCGCCAGTGGCAAGAGCATCCGGCTGGCCTCCGCGTGCTCTTGCCCCTAAGGTCCCGGCCCATGACAAAGCCGGACGGGAAACCCAAAGCCATCCTCTCCTGGAGCTCGGGCAAGGACGCGGCCTTCGCGCTTCACGAGGTGCGCCGGACGGGCGCGGCGGAGATCGCCGCGCTGCTGACGACCGTGAACGAAACCCATGAGCGGGTGGCGATGCATGGCGTGCGCGAGCGACTGCTCGACCTGCAGGCGGAGGCGGCGGGCCTGCCGCTGATCAAGGTGCCGATCCCTCATCCCTGCCCGAACGGCATATATGAAGAGCGGATGGCGGCGGCGATGGCGCGGGTGAAGGCGGACGGGATCGCCCATGTCGTTTTCGGCGACCTCTTTCTGGAGGACGTCCGCGCCTATCGGGAGGAGCGGCTCGCGCGGGTGGACATGACCGCCCTCTTCCCGCTCTGGGGGCGGAACACCGGCGACCTCGCCCGCGAGATGATCGCGAGCGGCCTGACCGCCCATCTTGCCTGCGTCGACCCGAGCCAGGTGCCGGCCGGCCTGTCGGGGCGGCGCTTCGACCTCGACCTGCTGGCCGAGCTGCCGGAGACGGCCGACCCCTGCGGCGAGAACGGCGAGTTCCACACGGTGGTGACGGCGGGACCGATGTTTACCCGGGCGATCGAGGTGGAGATCGGCGAGACGGTCACCCGCGAGGGCTTCGTCTATACGGATGTGATCCCGGTCGAGTAGCCGGCCCTCACTCCATCTTCGCGACCCATGCGCGGAGCAGCGCGACGGCGCTGTCTCAGCCGTCAGCCCGTAAGCTTGCAAGAATATCGGAAATCTGACTCGCTCCACGAGCTTCGATCACATCTCGAGCCCCAGACGCGAGAAGTCGGTCCCGCCAGTGTTTGATGTTTCTGAGGTAAGCTTCCGGCTTGCGTGCATCGACGTCCGAAATCGCCACGTCTGCCAAGATGATCGTAATATCCTCAAGATCGAAAACGATTGACTCGTCGCGCGGACAGCTCAACGCCGTGTCTTCCTTCAAGTCAGAAAAGACAATGATCACCTTGTGATTCGAGCGGCTACGCGCAAAGTGCCGAGATGCCCGCAGAAAGGCTCCTGTAATATCAGTATGGGAACTACGACGCAGGGATTTCTGGACACGCGCAAGTTCATCCGCAATTCCACGTATGTCGGCGCCCTTTTGCAAAGGGTTATAGTCAACCTCCTCGCTGATCCATTCAGAACCATCCCCAAAGCTACAACTATCAACTTGCGCGACCGTCAGCTTGTCGCCTGAACTCAAGTCAAACAGGAGAGACCTTATCCGTTGGAAACTACGCTCGCTGTGCTCAAAATAGCTACCCGACACATCCACTAGTATAAAAAGGTCGCGGACCTTTTCGGAGCGATATGAGCAACCCGTCAGCATCGTCACGCCGAGACAAAGCGCAACTACACCAGTAAGGAGCGATGCCCTAGAAAAAAAATACACAAAGCACCCCCCCTCTAGCGACTGCCGCGCGACGATTCCCAGAGAGATTCGACAAACTTCGCTACTCTCGTGGGCGGCAATACCGCCACATCAAAAAGAGCAATCAGAAAACTGTTAAACCTCTCAAATGCTGTGCCGAAGGCAATCAATGGAAACCAGACCAAAAACAACAAAATCGAAAAAACACCAAAAAAGAGTACTGGAAGGAACCGCACAACACGCTCCAGAGAAATAACGGCGATAGCCAATATCCACGGCACCAACCCACCTAACGTCATCTGGATGTACAAAGGACTCGCGTCGAAAGCCGATTCCACGGTTTTGATACCAGATGGAGAATCGATAAATGCCTTGAGAGCCAAACTCTGTTCAATAATTTCGTTCCTGTACCAAGCAAGACCAACTTCCAAAGCCGAAAAAACAGCTATGAGAAGCGCAGAAAGACCGATGACCACCTTTCGCGCGAGGCTCCATGCTTCCTCACCAGAAGATATAAAGCCGAAAATCTTTGTGTATCCCAAGAGTTCTATAAAAACGATTCCAGCCACAAATTCGAATGCGACAATGCTGGCAGCGCCAAGTACTGACGGATCCAATCCCATGAGCTCGAGTGCGTTTGCGTCCGAAGCCATTACTACGGACATTGGGCTTTGAATGAGATAAAAGTTTGCTACAGCACCGGCGAGTGCGACCGAAGCAACAAGAAAGTGAATACCCAAGCCAAACGTATCCCGCTGATCGCTTGTCCCCGTCGCAGCAGCGTTGAGAGCCCTGCTAGAGAACGATCTCACCGATGCACCCGCAACCTTCGGTAACGCCAATGTACCTACGGACACATTGATAACTTTGCGAACGTTGTCCTGAGCAATACAAACAAAAACATATGTGCCAACGGCGGTCGGCACCGGATAGGCTCTGTAGACAAAGGAATATTGGCTCGAGAGGAAACTCAAAACATCGAGCACAAACTCGATTATCCTCGTCAGAAGATCAAAAATAAAATCGAACCAGACAAATAATGTCTTGAGCGTCGTTTCGAGATCGCTTGCAGCGTCAACTAGCGTCATTGGTCGCCCCCCAGCGAACAATTGAACACATCATTTTTTCAAAAGCTCAGAGTCAGTCAGAGCCCCTGCATCCCGACTGTGAACTCACTCTCGAAGGCTTAGAGAACACTCCTCCGGGCGAAATGACACCGCATCAATTCCGAACACCACCCCACTAAACACGATCAGAATTCGCGCGTTCGTTTGAATTTGTCATTGTACGACATTTCGGCGCTATTCCCAACCAATCCACTGTGCTTTTCTCGCAACCATCTATAGTTGGGTACAAGTGTACATTTGCTAGCTGCAGTGAGGCATGCCCAATGCTCTGCAAGCTGATCGCCATCGGCGAGACGGTGACCCGCGAGGGCTTCGTCTATACGGATGTGATCCCGGTGGAATAGCCGGCCCTCACTCCATGCTCGCGACCCATGCGCGCAGCAGCGCGACGGCGCGGGGTTCGGTGAGGGTGCGGCCGAGTTCCGGCATCATGACGCCGGGCTCGTTGCTTTCGACGCGGTAGACGAGGATCGAGGCGTCGGGGTCGCCGGGTTCGATATCGACCTTGAGGTCACCGGCGCCCCGGCCGGCGGCAACCGGGCGCTTGCCGATCCCGAGTGCGACGGGGTCCTGTTCGTCCCAGGTGAGGAAGAGGCCGGAATTGCTGGCGGGGCCCTCGGCGCGGTGGCAATGGGCGCAATTGATGTCGAGCCAGGCGCGGGCACGCGCGTCGAGCGGCGCGGCCTCGTCGAGCCAGTCCGGAACGGCGGGGATGGTGCCCGCGTCCGGCAAGCCGGTCAGGATGCCCTCGGCGCGCCAGCGCATGAGCTGGTTCTCCGGCCCCTCCGGATAGGCAAAGGCGTGGTTGAGGTTCCGCGCCTTGGGACCGATCGGCGCGATCTCGCCGGAGAGTTCGTGGCAGCCCTTGCACTGCGCCTTGTTCGGCACCGCATAGGTGATGGCTTTCGTGCCGCCGCCGGGCAGCGGAATTTCCATCGGGAGCTTCGCGCCCGCGATCTTCAATTCCGCTTCCGACTGGTCCTCGTTCCAGACATAGGCCCAGGCCTCCCAGCCCTGCGCCTGCCGGAGCAGCACGCGCGTTTCGACGAGCCGGAGCCCGCCGGGCCGGTCCGCCGCCGCATAGGCGAAGGTCTTGATGAGGGCGGACCCGACCGGAAAGGCAAAAGCCTCGCGGGCGTCATAGGCGGCGCTTTGACCGTCCGGCAGATAGACGAAGCGGCGCTTCTCCGCGAAGTCGGTGAAGAGGGGCGTCCTGGGCGCGAAGGGAAGCACGCCTGTCGCCGGCACCTGACGCGCGGCGTCCGCGAAAAAGCCGAAAGCGGAAAGCTGGCGCGGCGGCTTCTTCGCGAGGATCGCCTGATCGTCGACGGCGGCGGCGCCCCCGGTCATCGCACCGAGGAAGAGGACCGCGAGGAGGGCCCGCTTCAGGTACGGCAAAGGGGAGCGCGCCGTCATGGATGTCAGCCTTCCGCGTCCTGCGGCAGCTCGACGGGCGCGGGCGCGGGGAGGCTGCCTGCATGGTTCGAGATGTCGCGGTCCGGGCTCGTCTCCCACGGCAACAACATGTGCGAAATCATCTTCGCGTTGGCGAAAGTCGTGTCGTCGGCCTCATCTATATAAAGACGGTTTTCCGCCGCGACCCAGGTGAGCCATTCGGGGATGCGGGTGACGCCGTCCCAGACGATATCGGGGACCGGCGTGCCGGTGCGCCCGGCGATGATTTCGCCCATCTCGTTGTCCGGCGCAGCCCCGCCCTCGCCATAGGTGTTGTCGTGGATGTAAACGCCGCGCGGCACGAACATGTAGGTCTCGTCGTCATACTCTTCCGGATAGGCCGCGACGATGATGTGCACCGTGCCGTTGTTCGCGAGGCGGTTGCCGAAGACATGCACGTTGCGGTTCGCCATGATCATGATGCCGGTGCCCATCGGCACCCCGCCGACGATGTTGCCTTCGGGCGCGAAGTTCGGCGTGTCGTTGTCCACCGATGAATTGTCGAAGACGCGGATGTCGTGGCCGCCCTGCTGCGGCAGGCTGGGCAGGTCGAAGATCAGGATGCCGCCGGTGTTGTGGCGGGCCATGTTGCCGTAGACGTCGGCGCGGTAGCAGTTCTCGATCTCGATGCCGGCGACGTTGAACTCGGCGAGGCTGTTGCGGACGATGATGTCCTGGCTCTGGCCGACATAGATGCCGGCGTCGGACGCGCCGCGCACCGTGACGCCCTCGATCAGCACATTCTTCGACGAGACGGGATAGACGCCATAGGCGCCGTTCTTCTCGTCCGGGCCGTTGGTCCATTCGACGCGCAGGTTGCGGAAGGTGATGACGTCCGAGCCCTTCGACTTGATGCCGTCGCCCTTCGTGTCCTCGACCGCGAAATCTTCGAGCACGACATTGTCGGACGTGACGAGGAGGCCCTCGCCGGAGCCCGTCTGCCCCTTGAAGGAGAGGACGGTTTCTTCCGCGCCCGCGCCGCGCACGGTCACGCCGTCGGCATCGAGGACGAGCCCGTCGGCAAGGTCCCAGCGCCCGGCCCCGAGCAGGATCGTGTCGCCCTCCTCCACCATGATGAAGGTCTCGATCAGCTTTTCCGTGCCGTCGGCGGGGCTCACCCGGATCTCGGCCGCGTGGCCCGTGCCGGAGATGAGGAGGCTCATCGTGACCGCGAGCGCGCCTGCTGAAAATTTCAACGTCATCTGCTTCTCCCCCAAAGCCCATGCAAGGACCGAGAGCCCGGACAGGAAGCTGCCGGGCGCTCATCTAGTAATGACAAAATGCGGCCTTCGCTCTGGTCCTGTCAACAAAAATGAAATAGTTTCACTTTTTGAGAGAGACAGCACCGGACCCGAGAATGCGCGCGACGAGGCTTCCTGCCGAAACACCCCTCCGGGGGGCCAAGCGCGTCCCGGTCCAGCCGCGCGCGCTGAAGACGCGGGCCGCCCTCCTCGCGGCGGTGGAGGAGATCGCCGCGGCGCAGGGCGCGGAGGCGGTGACGACGACAAGCGTCGCCGAACGCACCGGCGTCGCGGTCGGAAGTCTCTATCGCTATTTCAGGGATCGCGACGCGCTGCTGCTCGCCGCCTATGACGCGACGGTCGAGCGGATCGCGGCGGCGAGCGTCGAACGACTGGCGGGGCTCGGCGCGGAGACGGATGTGGAGGAAGCGGCGCGGCTGCTCCTCCATGTCTATCTCGACGAGGCGGAGGCGATCCCGGCGCATACGGGACTGCTCCGCGCCATGCGCTCGATCCGCACCACGGAGGAAGAGCAGGACCCCGCCAATGTCACGATCATCGGCGAGCGCATCGCGCCCTTCCTGAAACGCTTCGCGCCCGGCGCACGGCTCGACCCGGCGCGGTTTCACTTCATGAATGTGCTGATCGGCAATCTCGTCGACCTCTATCTCGTGACGCCCGGCACGCGCGCGGCGCGCACCGCCATGCGCCGGGAAATCGAGGCGCATATGCTGCTCGCGCTGCGGCGGACGATCGGGCCGCGCGAGTCCTGAGGTAAGGACAGACTGACTTCGACGACGCCCTAACGCCAGAAATTGACGTTTAGGACGAACTTCGAGCTATGGGAGTCAATAATTGGGTCGCTAAATTCTAGAGTGCTAAGATAAGAAATGCGCGCATGTCGAAGTTTTGATCTTGACCATACTCTAGTGGAGCATCCTTGGACCCGGTAGCAATCCAGCTCGCGCAGCTCGTCGCGTATTCAATGTTGACGATTTCGAGCATTTTGGTGGCATCAGTCTCATTGATGTTTGGTTATCGTCAGAACTTTGGCTGGAAACCAATTGCACTAGTTACATCGCACGGACTTTCGAGCGGTAACGTAGACGGCTATTATGGTGCTACCCTCGACGTAGAGATTTGGAACCGCCGTCGGTACCCTATAGTGGTACGTCACGTAGAAGTAAAAACCCAAGTAGTTGAGTTTGAGGGAAACCTGAAGGGATGGACCTATCCAGATAATTGGTTCGTAAACCGGAAGGACCAACTCATCTACAGGACGGAGATATCGTTGGATCCGTCGGGTAAGGCTCCGCTCTCTTTCGAACTTCCATTCAAGAAGCGTACCCTTGACGACCTAGTTGACCTCTTCACAATCCGCATCGACTATTTCGACCCTCGCTTAGCCAAGCTTGAAGCAATCGACATCCAGTACAAATTCCACTTCGGTGTACAGAACTAGAAGTCCTGTCGGAATCTTGCGCGAAGCAATCAAGACACTTCGCGTCAGAAGGGGGTACATGTTGCGCGCGCCGGCACCCGCGACGGCTTCCTCTTCGCGGATGCAATGCCTATGTGAGCGCGGACGTAGCCGCACTCAGACGCTCAACATGCAAAAAAACTCAATGACGCCTCGCACCAACAGCGGTCTTTCGCCCGCGCGTTTCGAGGTCCAGTTCCCCCGAGAACGATCGAGGGAAGCCATGAGCGACGCGATCGGACCCGGCGATCTTGTGCTTTGCGTCAATGCCGCCGGGCTCAGGACGATGAACTCTCGCCCCAGCCGTGGCGGAACAGGGCGATGATGGATTCGATGTGCCGTTTGATGAAGGCGTCTGAAAAGGGTTCTTTCTTCCAGATGCGCCGCGCACCTGCGGGCGAGACGAAGACGAAGTTCATGGCTCCCGCCAGCGCATAAAAGTCGTAGACGCTTTTCGGGCGGCCGCTCGCTTGCGAGATCATGTCAGCGAAGCGGCTGACATGCTTCTCCGCTATGTAGTCGCGGCGATCGGACTCCACATTCGCTTCGCGCATGATGAAGTTCAGCATTTCCGGATGGCGCGCACTGCCGCGGATATAGGCCGCAATGAGCGCGGCCAGCCGGTCGCCTCCGCGCTTGGCGAGTTCATCGACGAACAACTCGCGGATGGCGGTCTCCGATTGGGTGAAGGCCCGATCCACGGCCTCCCGCCACAGCGCATCCTTGCTGCCGAAGTGATACCTCAACAAACCGCGCTGGACGCCGGCCTCTTCCTCCAGGGCCGCCACCGTCACGCCCTCGAAGCCGACGGTCGCAAACATCTCGATGGCCGCCTCCAGCAAAAGCCGGCGGGTGTCTTCGGCGCGCTTCTGTTGCGCCCTCTGGCGGGTTTTGGGGGTACGTGCGGCCATTTGATTCGAAATTCTACCAGAACGGCCTTCGAATTAACCAGTCACTAAATTTGCACTTGAGCGAAATTAGCAAACTGCCCATGATAAATCCGGGTCCGCGAATGGGCGGAAGGGGGCGCCTGCCGGTGTAGAGCAGCCGCAAAACCGAACGGGGGTGACGGGCTGCGCATGTCGCGGCTCGCAAGTGGGGCAATGGCAAATCGGAACGCACTTGTGGCGCGGCGGAAGGCCCGCCGGGCAAAACTTTCTGGCAATCACTGGTCCGTTCTGCCGCTCGCGGCGCTCGGCCTGACCCTGACGGCCATGTCCGGCACGGCCTCGGCGGCGGATGCCACATGGAACGGCACAACGGCCGACTACAATACCGGCACCAACTGGGACACGAGCACCGTCCCCGGCTCGGGCGACACCGCCACCTTCGACAATACCGCCACCAACCAGAGCGTCACTTTTTCGTCGAACCCGATCACCGTGGGCGGCTGGACGCTCAACAGCGGGAACTATGATTTCACGATCGGCAGCGGTCAGCACCTCACTTTCGACGGTGCCGGCATCATCAACAATGGCGCCAACATCGTCGACAGCTTCGCCATCACGAATGACGGCAGGCTGGACTTCTCCGGCGCCAGCTCAGTCAGCGGCGGCAGCTTGAGCACCACCATCACCACCAACAGCGGAGGCACCACCTATATCGGTGACACCGCCAGCGCCGGCAACGCGCGTTTCTACATGTATGGCACAGGCTCGCTCGACATCTCCGGCCTTACGAACAGCGGCACCACCGTCAGCTTGTTTGGAGGGACCGGCGACATCTTTCTCGGTTCGAAGAACCTGACATTCGCCAGCGGCAGCGTGGTCGCCACTTTTTCCGGCGTGATCCAGGACGGCGGCGACGGCGGCGGCACCGGCGGTTCGCTGACCAAGGAAGGGGGCGCCAGCGTACTGACGCTGAGCGGCGCCAACACCTATACCGGCGGAACGGCGATCAACAGCGGCACGGTCGTGATCGGCAACGACAGCGCGCTCGGGACCGGCGATGTCACGATGGCGAGCGGAGCAAACATGTTCTTCGCCGGCGATTACACCATCGCCAACAATTTCGGGCTGACCGGCAATACCTACTTCAACGTCGTTACTGGCTCTGCCAGCACGCTCTCCGGGATCATTTCCGACACCGGCGTCACGCCCGGTGTATTGAACAAGTCGGGCAGCGGCACGCTGGCGCTCTCCGGCGCCAACACCTATACGGGCGGCACGGCCATCAATGCCGGTACGCTCACGGTTGCCGACGACGATGCGCTCGGCACGGGCGATGTGACGATGACAGGAGCGGCGACGCTCGGCTTTGCCAGCGGCACCTTCACCCTCGCCAACAATTTCGGCCTGACGGGGACGCCGACCTTCTTCGTCGATACAGGCAATACCGACACCATCTCCGGCGTGATCTCCGACAGCGGCGCCACGCCCGGCATACTGGAAAAGACCGGCGGCGGAACGCTCGTGCTGACCGGCATCAACACCTATAGCGGCGGCACCATCGTCAATGGCGGCACGCTGAATGTCCTGGCCGATAGCGGGCTCGGCGATTCCTCGGGCGGCGTCACGCTCGACGACGGCACGCTGCAATGGGGGGCGGAGTTCTCTTCTGCGCGCGACATCGCTCTGGGCAGCGGCGGCGGCACCTTCGATGTCGGCAGCTCCTACATCATCAATCTTGACGGTGTGATCTCCGGCGGCGGCTCGCTGACGAAAACGGGAACCGGCATGCTGACATTGGCCGGGAACAACACCTATACCGGAGCGACAACAGTCAGTGACGGCACTCTGAATGTGCACGGCTCTAACGCTTCAAGCCAGTTCACAGTAGCGGCCGCCGGCTATCTCGGCTTCCGCGACAGCACCGCCGGCAGCGCCACCATCACAAACAATGGCACGACGGCATTCAACAACGACAGCACGGCCGGCAGCGCCACCATCACCACGACGAGCGGCGGCGACTTGAGCTTCGCCGACAACGCAACCGCCGGCAACGCCACCATCACCACAGACACAGGCGGCGGCACCTATATCGCCGAAAGCGGCAGCGGCGGCACCGCGCGTTTCATCATGAACGGCGGCTTGCTCGATATTTCCTTTTCGAACAGCGGCACCACCGCCGGTTCCATCGAAGGCGATGGCGATATCTATCTCGGCTCCAGGTCCCTCACCGTCGGCGGCAATGATCTGTCGACCGAGTTCTCCGGCGTCCTCCAGGACGGTGGTGCCAATGGCGGCACGGGCGGCTCACTGACCAAGGAGGGCACCGGCAATCTGACCCTTTCGGGAACCAGCGCCTACACCGGCGCAACGACGGTGAACGGCGGAACGCTGTTCGTCGACGGATCGCTCGGCAACTCCAGCTCGCTGACGGTCAATTCAGGCGGCATACTTGGCGGCCGGGGCGCGGTATCGACGACCGTGATCGCCAGCGGCGGCACGCTGGCGCCGGGCAACTCCATCGGCACGATCACGGTCGCCGGCAATCTCACGCTGTCTTCCGGCTCGACCTATGCCGTGGAGGTCTCGCCGAGCGCGGCCGACATGACGATCGTGACGGGAACGGCAACGATTGCGGGCAATCTGACCACGACCTATTCCGGCGGCAGCTATACGGCGGGGACCCAATACACGCTCCTCAGTTCCGTCGGCGGGCTGAGCGGTACCTTCGCAAGCGTCAGCTCGACGAACCTGCCCTACGGCTTTATCGCGGATGTGAGCTACGATCCGAACACTGTGTTCCTGACCCTGACGCAATATCTCGATTCCGGCGAGGGACAGATCTACGCGAGCGGGACCACGACGGCCATCGCCGATGAGCGGATGCTCCGCAACGCCGTTCTGGATCGCCTGCTCGCGCCGGGAGACGGCACGGTGCTCTGGGGCGAGGGCTTCGGCGGCTACAACAAGTTCGACGACGGGCTGACGATCGACCATCACCATAGCGGCGCCATCGCCGGTTTCGATCTCCCGCTCGACAACGGACTTCGCGCCGGCGTGGCCGCCGCCTACACGAGTGCCAGCACCTCCGTCCCGGCCCATGGCGGCAGCGCCGACGGCGATGCTGGCCATGTGCTCGCCTATGCAAGCTGGACGGAGGGGCCCGTCGCCCTGCGTGGCGGCGCCGCGCTCGGCTGGGGCAGCAGCGATGTCACGCGCAGCGTTTCCTCGGTGGGCGAGACCAACACAAGCAACCGGTCCTACCGGACGGAACAGATGTTCGCGGATGTGGGCTATGCCTTCGGCATCGCGGGCGCGAGTCTCGAACCGCATCTCGGTCTCGAGCATGTTCGCGCCTCGGCCGGCTCCTTTCAGGAGAGCGGCGGACCTCTCTCGAGCTTCTCGGGCGCCGGCAGCGACGCCTCCGCCACCTTTACGACGCTCGGCATCCGCGCGCTCGGCGACGGCATCCCGGCCGGCCCGTTCGAGGTGACGCCGAGCCTCGATCTCGGCTGGCGGCACGGCTTCGGCCTCTCCCGCCCGCGCCAGAGCGTGACCGTCGACAACACAGGGCAGACCTACGTCTTCTACGGAACCCCGCTTGCGGAGGATGCGCTCACCGTGAAGCTCGGCGCGGACATCGTCGTTGCGCCTTCGCTGCGCCTGCGTCTCGGTTACGACGGCTTCCTCTCCAGCCATTCCCGCGATCACGCCGTCACCGGCAAACTGGCGTGGGAATTCTAGACCCGTAAACCGGCAAAACCGGTCTTTCGCCGCTGCGGCTCGAGGTCTAGTCTCCCCCGGAACGATGGAGGGAAGCCATGAGCGACGCAGTCGGACCCGGCGACCTTGTGCTTTGCGTCAATGCCGCCCCGAACCATGTGACCGGCCAGCCGGTACCTTTGCAGGCCGGCGAGACCTACCGCGTTCTCGACGTCATGGAATTTGCCTGCCCCTGCGGGCGCTCCGATGCGCTGCTCGATGTCGGCGTCGGTTTCGCGTGGTGCCAGACGCGCTTCCGTCTCCTGCCCAAGCCGAAGATGGAGGCGAAACCCCGCCGCGTTTCCGCGCCCAGGGAAAAAGAGCGGGTCCGGTGAAACGCGACGGCGTCGCCGTCGCGGATGCGCCCATCCGACAAGGACTCGTCCGGCGGAGAAAGGCTCGCCGCCGCGGCAGCGCCTGTGCGCATCTGCCGCCGGGCCCGCCGGCCCACAATCCCTGTTTCCATGTGTAGAATGGGAAAACAGAAGGAGATGAGGAAACATGTTCGGTGCGCAGATCAGGCTGTTCCGGCTCGCGGGCTTCGATGTCAGCCTCGATGTGAGCTGGGTGTTCATCGCGCTGCTCATCTCGTGGACGCTCGCGACGGGTTATTTCCCGGAGCTTCATCCGGGTTTCGACAGCGTTACCTACTGGTCGATGGGCGTTGTCGGCGCGGCGGGCCTTTTCCTCTCGATCGTCCTGCACGAACTGGCGCATTCGGTGGTCGCAAGGCGCTACGGCATCCGGATTTCGGGGATCACGCTCTTCATATTCGGCGGGGTCGCGCGGATGGAAAGCGAACCGCCGACGGCGCGCTCCGAGTTCATGATGGCGATCGCGGGCCCGCTGGCGAGCCTCGCGCTTGCGGCATTCTTCTATGTATCCACGGCGGCGGCGGCATCCGCCGGGCTCGGCGCGACGGTGACGGGCGTGCTCGGCTATCTCGCCTTCATCAACCTGGTGGTGGCGATCTTCAACATGGCGCCCGCCTTTCCGCTCGATGGCGGCCGTGTCTATCGGGCCTGGCTCTGGGGCCGCACGGGCGACATGGCGGCGGCGACCAAACGCGCCGCCCTGTCGGGCCAGATCTTCGGGCTCGTCCTTGTCGGGCTCGGCGTTGCGAGCCTGATCTCCGGCAATGTCATTGCCGGGCTCTGGTGGGGCCTTATCGGCCTCTTTCTTCACACCGCCTCGCGCGCCTCCCAAACGCAGGCCGAAACGCAGAAACTGCTCGACGCAGAAACGGTCGAACGGGTGATGACGCCGGACCCGCTGACCGTGCCCGCCGGGATATCGTTGCGCGAGCTCGTGGACGACCATGTCTATGGCTCCTTCCACGAGACCTTTCCCGTGATGGAGAACGGAGCGCCGGTCGGCACCATCAGCGTGTCGGATATCCGCGCGGCGAGCCGGGCGGACTGGGCCCATCTGACGGTGCGCGACCTCATGCACCCGCTTTCGCAGCACAACACGATTTCGCCGGAGGAAAAGACCGAGGCGGCCCTGCGGCGGATGCGCGAAAGCGGCCATGCCCGCCTCCTCGTGATCGACCGGGGCAGGCTCGCCGGCATCGTCGCGCTGCGCGACATCATGCGGCTCGTGGAACTGAATCGGGAACTCGGCTAGCGCCACCTGCGCCGGTTTCTGTATATAAGAGAAGAACGGGGCGAGACCCGCCCCGGAAAGAGAGGATGCCCTTGGGCGCACATGACATTTTCCGCGCGGCCTTCGACGAGCACCACAAGGTCGCGCACGAAACGGCGAAGAAGCTCGAAAACGATTTCGCGAGCCTCGCGGCCGCCTGCGCGGAAGCGGCGGCGGGGGGCGGCAAGCTCCTCTTCTTCGGCAATGGCGGCAGCGCGGCCGACGCGCAGCACATCGCGGCGGAACTTTCGGTACGCTATGTGAAGGACCGCCCGGCGATTGCCGCGCTGGCGCTCACCACGGATTCGTCGGTGCTGACGGCGGCGGCGAACGACATGGGCTATGAGCACGTCTTCGAACGGCAGGTGGAGGCGCTCGGCCGGCGCGGCGACGTCGCCATCGGCATCTCGACCTCGGGGAAAAGCCGCAACGTCGTCCTCGGCCTCGAAGCGGCGCGCCGGCAGGGCCTCGTCACGGCGGCCTTCGCGGGCGCGGAACCGAACCTGATGGCGGGGCTTGCCGACCACATTCTCTGCGTGCCCTCGACGACGACCGCGCGCATCCAGGAAATGCACATCACGCTCGGCCACATGCTCTGCGCGGCGATCGAGACGCAGCTCGGCTACGTCTGAGCACCGGCGAGCAATCCGGCGACAGTCGGGACGACGAGCGTCGCGTTGTAGGCGGCGTGAAGCAGGAACGGCGCGCGGAGCGAGCCTCCGGCCCGCGCGAAGAGCGCCAGCAGGAACCCCAGCAGAAAGATGATGCCTGTGAGAAGCCATCCGCCGAGACCCGGCGAGAGGAAGAGATGGCCATGCACGAGCGAGAAGAGCGCCGCGGTGACGATAGCCGCCGCGGCGAAGGGTATGCGTCGCGCGAAGACGCGAAGCATGATGCCCCGGAAGTAAAGTTCCTCGGCAACCGGCGCGAGCAGCACGGCAATGACGAAGACGGCGAGCGCCTCGCCGAGCGTCGAAGGGTCGAGCGCGGCGCTCTGCTCGATGAGTTCCTCCTGCATGGCGGGCGGCAGGAAGGAAAGCAGTGCCATGACCGCAATCGCCAGGAGGATGCCCGTGGGGACCGCGCCCCATGCCGCAAGCCGTGCGCCGCGCGCGAAGAAGACGGTACCGAGCCGGTGGCCGCGGAAGAACAGAAGCAGCGCGACGGCACCCAGCGTCGCGAGATAGAGCGCGCCCATCGCCCCGAACAGGAAATAGGGCGATTGCGCGGCACCGCCGGACGGAAAACGGCCCGTCAGCAGATCCTCGTCCGCCATGACGGCTTCGACCGCAAAGGCAACCGCCCCGGCGAGGAAGGAGAGCGCAAGCGCCACGGCCAGCACGACGACGAGATCCCACCAGCGCTCCGGCGGGCGCGTCACGGGCGCGGGCTCGATGAATTCGGAATGGCCGCGCGGCTCCGCGTCCAGGCCCCAGATCGCCATGCGGCTCAGCGTCCGAGCCGGGCGATGGTGCCCGTGGTGCTGAAGCCCGGCACGATGTCGACGATCTCGACGCGGCCGCCATTTGCCTGCACGAAATCAGCGCCGACGATCTCGGAGACCTTGTAGTCGCCGCCCTTCACGAGAAGGCCGGGACGGAGCGTCTCGATCAGCCGCGCGGGCGTGTCTTCCTCGAAGATCACCACGAGGTCGACGGATTGCAGCGCGGCGAGCACCGTCGCGCGCGCGATCTCGGGCTGCACGGGGCGGTCCTCGCCCTTGAGACGCTTGACCGAAGAATCGCTGTTCAGACCGACGACAAGCCGGTCGCACAGCGTGCGCGCCTTGTCGAGCAGCGTGACATGGCCCGGATGCAGGAGATCGAAGCAGCCGTTCGTGAAACCGACGCTGAGACCGCGTGCGCGCCAGGCCTCCACGATGTCGCGCGCGCTCTCGAGACCCGCGATCTTCGCTTCGAGCGCGGAGAGCTCGCGCTCGCGCAGCTTCGCGGCAAGCTCGTCGCCATGAACGACGGCAGTGCCGACCTTGCCGACGACGATGCCGGCGGCGGAATTGGCGAGCGCGGCGGCCTCAGGCAGCGAGAGCCCGCTGCCGAGCGCGGCGGCGAGCGTCGAGACGACCGTGTCGCCGGCGCCGGACACGTCGAAGACTTCGCGCGCTTCGGCTTTCAGATGCGTGACGTCATTTGCCGTGACGACGCTCATGCCAGCTTGCGCGCGCGTGACGACGACGGCGCCGATGCCGTGCGCCGCGATCAAGGCACGTGCGGCCGCGACGATCTCTTCATCGCTGTCGACGGGGAGGCCTGTCGCCTCGCCGAGTTCCTTGCGGTTCGGCGTCACGACGTCGGCGCCTGCGTAGCGCGCATAGTCGCGGCCCTTGGGGTCGATCACGACGGGAAGGCCCTTGCCGCGCGCGGCCGTAATCGCGGCGGCGAGCACGGCGGGGGTGAGCACGCCCTTGCCGTAGTCGGACAGCACGAGCACGTCCTTGTCGTCGAGCGCGGCGGTGAGCCCGGCGATGAATTTTTCCGATGGCGCGTTCCCGAGCGGCAGGTTCGTCTCGCGGTCGACGCGGAGCACCTGCTGGCCCATCGCGACGAAGCGCATCTTGACCGTCGTCTCGCGGCCGGGAACGACGGTGAGCGAGGAGGTAACGGCTTCGGCGCCGAGCGCGGTTTTCAGCTCCGCGCCCGCCTCGTCATCGCCGACGACGGAGAGGAAATCGACTTTCGCGCCGAGCGCGGCGAGATTGCGCGCAACATTGCCTGCGCCGCCCGGCATCGCCTTCTCGTCGCCGACGCGCAGCACCGGGATCGGCGCTTCCGGCGAGATGCGGGAGACCTCGCCATAGACGAAGCGGTCGAGCATGACATCGCCCGCCAGCGCCACGCGGGCGCGCGCCAGCCCCTCCACCAGCGCCTGGATATCCGGGCCGTTCGCGGTCGCTTTATCGGTCATTCACTGGTCCCGGATCGTGCGGTTTGTGTCATGGTGGCGGAAAGCGGCTCAAGATAGCGTAAAAATGCCGCCCTGTTCCGGCCCGATGCTGAAGCCCGCCTCATGACCATACCCCCCGATATCTGGCTTTCGACCGCGACCCCGCCCCGGCGGCAGGGCGCGCCCGGCCTCTTTCTCGACCGGGACGGGGTCCTCGTCAAGGAGGTCAACTATCTGAAAAACAAGGAAGATGTGGCGCTGGAGAGGGGCGCGGCGGAGATCATCGCCTGGGGCCGGGCGAAGGGGCTCGGCCTTGTCTGCGTCACCAACCAGTCCGGCATCGCGCGCGGGCTGATCTCGTGGGCCGAGTTCGAGGCGGTGGAGGCGGAAATCGCGCGCCAGCTTCGCGAGAAGGAAGCAGCGCTCGACCTTACCCTCGCCTGCCCCTTCCATCCGGATTTCACCGAAGGCTACGGCGCGGCGCAGGACCGCTGGCGCAAGCCCGGCCCCGCCATGATCGAGCATGCAGGCGCGCTGATGGGCCTCGACCTTGGCGCAAGCTGGCTCGTCGGCGACAAGGCCGCCGACATCGAGGCGGCGAAGCGCGCCGGGCTGAAAGGCGCGGTGATCGTCGCGACCGGCTACGGCGCGGAGGAATACGAAGCCGCGATGGCGCAGGAGGGCGGCGGCTTCACCGTGCTCTCCGCCACGACGCTGGATGAAGCGCGGACGCTGCTGGAGGCGGCGTTCTAGCTTGCTGCCCTCTCCGCCTTCGACGCCATGAAAGCGCGCCAGCCGCCGAAGGAGGTGATTTCCTCCGCGCCGTCGAGGCCCTCTTCCTCGCAGAGAAAGCCCTTCACTTTCCTGCCGCACGCCAGATCGAGCGTGCCGATTCAAAGCGGCTGCGGCACGCCCGACCTGGCCTGGCTCTTACACACAGCTCCGAGCCCACGAGACAGGCAGAACTGCCGTATGCCAGTCTCTGCTT
>CAJXOU010000001.1 GCA_913057645.1 uncultured Rhodobiaceae bacterium | reverse complement strand
AACTGTTCAGGTTTGGGTACTTGGAACGCGGGCGGGGATCCGTGCCGGGGAGCGGTCTTCACGACCAGGGACCCAACGATCTCCCGCCCGCACCCATCCTGACACATCCCCTACACACAGGGACCCAATCCACCTCAACCTCAATCCCCCAATAACCGTCATGACCCGGCCCTCCTTTGTAATCAAGGTGGCGGGTCATCCACGTCTTTCTTGTTTCTTGGCAAAGACGTGGATGGCCCGCATGAAGCGGGCCATGACGAAATCTGAAGAAGTCATCCGTACACGCACAAAGGTGCCCTCCCCTGGGGAAGAGGAGGGCGGCTCTGCGAGGAGCTTTGAGAGAGGGCGACGCGGATCGGGCGGCGGGAACGTACATCCGGCTCCCGGGGCCCTCAGGGGCTCGCAACTCACGAACCCTCGCGTCACAACCGATATGGACGAGCCGTCCGCCGATTGCAACCGGCGCAAGCTAGTGTCGCGAAATCTTCATATGCCGCCACAGCCCGTAAAGCGCGAGCGCCAGCATGATGTGCACGGCGAGCACGGGCGGCCAGCCGAACAGATAGATGATGTCGTTGGCGAGCCCCGGCTTGAAGGGGCCGCCGCCAAAGGCGAGCCCGCGCGTGCCGAACCAGGCGTTGAAGGCGGCGGGCACGGTGAAGAGCCAGGCGGTGACGAGCGCCGACCAGAAGAACCAGGTGAACTGCCGCCGCGTGAGAAGCATGAAGCGCCCGCCGAGCCCGAGCGCCATCAGCATCAGCCCTTGAGTGATCCCTTCCATATGCGCCATGCGCCAGCCGCGCGCGTCGGTCGGTATGTTGACCTCGATGTCGATCGGCAGCGGCCACAGCACGATCCGCCCGAGCAGCCCGAAGAACCACACCCAGCCGATCAGCACGGCAAGCGCGATCAGCCCCACGCCGTTGATGAAGAGAAGCGCGCGCATCCGCTCGCTCATCTGTCCGTCCGCCGTCATCCTGTCTCCCCCCTTATGTTGTTATGCAGCTCGTGCCACGGGTTCCGGTGTGTCGAGCCGCGTCGTGTCGAGCCGCCCTACCGCCTCGCCGTCTTTCGCGAAGAGCCGCGCCCAGGCGAGCGCCCAGGCCGGGTCCGCCACCTGCCGCGGGCTGTAGCCCGGCACCAGGATGCGCGCGAGCTTCGGCGTCAGTTTCGCGAAGATGCGGATGAGAAGCCGCGCCAGCGCCAGCCGCGAGCGCCAGTTGCGCCACAGCCCGTCCTCCTTCAGCAGCGTCTGGTAGCCCGCCCGCGTCAGCAGGAAGATATGTCCCGTCGCATGGAGAAAGCCGCCCACGCGGCGGAAATAGTTTCCCGCCACATGCTCGAACACGTCATAGGCGACGTTCTTGTGTTCGATCTCCTCCACGAAATGCCACAGCACCAGCGAGGCGACGCCGCTCTCGCTGCCGCCGAACAGGAAGTCGCGGTCCTCGATCAGCATTTCGCCGATGGCGAGCGCCATGGATTCGAAGCCCTCCGCATAGGCGAGGTTCGAGGCGAGCGTGCCCTTCGCCTCGATCTTCGCGTAGGAGGCGTCGATCTTCGCTTCCAGCCCCTCGATGGAGCGGTAGCCGCGCGCCTTCAGTTCCTCGTTGAAGGTCCGGTGCTGGCGGTAATGCGCCGCCTCCTGCGCGACATAGGAATCGAGATCGGCGGCGAGCGCCTGGTCGCGGATCTGCGGCCGCGCCGCGCGCATGGTGCGGATCAGGTAGGGCTCGAGATAGGGCATGGCGAGCGAGGCCGCGTTCACGATCTGCGAGAATTCGGGCCGCTTCCGGTTCCAGTGGCCGCTCATCGCCGGCGGATAGGCAAAGCCCATCCGGCGCACGGTCATGCGCGCATCGCTCGTGCGCGCCGCTTCCTCCGCTCCGCCCGGCATGGCGTCCTCCCCCGATTAGAGTATTTCCTCTAATTAGATTAATCCCTCTAAAATTCGCCTCTGTCAAGCCTGTGCCGGTCTCGCGGCGCGCGGTATGAAGGGCCCCATGAGCAACCGCGACCGCATTCTGGAATTCGCCCTCGACCTCATGAACGAGGAAGGGGCCGAGGCCGCCAACACGACGCGCATCGCCGCCGCGCTCGGCATCAGTCCGGGCAATCTCTACTACCATTTCCGCAACCGCGAAGAGATCGTCCGCGTCCTCTTCGAGACGCTGGAAACCGAATTCCGCGCCGTGCTGGTGGAAGATGTCGGTCCGCCCATCACGCCCCAGCGTTTCGCCGGTTTCTATCTCCGCAGCTTCGACCTCGCCTGGCGCTATCGTTTCTTCTTCGGCGGCCTGCTCGGTCTCCTTCGCCGCGACGATGACCTCGCCGCCCGCTACCGCGCGCTTCAGGACTGGGCGCTGGTGGAGCTCGAGCGGATCGCGGCGCAGCTCGTGAAGGATGGTAACATGGATCGTCCGCGCGGCCGCGACGGTCTGCGCTCCGTCGCGCTCAACACCTGGCTCATCTGGATGAACTGGATTCGCTTCCTGCAGATTTCCGGCAAGGATGCCATCGCGCCGTCGGACATGGCGGCCGGCGCGAACCAGCTCTTCGACGTGCTCGCCCCCTATCTCGATCCCGCCTTCGAGAAGTCGGCGCGTCGCGCGCTCGCCCGGGAGGCGCCGAAGCGGGGATAAATTATTTCCGCGGCGCGACCGGACGTTATTGTGACGTTCGCGTGACAGTTCGGTGACAGTCGCCCCGTTTTATCCCCGTTTCGGGGATAAACAGCCGTTCACCGGGCGGGGATAAGTGGTCATTGATCCTTAGACGGACGATCTGGAATCAGCCCTGCGCGTCGGCCGCATCCGCCTGTCCGGTCAGCGGGCTTCCCTCGCCGCGAAACATGATGCGTCCATACGAGACAGGCATCAGCCGCTGCATCCAGTCGATGATCTTCGCATCGATGCCGATCAGGATGCGTGGTTTGTTCTTCGCGATGCCGTTCACGATCACGCGGCCCGCCTTTTCCGGCGTCGTCATCGCAAGCTTGTCGAAGCCGGACGCCGCGTCCTCGCGCGCCGTCGCCTGCGTGCTCTGCAGGAAGCGCGCATTGCGCACGATGTTCGTCTTGATGCCGCCCGGATGGACGCAGGACACCTTGATCTCCGTGCCTTTCATCTCGTGCCGCAGCGCTTCCGTGAAACCGCGGATGGCGAACTTTGCCGAATTATATGCCGCCTGCGTGGGAACGGAGATGATGCCGAAGACGCTCGACACATTGACGATATGTCCCGCGCCCTTCGCCTGCATCTGCGGCAGGAACGCCTTGGTGCCGTAGACCATGCCCCAGAAGTCGATATTCATCACCCATTCGAAGTCTTCGTAAGTGAGCTCGTCCACGCGCGCGATCTGCGCGACGCCGGCATTGTTGACGACGATGTCGGCGCCGCCATGCGTCGTCTCGATCTCCTGTGCGAAGGCGTAGACCGCGTCGCGGTCGGCGACGTCGAGCAGATAGGTCGTCACCGTCGTGCCCATGGCCTCGATCCGCTTCGCCGTTTCGGCGAGCCCCGCGCGGTCGAGATCCGATATCGCGAGCCGTGCGCCGCGCCGTGCCAGTTCGAGTGCCGTGCCCCGTCCGATGCCGCTTGCCGCGCCGGTAACGATTGCGAGTTTGCCCTTGATCTCGGTCATGCCGTTCTTGCGTCCAGTGCTGTGTGAAACCGCGCTAGACTAGGGAAATTCACGCGAATGTCACGCGGCCTTCGCGGTGTTTTCGCGCTCGTTGGACCCGTCCGCCCACTCCCCTCTATGCTGGCTCAAACAGACGAACGGGAGAGGGAGGATTGAAATGCAGGTAAAGCCGATTCCGGGTCTCGACGACGGCATCAACGAGATCAGGCTCCGCACCGCGAAGATCGTGACGGAGGACATCATCCCGTCGGAGCCCGTTCTTTACAAAGGAGGCGCCGATGCGGATGCCGTCCGCGAGCGGATCAAGACGAAGGTGAAGGAGGAAGGTCTCTGGGCGCCGCACCTGCCCGAAGACTATGGCGGCATGGGCGTCGGCTTCCTGAAGCATGCCTACATGAACGAGATCATGGCCTGGTCGCCCTTTTCCGCGCGCCTCTTCGGCGTTGTCGCGCCAAATTCCGGCAACCAGAAGATCCTGCTGAAATACGGCACGCCCGACCAGAAGAAGAAATGGCTGGAGCCGCTCGTCGCGGGCGACATCGAAAGCTGCTTCTCGATGACGGAGCCGGACCAGCCGGGGTCGGACCCTTACGCGATCCAGACACGCGCCGTGAAGGACGGCGATCACTGGGTCATCAACGGCCACAAGTGGTTCACCTCGAATGGCCGCCGCGCCGACATCGCGATCGTCATGTGCCGCACCGAAGAAAAGGACGGCAAGGGCGGCGTCAAGGACAAGATGACCCAGATCATCGTGCCGATGACGACGCCCGGCGTGAACATCATCCGTTCCGTTCCCGTCTGGGGCCACACGCATGGCGATCATTGCGAGATCAAATATGAAAACGTCCGCGTGCCGCTCGAAAACCAGCTCGGCCGCACCGGCACTGGCCACCAGGCGGCGCAGGACCGTCTCGGCGAAGGCCGCGTCTTCCACTGCATGAATTCCATCGGCCAGATGTGGCGGGCCTTCGACATGATGTGCAAGCGCGCCATGTCGCGCGAGGTGCATGGCGGCAAGCTCGAGACCAAGCAGTTCATCCAGGGCTTCATCGCCGACAGCTACATGGACATCCAGGCCGCCCGCCTCATGACCATCCACTGCGCGCACCGGATGGAAGAAGGCTCTTCAGCCCGCGTCGACATCTCGGCGATCAAGATCTTCGTTCCCGCCGCCTTCGAGCGGGTGGTCGATCGCGCGATTCAGGTACATGGCGCGCTCGGCGTTTCGGGTGACACGCCGCTCGCCGGCATGTATCAGGGCGCCCGCACGCTTCGTCTTGCCGACGGCCCGGACGAGGTGCACCGGATTGTCATCGCGAAATCCGTGCTCAAGTGCTACCACGATGGCATGAGTTGGGATTTCGGAGTCTGACGGAAAGCGAATGGCGGCGGCGGAAGGTGCAACGAAGCTCGAAAGGGGCAAGGCGTGGCTGCGGGATTTTCTCGCGCGCTGGACAGGCACCCGCACCTTCATCATCACCTCTGCCGTCGTGTTTCTCGCGCTGGTGCTTCTTGACGGGTTGCATGTGATTGCAGCGCTCGTTTCCTTTGCCGTCGTGGCGGGCGTCGCGGCGACGCGCCTCATGGCCGTCGGCGAAACGACACCCATCCGCATAGGGCGGGACGAGGAGGGCGGGCTATCCGTCCTGGGCGCTGGCGGCACCGCCCTTGCGCTGTTGAACCGCCTGCCGGACCCGCTGATCGTTCTCGATGTGTCGGGTCGCGTTGTCTTTGCGAATGGCGCGTCCGAGCCTTTGATTGGCAAAGAGACAGCCGGCAGGCATGTCGCGACGGTCCTGCGCAGCGCGCCCCTCATCGGGGCGATAGATGGCGTGACCTCCGACGGTCAGGTGCGGTCCATCGAATATTCGGTGCCCGCCCCCGTGCAGCGCAATTATAGCGTCTATGTCGCGCCGGTCGCGGACGAGGTGGCATCGGCACAGAAGTTCATTCTCGTACTGCTGCGCGACGTCACGGAGGCGCGCCGCGTCGAGGCGATGCGCGCGGACTTCGTCGCCTTCGCGAGCCATGAACTGAAGACGCCGCTCTCCTCGATCTCCGGCTTTATCGATACCCTGCGCGGCCACGCGAAGGACGACCCCGAAGCGCGCGACAAGTTCCTCGCCATCATGGCGGATCAGGCGACGCGCATGCGCCGGCTGATCGAGGACCTGCTGTCGCTCTCGCGAATCGAGCTGCGCGAACATGTGAGGCCGTCCGATGCTGTCGATCTTCACGGCGTCGCCGACGACATCGCCGACGGTCTCTCTCCCTTGGCCGAACAGTACGGCGTCGAGATCGGCGTCACCGCCCCCGCCTCGCTGCCCAAGGTGCTGGGCGACCGCGAAGAACTCGCGCAGATCGTCCAGAACCTGATGGACAACGCGCTGCGCTACGGCCGCTCCGGAAAGCGCATCGAAGTGTCGCTGTCGCCGGCGGAGAAGGGTGGCAAGCCCTTTGTGCGGCTCGCCGTCCGCGACTTCGGTCCCGGCATCGCGAAGGAGCACATCCCGCGTCTCACCGAGCGCTTCTATCGCGTCGACGCTTCCGCGAGCCGCGCGCGCGGGGGCACCGGCCTCGGCCTTGCCATCGTCAAGCACATCGTGAACCGCCACCAGGGCACGCTCTCGATCGAGAGCGAACTCGGCCAGGGGTCGTCCTTCTCGGTGCTGCTGCCCGTGGCCCCCTCCGCGGCCCTTCAAAAGTAAAATATCAGTTTTCCTGACCTTCGCAAAAGTGTCATCTAACCGTCGTAAACCTTTCGTGACGGCCCGCTAGCGTTCGCCCGCCTGAAGGTTAATGCCACCTGGAATTCACCAAGGAATTCACTCAAGGCTCGGGCGCGTAGGGGGGCTCAAATGTGGTTGCCCTGTGCCCGGCATTCACATGACTGGAGAATGAACGTGAAACTCAAATCCCTGACGATGGCCGCGACGGTTGCCGTCGCTGCTTTTTCGGTAGCCGGCGTCGCCCACGCCCGCGACCAGATTTCGATTGTCGGCTCGTCGACCGTGTTTCCCTACACGCAGGCGGTGTCCGAGCAGTTTGCAAACGAGACGGGTAGCCCCGCTCCGGTGGTCGAATCGACCGGCACCGGCGGCGGCATGAAGATTTTCTGCGGCGGTGTTGGCGCCGAGCATCCGGACCTCACGGGCGCCTCGCGTGCGATGAAGGCCTCCGAGTACGAAGCCTGCCAGGCCAATGGCGTGAAGAGCGTCACCGAAGTCCTCATCGGCTATGACGGTCTCTCCATCGCAGTGTCCCGCGAAGGCAAGGCTCTCGACCTCACGAAGAAGCACCTTTATCTGGCGCTCGCGAAGGACGTCGTGGTCGACGGCAAATTCGTGCCGAACCCGAACAAGAAGTGGAGCGACGTCGATAGCTCGCTCCCCGACACAGAGATCACGGTCTTCGGCCCGCCGCCCACCTCAGGCACGCGCGACGCCTTCGTGGAGCTCGTGATGCGTGAAGGTTGCAAGGAGTTCGACATCGTCAAGGCGATGGAGAAGGCCGACATGAAGAAGGCCTGCAGCCCGATGCGTACCGATGGACCGTTCATCGAAGCCGGCGAAAACGACAATCTGATCGTTCAGCGCCTGGAAGCAGACCCGAACGCCTACGGCATCTTCGGCTATTCCTTCCTCTACGAGAACCAGGACAAGCTCCAGGGCATCGCGGTTGAAGGCGTTACGCCGAGCACCGAGACGATCGCCGACGGTTCCTACAAGGTCTCGCGTCCGCTCTTCTTCTACGTGAAGAATGCGCATCGTGGCGTGATCCCGGGCCTCAACGAGTTCGTTGCCGAGTATGTCAGCGAAGACGCGATGGGCGATGGCGGCTATCTCTCCGAGCGCGGCCTGATCCCGCTCTCGGCCGAGAAGCGCGAAGAGGTTCGCAAAGCCGCCACCGAGGGCGCCGACATGACGGCGCCTAAGTAACGAATGTTTTCACCCGGCGTCCCGCAAGGGATGCCGGGTGATCCTTTGCACGTTTACGCCCTTCCGGAACCCCAAGGCGAAAACTCATGTCGGTCAGTCTGCTTTTCGCAATCGTCCTGGTGCTTGCCCTTGTGGGTTACTTTCTCGGCCGGGCCAATGCTTCCGGTCTCAAGGCGTCCGGCAAGAATCTCCATTCGATCCCGCCTTATCACGGTTACTACATCGCCCTCTGGTGTGGATTGCCCGCCTTCGTCCTCGTCCTCGTGTGGCAGGCCGCGCAAGGCAGTATTATCGACCAGATCCTGATCGCAGGTCTCCCCTCGCATCTTACCGAGGGCACGTCGGCCGCGCGCGTCTCGCTTATTCTTGGCGAGATCAAGAATGTCGCCGCGGGCCGTGTCTTTGGAACGCCCGAGCCGGCGGTGATCGAAGCCGCCGAACACTATAAATCCCTGCAGAGTACGGCGTCCCTCGCGCTGGTTGCCTGCACTCTGGCGGTCGCAGTCGGCGGCATCGCATTCGCCCGCGCCCGCCTCTCGCCCGATTTTCGCGCACGCAATCGCGTGGATGGCATCCTGCGCGGGCTGCTTATCATTTGCTCCGTTCTCGCGATTCTCACGACACTTGGCATCATTCTGTCGCTGCTCATAGAAAGCTTCGCATTTTTTTCGCGTGTGCCTGTCCTCTCCTTCCTCTTCGGTATGGAGTGGAGTCCGCAGATGGCGATCCGGTCCGATCAGGTTGCGGCTGAAGGCGCCTTCGGTGCGGTGCCGGTCTTCTGGGGCACCATATTCATCAGCGCCATCGCGATGTTCGTCGCGTTGCCTGTCGGGCTCTTCTCGGCGATCTATCTCGTCGAATATGCCGACAAGCGCGTCCGCTCTTTCGTCAAGCCACTGCTTGAAATTCTGGCAGGCATTCCGACCATCGTTTATGGCTTCTTCGCCGTGCTGACTGTCGCACCTTTCATTCGCGAGTTCGGGATGTCGCTCGGTCTGGATGTTGCTTCCAACAGCGCCCTCGCTGCGGGCGGTGTCATGGGTATCATGATCATCCCGTTCATCTCGTCCTTCTCGGACGACGCGATTTCGGCGGTGCCGCAGTCGATGCGTGACGGGGCTTATGCGCTCGGCGCGACCAAGGCGGAAACCATCCGACAGGTGCTGTTGCCCGCCGCGCTTCCGGGCATCGTCGGTGGTGTGCTGCTCGCGGTAAGCCGCGCCATCGGCGAAACCATGATCGTCGTCATGGCCGCTGGTCTTACCGCCACGCTGACGGCCAATCCGCTCGAGGGCGTCACGACCGTCACCGTGCAGATCGTGACACTGCTTATCGGCGATACGGAATTTGACAGCCCGAAGACGCTCGCGGCGTTCGGGCTCGGCCTCGTCCTGTTCATCTCGACCCTGGTGCTGAATATCGTCGCGCTCCAGGTCGTCAAGCGCTATCGGGAACGCTATGAGTGACACGACCGCACAATCCGGAAAGCCGAAGGAACGGGCCTGGTACGAGCCGGATGCGAAGCTCAGCCGTCGTCACGCGGCGGATAGGCGCTTGCGCATCTACGGCATCGCGGCGATCGTCTTCGCACTGAGCATGCTGGCGACGCTCGTCGGAACCATCGCGATCACGGCGGCTCCCGCCGTCACGCAGACAATGGTGACGCTTGAGGTCGAGGTTCCGGAAGGGGCAGTCGACCCGTCGGACCCGCGCGGCGGCAGCTATCAGAAGATATTGAACGAGTCGGTAGCCCGTATCTTTCCGGAGGTCGATACACCGCGCGAATTGCGGGAACTGCGTCAGATCTTCAGCAATGGCGGACAATATGCGCTGCGCGACAAGGTGGTCGCGGACCCGTCCCTGATAGGCAGGACTTTCGAGATCACGTTCCCTCTGTCCGACATCGGAGACCAGCTCCACAAGGGCGAGATCGACCGCAACCTGCCCCCCGATTACCGGCGTGTCAGCGATCAGCAGATCGGCTGGTACGACCGCCTCGTCGCGCAGGATCGGATTTCGGCGCCTTTTAACTGGGGGCTGATCTTCAACGCGGACAGCCGTTTCCCCGAGCTCGCCGGCTTGTGGGGTGCTCTCGTCGGGTCATTCTACGCACTCCTGATTTGTTTCCTGGTGAGCTTTCCGGTCGGCATTTCGGCCGCTGTCTATCTCGAGGAGTTCGCGCCGAAGAACCGGCTGACGGACCTCATCGAGGTCAACATCAACAACCTCGCAGCGGTTCCTTCCATCGTGTTCGGCCTGCTCGGTCTCGCCGTCTTCCTCAACTTCTTCGGGATGCCGCGTTCGGCGCCGATAGTCGGCGGTCTCGTCCTGTCGCTGATGACGCTTCCGACAATCATCATTGCCACGCGTGCGGCGCTGAAGGCCGTGCCGCCCTCGATCCGCGAAGCCGCGATCGGTGTTGGGGCCTCGAAGATGCAGACGGTCGGGCATCACGTCCTGCCGCTCGCCATGCCCGGCATCCTGACCGGCACGATCATCGGTCTTGCCCAGGCGCTTGGCGAAACGGCGCCGCTGCTTCTGATCGGCATGAATGCCTTTATCACCGCTGCACCGGACAGCATGTTCAATCCCTCGACCGCCCTGCCGACCCAGATCTACATCTGGGCGGACAGCCCGGAGCGCGGTTTCACCTCGCGCACCTCGGCGGCCATCATAGTTCTGCTCGGGTTCCTTGTTTGCATGAACGCAATAGCGATTTACATGCGCAAACGATTTGAAAGAAGGTGGTGACATGACAACCCTGGATACCACTGAAGCGTCTGGAATGATCATGACCAAAACGGCGGAAGATACCGGGACTCTCGCGAAGACGGCGACCGCCGCCCGCGCCGGCGAACACGAGACCAAGATTTCTGCGTCCGCTGTGTCGGTCTTCTACGGAGAAAAGCAGGCGCTTTTCGACGTGACGATCGATATTCCCGCGCGTCAGGTCATGGCCTTCATCGGCCCGTCGGGCTGTGGCAAGTCGACCTTCCTGCGCTGCATCAACCGCATGAACGACACCATCGACATCTGCAGCGTGAAGGGAAAGATCGAGATCGACGGCGCCAACATCTACGATCCCAAGATCGACCCGGTGCTCCTTCGCGCGCGCGTCGGTATGGTGTTCCAGAAGCCGAACCCGTTCCCGAAGTCGATCTACGACAACATCGCCTATGGCCCCCGCATTCACGGCGTGGCGAAGGCCGGTTCGGCCATGGACGAGATCGTCGAGACGAGCCTGCAGCGTGCGGGCCTCTGGAACGAGGTGAAGGACCGTCTGCACGAGCCGGGAACGGGCCTCTCGGGCGGTCAGCAGCAGCGTCTCTGCATCGCGCGCGCGATCGCGGTGAACCCCGACGTGATCCTTATGGACGAGCCCTGTTCGGCGCTCGACCCCATCGCGACCGCCAAGGTCGAGGAACTGATCGACGAACTGCGCACGCGATACACGATCGTGATCGTGACGCACTCCATGCAGCAGGCGGCGCGCGTGTCTCAGAAAGCCGCCTTCTTCCATCTCGGCAACCTGATCGAGGTCGACGAGACGGACCGCATGTTCACCAATCCGACCGACCAGCGCACACAGGACTACATCACCGGCCGCTTCGGCTGACCGGAATCAGTGAACGGATGCCACGAGGCCAACAGGAGAATTCGGTGTGAGCCAGCATACGGTAAAATCCTTCCAGGAAGAGCTGGATGCGCTTGCCGCGAACATCGCCCAGATGGGCGGTCTGACGGAGGCGCAACTGGCGGCATCAATCGAGGCGGTGGTCCGCCGCGACACGCAGCTTGCCGAGCGCACGATCCGCGAGGATCAGCGTATCGACACGCTGGAGGCGGACATCGAGGCCCATGCGATCCGCATGATCGCGCTGCGCCAGCCGATGGCGGCGGACCTGCGCGAGGCGATTGCGGCAATCAAGATCTCGATCGATCTCGAGCGTATCGGCGACCTTGCGAAGAACATCGCCAAGCGCGCGATGGTCGTGCAGAACGACTTCGAGGGCGCGAATCGTCTCATTCAGGGAATTTCCCGAATGGGCCGTCTCGCCCAGCGGCAGCTCAAGCATGTGCTCGATGCCTATTCGAGCCGCGAGGCGCAGGCCGCGATGGAGGTATGGCGCGACGACGAGGAAATCGACGCGATGTACAATTCCGTCTTCCGCGAACTGCTGACCTACATGATGGAGGATCCACGCACGATCGGCGTTTCCACCCATCTGCTTTTCGTTGCCAAGAATATCGAGCGCATCGGAGATCACGCGACAAATATCGCGGAAACGGTCAGTTATCTCGTCACCGGCGAGTGGGTGAGCGACGAGCGCCCGAAAAGCGATACGACAAGCACCACTGCGGTAGAGACCGGCAGCTAGAGGAGGCAATTTCGCTATGGGAATAACGCTTGCCCGCCGCGGCGAACAGGGTCAGGCTTCGATGGACAGCATTGAAAAGATTCGGCCCGTGCCGCAAGACACGGAGCAGGAACAGCTTGAGCGCAGCCAGTTCGAACGCAGAATGAAACCAACCGTCATGATCGTCGAGGATGAGGAAGCCCTTTCGACGCTTCTTCAGTACAATCTCGACAAGGAAGGCTACAAGGTCGTCGCCGCCGCTGACGGCGAGGAGGCTGCACTCCTGATCCGGGAAGTGACGCCGGACCTGATCCTGCTCGACTGGATGCTGCCGGGGCTCTCCGGTATCGAACTTTGCCGCCGCCTGCGCGGCCGCCCCGAAACCCGCAACGTGCCGATCATCATGATCACCGCGCGCGGCGAGGAAACGGACCGCATTCGCGGTCTGGATACCGGCGCCGACGACTATGTGACGAAGCCCTTCTCCATGACGGAACTGCTGGCGCGCATCCGTGCGGTCATGCGGCGCATCCGTCCGGCGCTGACCGAGGATCTCGTCACCTTCGGCGACATCGTGATCGACCGGGCGGCGCATCGCGTGCGCCGGGGCGAGCGCGAGGTTCACCTCGGGCCGACCGAATATCGCCTTCTCGACCATCTGATCCAGCATCCGGGCCGTGTCTTCAGCCGCGAGCAGCTTCTCGATGCCGTCTGGGGATCGGATGTCTATGTCGAGGCGCGGACCGTCGACGTCCATGTCGGCCGCCTGCGCAAGGCGCTGAACGGCAAGGGCGAGAAGGACCCGATCCGCACCGTCCGCTCGGCCGGCTACTCACTGGACGAACAGTTCCACAACTAGGCGCGGCGCCGCCCTGCCTGCAACGGGCTCCCTGAACGAGAAAGCCGGCACCTGCGTTTCCGCAGATGCCGGCTCCGTCCCCTCGTAGCCCCCGGCCAGTGCCTTGAAACTTCTGCCCCGCGGCCTCAGCTCACCAGGCGATCCTTGCGGATGCCTGCATTACGGTCCCTGTTCCGGCGCGCCTGCACGGGCTGGTAGGCCATGCGGGCATGCTCGGTGCAGTAGGGTGAACCGTGATCGGCGCCGCGCCCGCAGAAGTGAAAGCCCGGCCGTCCCGGATCGCCGATCGGCCACTTGCAGGTGTGTTCGGTGAGCGTGAGCACGGTGGCCCGTTCGGCGGGCTCGAGGCCACGCTCTTCGGATCGCGACGATTCGTTCCGTTCCGCCGTGCTGCTGCTTTCCCGTTCCTCGCTGCGCGCCTCCGCGGTCAGCGGATCGGGGCGGCCGCGCACCAGCGTGCGGGGCGCCTGCGGCCGTGCCCGGGCAGGGCGGCTCGGCGTCGCGCGGCCGGAAAGGCCGAGGCGGTGTACCTTGCCAATCACGGCATTGCGGGTAACGCCGCCAAGCTGCTTGGCGACCTGGCTGGCGCTCAGACCCTCCGCCCATAGCTTCTTCAGCAGTTCCACGCGTTCATCGGTCCACATGATTTTCTTCCCCTTCAGGGCCTCTCAGGCCCGGTTGGATGCGCGAGCCGGTCCCCGCCGGCCCGCCTCTCGAAATCCTTCTCGACCGTCCATGAGGCGCAGGAGCGCTTCTGAGGGCCCCACTAGATTTCGTAGGCATTAACGGCAAATATACAATATAGAGGGTGAAAATCGCAACCGGCGGCTCCTCGAGTCGGCGCCTTATCCACAGAAAAGAGCGGTTCGAAGGGAATTTCGCTGCCATCCCGCGGCTTTCTGTCTTGCCCCGGGACGGCCCACCCCCACATGGGCTTCAGCCGCCGCATTGCCCGCCGTTCCAGTCTGGCGTATGCCTCCCCGCGCCGACATCAGCCGGGAAGCCCCGGAAACCAGAAGAAACCAGAAAAGCCAGAGAGGACGCCCATGAGCACCGGTTCCTATCCGCAGGAAGGCGCCCGCCGTTTCGGGATCATCAACTGGCTGGGTGTCTGGACGCTCTATCTGAAGGAAGTCAGACGCTTCTGGAAGGTGATGACGCAGACGGTCGCCGCCCCCGTCATCACGACGTTGCTCTATCTGGCAATTTTCGCCCTCGCCATCGGCAAGTTCCGGCCGGACGTGCACGGCGTGCCCTTCATCGAATTTCTGGCGCCCGGTCTCGTCATGATGACGATGATCCAGAATTCCTTCGCGAATACCTCCTCCTCGATCCTGATCTCGAAAATCCAGGGCAATATCGTCGACGTGCTGATGCCGCCGCTCTCGGCCGGCGAACTCAATGTCGGCATCGCCCTGGCCGGCGTCACACGCGGCGTCGTTTGCGGCCTCGTGACAGCTATCGCCATGCTGCCTTTCGTCCATATGGGCGTCGCCCATCTCTGGGCGATCCTCTTCTATGCCGTCGGCGCCTCGCTCATGCTCTCGCTGCTCGGCATGCTGGGCGGCATCTGGTCGGAGAAGTTCGATCACCTGCAGGCGGTGACGAACTTCGTCATCCTGCCGCTCACCTTCCTGTCGGGTACCTTCTATTCGGTGACCCAGCTCCCCGATTTCGCCCACAAGGCGACGCAGTGGAACCCCGTCTTCTACCTGATCGACGGGTTCCGCTACGGCGTGACGGGCCATGCCGACGGCTCGATTGCGACCGGCATCGCGGTCGTCATCGGCTTCAATCTGGTGCTCTGGACCATCTGCCACATGCTCTTCCGCACCGGCTACCGTCTGAAGGCGTGAAACCCGGCAAAAGGGGCCGTTTGGGTAGTGCCTCAGTTTGAATTTCCGCCGTCGCTCTTTTTATAAGGACCGCGCGGACCCGGCTTCGGGGCGCGAGCGTCGATAAGGCCGACAACCCACTCCATGTCATGCAGCGTATCAGAAACGCCCGCTGCCATCGCCGGGGTAACTTTCAGGCTCTTGTGCAGGCGGCAAAAGTTGTAGTGGACGAAGTAGAGCGCGAGAGCGTGGCAGTGGTTTTCGACCTTCTTGGAGAAGCCGTTGGTCAGGCGCGTGAACCGGCGCATGGACATCCGCATGGTTAGGTTCTGGCGCTCAACGTAGGACGTGGAGACATGATCCCGGTCGGGGTTGCCCGTCACCCGTTCCTTGCGAGCGCCGATGCACTCGGCAGGGCTGTAACGGCCCTTGGCGCTCTCAGGCGCGGCACCGTAGAGCTTCACAAGCTGCGCATAGTCCACGTCGTCTCCGAAGGCACCTTCCACGGCTTCGAGATAGGCGCGGTGACCATCCGTCGTAAGCTGGACGCGGTTCGCAAGGCGCTTCGCCAGATCGTCCATGAACTCCATTGCATAAGAGCCGTCGCGACCGCCGACGAGCCAAGACACGATCATCTTGCTATCGGCGTCTAGGCCGGTCCACGTCCACACGTCCCCAGCGACCTCAGGCGCGGCTTTCGCCTTGGCGACGTTCTTCGCCTTCGCATAGGTGAATGACCAGATTTCGTCGCACTGGACGCGGCTCGCCTTCACATTGCGCACATGCTCATCGTGATAGGCGGCGCAGGCTTCCCCGGCATCCACGAGCAGCTTGGTAACGGTGTTGATGGAAACGCCTGCCACCCGCGAGATTGACCGCATGGAAGAGCCCTCAACCAGCATGTTGAGGATTTGAACACGGGTGTGAAGAGGCAGCTTGTTCATGCCTCTAATATGTGAACTTTTTTGCTTAGCGTCAATCAATAAGTTCATTTAAAATGGAATTTCCTCGTCATCATCTGCGATAGGCGTCTGCCCAAAGTTTGTAGGGGGCTCTGAGGGCGCACTGTCTGCGGTGGTATGCCCAAGCTCCACCAAGCCGAACGTATTGGGGGCAGGACGCGTAAAAATCTCGCCTCTGCGCACATATGCTGCCAAAGAGCTTGTTAGCGACGCCTTCGCTTCCCGTGTATCCCCCTTGCCGAGCGCATCCAGAATTTCATTGATGTGAACGGGCACCCCCTTCTCAAGTATTACATCGCGTGCCTGCGCGACCGCGCTCCCGCTCTTGAGTATCGACTCAGATTTTGGAGAATTATCTCCCCCGTCTAAAAGCTTTAGAATGTCCCTTAGCGCTTGGACATACACCTTGGCAGCTTTGATTTTCTCTTCTAACGCATTGATTTCTTGTTCTTTTTTACGCAGTCGGTCTTCTACGGCTTTTCGTTCGCTCATGGCATTCGACTCCTGTATGTGATGCATGGTATGTGATGGGGTGACATCACCGCAAGGATCAATCGACATGACCACCGGCTTGGAAAAAACCCCCCAGTACCAGAACACGATAGAACGTCTTGAGGCCATAAAGAGAACATCGACGCTGGGGCAAGAGTATTGGATGGCGCGTGATATTCACACAATCCTCGGCTACCTAACGTGGGACAAATTCTTGCCAGTGATCGAGCGTGCAGCCTCATCCTTAGAGGCAAATGGTATAGAAGCGCCACATCATATTGCTAAGACGAGCAAGATGATGGGGCTTGGCAATAGCGCGCAGAGAGAGGGGTTAGATTTTTTCCTGAGCCGCCCAGCGTGTCGCCTGATTGCGATGAATGGCGATCCAAGCAAGCCGGAGATTGCCGCTGCGCAAGCATATTTCGTCGTTCAAACGCACCGCATGGAAGAAGTCGATGCGCTGACTGCCGACGAAAGACGGCTCGAACTTCGTGAGAGAGTTTCAACAGCCTTTCGCGCGGTTAGCGGAGTTGCAAAAGACGCTGGAGTCCGGAACGATCGGCAAGCACTTTTCCACGATGCTCGCTGGCAAGGTTTATACGGCATGAGCGCCAAAGAGGTGAAAACAAAAAAGGGCCTCAAGCCGAATGACAATCTATTTGATCTCGCAGGCCCCTTGGAACTTTCGGCAAACGAATTTCAGATGAACATGGCTGCCGATGTCATAAAGAAAGAGGGCGTTCACGGCGAATACAACGCGATCAGCAAAAACAAAAAAATCGCTCAGGATGTTCGCGGGCTAATGCAGAAGAGCGGGGTCACGACGCCGGAAAAACTTCCTCTGGAAGAACCCATCAAGAATGTAAAGAAGCGTCTGGAGAAGCAGAAAAAACTCTCTAAGCCTTAGGACCATCTTTTCTTGGCGGCCTGCTTAGCTATCTCCGACCTCTTCTTCTTGCTGAGGCTCTTCGCGCGCGCCTGTCCACCCAAGCGACCGAGCTCAGCGGCGGCGGCATTCTTACCTGGCTTCGCGTCTGGCAAATCTTCAACCTCGCCTGTCGCGATCTTGGCGACCATGATGGCGTTGCCGATCACGTCAGCGGGGCGCTTCTGTCCTTTGGGGCCTTTAGGCATCGCTGGTATCCTTGAGGGCTTCAAATTCTTTGTTGAATGCCTTGTAGTGTCGCCGCTTCTTGATTTCGGTAGCACCAAAGAACACGCCGAATACGACAATCAGCAAAGTGAGAAAAGGGATCGGGTCGCGGTTTATGTCTACGCCATAAACCCCCAGTGCCATCACGGAAACCGTTCCGACGATTGCCACGGCACCGAAGCCCCATTGGATGGGCTCATACTTCGGCGGGGGCGCGTAATGCGACGCCCGCTCCATGGCTAGATCGTACATCTCCGAACCTTTGGACATGCGCAATCATAGGGGCGCACCCGATGCCGGTCAAAATTCAAACTGAGACACTACCGCCGTTTGAGCGAGATTGACAGACTTGGCCCCTCGCCCTAATACTCCTTTGCTTCTCGAACTGCCGCCCCGAGCGGGGCGGCATTTTCTATTGGGCGTCCGATTTGCGGAGCCGGTGGGGAGCCCCCGAAAAGGGGATTTAGGGTGTGATCGGCATGATCCTGAGCGGGAAACGACGAGGCTGACCACGGGATGGCCGGAACCGGAAAGGGTTCCGGCGCCGCAGGAAACTGCTGTCTCGAAGGTTTGTCCGGAGCCCGCCCGCCGCATGGAAACCCCCGCGGCAGTCTCCCAGCCATTCGTGAACAGCGTCGTTCAAAGGATTTGTGAGAAGGACCGACTTCCGTGATTACGCCTGTTTTGCCGACATATGCGCGGGCCGATCTTGAATTCGAAAAGGGCGAGGGCCCTTATCTGGTGACCGCGAAGGGCGAGCGCTATCTCGACTTCGGCGCCGGCATCGCCGTGAACGCCTTCGGCCATGCCCATCCCCATCTCGTCGAGGCGCTTGCCGAGCAGGCCGGGAAGGTCTGGCATACCTCGAACATCTACCGCATTCCCGGTCAGGAAAAGCTCGCCCGCCGTCTCGTCGAGGCGACTTTCGCCGACACCGTCTTCTTCACGAACTCCGGCGCGGAAGCCCTCGAATGCGCGATCAAGATGGCGCGGAAATATCATGCCGTGGGCGGCGCGCCAGAGCGCTATGAACTCATCACCATGGAAGGCGCTTTCCACGGACGCACGCTCGCGACCATCGCGGCCGGTGGTCAGAAGAAATATCTCGAAGGTTTCGGTCCGGCGATGCCCGGTTTCCCGCAGGTGCCGTTCGGCGATCTGAAGGCGCTCGAAGCCGCGATCGGACCGGCGACGGCGGGCATTCTCATCGAGCCCATCCAGGGCGAAGGCGGCATCCGCGTCATCCCGAACGAGGATCTCCGGCGCATCCGCAATCTCTGCGACGAGAAGGGCATCCTGCTCGTGCTCGACGAGGTGCAGACCGGTGTCGGCCGGACCGGCAAGCTCTTCGCACATGAACTCGCAGGCATCACGCCCGACATCATGGCGATCGCGAAGGCGCTCGGTGGCGGCTTTCCGGTCGGGGCCTGCCTCGCGACGGAAGAGGCCGCGCGCGGCATGACGGCGGGAACGCATGGCTCGACCTTCGGCGGCAATCCGCTGGCCATGGCCGTCGCGAACGCGGTGATGGACCTGGCGCTTGACGAGAACTTCCTGCCGCATGTGAACATGCTCGGCCTCAAGCTCCGGCAGAAGCTCGCCATGCTTGCCGACCGCTATCCGCGCATCATTGAGGGCGTTCGGGGGGAGGGGCTGATGCTCGGCCTCAAATGCCGGGTGACGAACACCGATCTCGTCGCGGCGTTGCGCGACGAAAAGATGCTGACCGTCGGCGCAGGCGACAATGTGGTGCGTCTGCTGCCGCCGCTCGTGATCGAGGAAAGCCATCTCGACGAGGCGATGGAAAAGCTCGATGCCGCCTGCGGGAAGCTCGACGCGACGCTCGACAGGGACGCGAAGGCGGCAGGAGCTCCGTCATGAACGCGAAGCCGAACCCGCGCCACTTCCTCGACCTCGACGAGGTGACCTCCGTTGACATCAGGACCATTCTCGACAATTCGCTGCGGCGGAAACGCGCCCGCACGGGCATGGGACAAGCCGAACCGGACACGGACCGGCCGCTCAAGGGCAAGCTCCTCGCGATGCTGTTCGAAAAGCCCTCGACCCGGACGCGCGTTTCCTTCGATGTCGCGATGCGTCAGCTCGGTGGCGAGACGCTGCTGCTGAACGGCAACGACACGCAGCTCGGCCGCGGCGAGACCATCGCCGACACGGCGCGCGTTCTCTCGCGTTATGTCGACGCGATCATGATCCGCACGACCGACCACAAGCACCTGCTCGAACTCGCCGAACACGCAACCGTACCGGTCATCAACGGGCTGACCGACCGCTCGCATCCCTGCCAGCTCATGGCGGATGTGATGACCTTCGAAGAGCACAAGGGGCCGATCAAGGGCAGCCGCATCGCCTGGGTCGGCGACGGCAACAACATGGTGACGTCGTGGATCCATGCCGCAGCCCAGCTCGAGTTCGAATTGCGCATTGCCTGCCCGCCGGAGCTTTCGCCGTCCGGGGAAGCGCTTGGCTGGGCGAAGAAGAAGGGGGCTAGGGTCGTTGTGACCACCGACCCCTTCGAGGCGGTCGCCGACGTCGATTGCGTCAATGCCGATACATGGGTCTCCATGGGCGACAGCGAGGAGACGGCCAACCATCGCCACAATCTGCTTGCGCCCTATCAGGTGAACGCGCGCCTCATGGCAGCCGCCCGAAAGGATGCGATCTTCATGCACTGCCTGCCCGCGCATCGCGGCGAGGAAATGACGGCCGATGTGATTGACGGCCCGGCTTCGGTCGTTTTCGATGAGGCGGAGAACCGCCTGCACGCGCAGAAGGGAGTTCTGGCCTGGTGTTTTCAGTGATCCGCGCAAAGACGGACAGGCGCCTTTCGTGATTAGCGGAAACGGCATTTCCGTCGACGACCTCGTGCAGCCCTTCCAGATCGAGGATCTAGGCATTCGCGGGCGCGTGGTCCGGCTCGGCCCGCTGGTCGACCGGGTGCTGACGGCGCATGCCTATCCCGAACCCGTGTCGCGGCTGCTCGGCGAGGCACTGGCGCTGACCGCGATGATCGGCTCGGCGCTGAAGTTCGACGGGCGCTTCATCCTGCAGACCCAGAGCAGCGGACCGGTGAACATGCTGGTTGCCGACTACGAGGCGCCCGGCAAGATCCGTGGCTATGCGATGATGAACCCGGACCGTGTCGCGGAGGCGATCGGAGAGGGCCGGACCGCACCGTCGGACCTGATGGGCGAGGGCCATCTCGCGCTCACCATCGACCAGGGCCCGGACATGGAGCGCTATCAGGGGATCGTGGCATTGCACCCGGACGGTCTCAGCCACAGCGCGCACGAGTATTTCGCGAATTCGGAGCAGGTCGCGACACGCATTCGCCTTGCGGCCGGCCCGTATTATCATCGCGAGACGTCGGGCCCGGAAATGAACTGGCGTGCCGGCGCGATCATGATTCAGCACATCGCGCGTGACGGCGGCCTGACGGGCTATCGCGAAGACGAGGACGCGAGTCCCTATACGGACGAAGAAGAAAACTGGAACCGCGCCTCAATCCTTCTCGATACGGTAGAGGATCACGAGCTGCTCGACCCTGCGCTGGAGCCGAACAGGCTTCTGTTCCGCCTTTTCCATGAAGACGGCGTGCGTGCCTACGAACCGGCTCCCGTCGAATTTTCCTGCCATTGCTCGCGGGAACGCATGAAAACCGTGCTGCAATCCTTCGGCGGTCACGAAATCGACGAAATGGTGCAGGAAGGTGTGATCACCGCTACCTGCGAGTTCTGCAGTGATGTCTATGTTTTCGAGCCCGAAGAACTGAAGGAAGGGCTGGAATAGGGAGAGAAACGGAATTGAAGAACAAAGCCGCTTTCGCCGTTCTTGCCGCCGCTGCATTTCTCGTGGCCTGCACCACCGAACCGCCGGCTCCCTCGGGGCCGAAGCCCATCACCTTCGAAGCCAGCGAGCCGATCCGGATTCCCGTTGCTTTCATTGCAGTCGACGCCTACTTCACCCCGCCGGGACGCGCCCCCAATATCGAACACCTGCACAAGATCACGCCCGAGTCGGTGGCACGGTCATGGGCGCAGGCGCGCCTTGTGGCGACGGGCGGTCCCGGTACCGCGTCGCTCGCCATTCTGGATGGCTCCGTCGTCTCCGAGGAGCTCGAGAAGAAAGGGGGGCTTACCGGCGTGTTCGGAGACCAGCAGGATGTGAAACTGAAGGCGCGTCTCAAGGCGCGTTTGACCGTTGAGCGGCCCGGCGCGCAGGGCGGCGGCGCCACCTGGACAGCCGAAGTCGATGCCTATGCGGACAGGACGGTGCTTGAAAGCGCGAGCCTCAACGAGCGCGACGAAGCCTACGGCAAGCTCATGCAGTCGCTTGCCGCGGAGTTCGATCGATCTCTGACGGCCGAAATCCAGCGGAGCATGGGGCCTGCGCTGCGCTAGCAACCTGTTGCAGCAGTGTTAACCTGCCTTCAAAGGTGACTGGATAGCATTCATCGAATGCTTGGACCTCGCCTGTCGCGACGGATGAAGAGGGAATGATCTTTCAACTCGCATATCTGAGCGCCGCCCGGCCCGGCCTGACGGAACAGGACGTCCACGGCATATTGCGCGCGTCGACGGTCAACAACAGACATGTCGGTCTGTCGGGCATGCTTCTGCTTGTGGACGAGACCTTCTTCCAGATTCTGGAAGGCGACAGGGAAACGGTGGAGCGGACGTTCGAACGAATCTCGAAAGACACCCGTCACAGCGGCGTCATCCGGGTTGTCGCGCAGGATCGCGACGAGCGGAGTTTCCCGCGCTGGTCGATGGGATTCGAGAAAATCTATCACGGCGACAAGACCGCGGATGCTGTGCCGTTCGACATCGGTGAGCTTGCCAGAAATCCCGAAGTCGAGAGCCTGAAGGAGAAAGCGCCCGAGCTTCTCTCCTTCATGCGTTCCCTCTATGCGAGCCGCGGCATGCGCGGCGCGCCCGATCTAGATGGATCGGCCTGACACATAGTCGGCGAGACGCCGCATGAAGGTCTCGCATTCCCGAATCTGTGACAGTTCCACGAATTCGTCCGGCTTGTGAGCCTGCGCGATGTCGCCCGGTCCGCAGACGACGGTGGGAATGTCGGCAAGCTGGAAGAGCCCTGCTTCCGTGTTGTAGGACACGGCTTCCGCCGAATTGCATTGCGCGAGTTTCATGACGAGTGTTTCGCCCGGATCGCCGTCCAGCGCAGCGAGGCCCGGCGACTGCGCGCGCGTGGCGGTTTCGATCTTTGCCCCGGGGAAGACGGCCTGCATGCGCGGAAGGACGGTTTCCTCGGCATGTTTGTTGAAGCGTGTGATGATCTCCGCCGGGTCCGCGTCCGGCAGCGAGCGGTACTCCCAGAGGAAGGAACACTTCTTCGGAATGATGTTGAGCGCGGTCCCGCCCTTGATCGTGCCGACATTTATCGTCGTGTAAGGCGGACTGAAGCGGCTCGAAGAGTCTCCCCGCTCGCGCATTTCTTCGGCAAGCTTCATCAGGAAGGAGATCAGCTCCGCCGCGTGTTGAATGGCGCTGACGCCGAGATGCGTCTGGCTCGAGTGGAATTCGAGGCCGGTCACCGTCGTCTGGTAGGACTGGATACCCTTGTGGGCGTTGACGACCTTCATGGACGAGGGCTCGCCCACGATCACGACCTGGGGCTTCGGCAGGTCACGGATGATGCTCTCGATCATCGGCCGGACGCCGAGGCAACCGACTTCCTCGTCATAGGAAAGCGCGAAGTGGACCGGTATTTTCGGTCCGCCTTTCAGGAATTCCGGCACGAAGGCGAGGGCAATGGCGATGAAGCTCTTCATGTCGCTGGTGCCGCGGCCGAAGAGCCTGCCGTTCTTCTCGACGATGCTGAAGGGATCGCTCGACCAGTCCTGCCCCTCGACCGGTACGACATCGGTGTGTCCCGACAGAACGATGCCGCCTGCCTGCGTTTCATCGCCCAGCGTCGCGAAGAGGTTCGCCTTGGTGCCGTCCTCGTTCATCACGCGCCGTGACGCAATGCCGTGGCTTCCAAGGTAGGTTTCGACGAACGCGATCAGCTCGAGATTGGAAAGGTGGCTCGTCGTGTCGTAGGAGACGAGCTTCTCGATCATCTCGCGGGGCGTGAAGTGTTGCGGCGCTGGCATGGCTCGGGCGGGTCCGGGGCGACGTGTGAGAGAGCGTCATCCTAGACCGGCAGGGAGCCGGAAGCGAGGCAGGGCACCGATTTTAGTGCAGCATCCGCTGGGCATAGGGGCTGTCGAGCGAGAAAGCGGGGATGTCGACTTCGAAGGTCTCTCCTCCATCCGTCTCCATCTCGTAGTTCCCGAACATGATGCCGGAAGGCGCACCGAGCGGCGTGCCGCTCGTGTACTCGAACTTCTCGCCCGGTTTCAGCAGCGGCTGTTCGCCCACGACGCCGGGTCCGCGCACTTCGTGCACATGGCCGGACGCATCCGTGATCTTCCAGTAACGCGCGCGCAACCGCACCGTCTCACGGCCCCGATTCTCGATCGTGACGTGATACGCCCAGACGTAGTAGTCCTGATCGGGTTCCGACTGTTCCTCGAGATAGGTCGGTTCGACCAGAATATTGATGGACCGGGTCATAGCGCTGTACATCGGGCTATCCTTGCGCGAAGGCGTCTTTCAGTGTGCGGGACCGCGGCCATTCTGGCTTCGGCCCTGCAAGGGATATGTTCCGCACGAGGTCTCTCGGCAAGACGCCGCACGACCTCACCCCCGCAGGATTTCGACCCTAGCGGGTACCCTCTAACTTCCCCTTAACGGCGGCATTTTTAGGGCGGATGGTTAACGGCTCAGGCGAGCGCGCGTTCCATGTCCTCGACAAGGTCCGCCGGGTCTTCCAGCCCGACCGACAGCCGCACGAGCCCCTCGTTGATGCCGAGTTCCTCGCGGGCTTCCTGTGTGAGCCGTTGATGTGTCGTCGTCGCCGGATGTGTGATCAGGCTTTTCGAATCGCCGAGATTGTTCGAGATCTTCACCACCTGCAGACCGTTGGCGAAACGGAAGGCGCCTTCCTTGCCGCCCTTCACCTCGAAGGCGACGATGTTGCCGCCCATGTCCATCTGACTGATGGCCAGGTTGTGCTGGGGATGGCTCGGCAGGCCGGGATAGAACACACGGCCGATCCCCTTGTGACCTTCGAGGAAGCGGGCGACCGCCTCCGCGCCGCGTGCATGCTCGCGCACGCGAAGGTCGAGCGTCTCGAGACTCTTCAGCATCACCCAGGCATTGAACGGGCTGAGACTCGGGCCGGTCTGGCGCAGGAAATTCGCGAGATGGTCGGCGATGAACTGCTGGTCGGCGAGCACGATACCGCCGAGGCAGCGCCCCTGACCATCGATATGCTTCGTCGCCGAATAGATGACGACGTCGGCGCCGAGCTCCATCGGACGCTGCAGCACAGGTGTTGCGAAGACATTGTCGACGAACAGCTTCGCACCCGCCGCATGGGCGATGTCCGCCACCGCCTTGATGTCGATGATTTCAAGTGTCGGATTGGAGGGCGTTTCGAGGAAGAGCACCTTCGTGTTCGGCTGCACGGCCTTCTTCCAGGCGTCGAGATCGCGCCCGTCGACCAGCGTCGAGGTGACGCCGAACTTCGGCAGCAGGTCTTCCACGATGTAGCGGCACGATCCGAAGAGCGCGCGCGAGGACAGCACGTGGTCGCCTGCCTTGAGGTAACAGAGCATCGCCGAGGTAACGGCCGCCATGCCGGTTGCGGTCGCCCGTGCGTCCTCCGCGCCTTCGAGCGCGATCATCCGCTCCTCGAACATCCGCACCGTGGGGTTCGAGAAGCGGCTGTAGATGAAGCCCGGCTCCTCGTTCTTGAAGCGGCGCTCGGCCGCCTCCATCGTCTCGTAGACATAGCCCGAGGTGAGGAACATGGCCTCGCTGGTCTCGCCGAAGGGCGTCCGGTTGGTGCCGCCGTGAACGGCTTCCGTCCGGGCTGTCAGTTTCCTTCCGTCGCGTGTCGTCTTGCTCATCGGGCTACCCCAAAATAAAAAAACCCCGACCATGGCGGATCGGGGCTCGCGTCCCGACCTTTTTAGCGAGTTGTTTAACGTGGCCGCAAGCCGGTCGGCTCAAATCACCACGGATCGGGGCGCATTTAAGGCGCGGGCGGCGCTCCCGTCAAGGCTGGAAATGCCGGACGGGCCGGGGCGGGCTTTCCCCGGCCGCCGCCGCCAATTATAACCGTCACATGCAAATTCGGGCGAAACGGACGCCCGCGGCGCGCAAGGCCCGGAATTCATGACCAAAGCTGCGGACGACCTCTTTCCCCATCACAGCGACGAACCGCGCCGTGTCGGCCCGGGCCAGTTGCATATGACCGGCATTCTGCCCTCGCATGGCATCCAGACGCTGATCCGCGAAAAGGAAATCTGGGGCGGCCACGAGATCGACAAGAGCCAGATCCAGCCGGCAAGCCTCGATCTTCGGCTCGGCAACACGGCCTACCGCCTGCGCGCCTCTTTCCTGCCGGGGCCCGACCACGGCGTGATGGAGCGCGTCGAGGAGCTGATGCTCCACAAGATCGATCTCACGGACGGGGCGGTGCTCGAAACCGGCTGTGTCTATCTCGTGCCGCTGGTGGAAGCCCTGGCGCTGTCGGAAAAGACGTCGGCTTCGGCGAACCCGAAAAGCTCGACCGGTCGGCTCGATGTCTTCACCCGTCTCATCACCGATTTCTCGACCGAGTTCGATCAGGTGATCGCGGGCTACAAGGGGCATCTCTATCTCGAGATTTCCCCCCGGACTTTCCCCATACTCGTGCGTCCCGGCTCGCGGCTTGCGCAGATCAGGTTCCGCCGCGGCACGCATAGCTGCACCGATGCCGAGATGACGCGCCTGCACGAGGAACTGAAGCTCGTCGACGGCGAAGCGGATATCGACGGCGGCATCGCCCTCACCGTGAACCTCGCGACGGAAACCGAGGACGAGATCGTCGGCTACCGCGCGAAACGTCATTCCGGTGTCATCGACATCGACCGGACGGACGCCTATGACGTGCGCGACTTCTGGGACCCGGTGCATGTCCGCCCCGGCAAGGGGCTTATCCTGGACCCTGACGAGTTCTACATCCTGGCATCGGCCGAGGCGCTCCACATTCCCGCGACCCATGCCGCCGAAATGGTGCCCTACAATCCGCTGGTCGGTGAATTTCGCGTGCACTACGCCGGCTTCTTCGACCCCGGATTCGGCGCGCGCGAGGCGGGCGGCGCGGGCAGCCGCATCGTCCTCGAAGTGCGCTCGCACGACGTGCCCTTCATCCTCGAGCACGGCCAGATCGTCGGCCGTTTCGTGCTGGAGCGCCTGACCGACCGTCCCTCGGTGCTCTACGGCGCGGGCCTCGGCTCGAATTATCAGAGGCAGGGCCTGAAGCTCTCGAAGCACTTCCGCGCGACATAATCAGCCAAGCACTTCCGAAAAGAAATTCTGCATGGCCTGCCATGAGCGGCGATCTGCGTTCGCGTCGTAGCGGATGCCCCGTTCCGGTGCGTCCGCGCCCACGGCGGTGAAGGCGTGCATCGCATGGCCATAGGCATGGAGCTGCCAGTCCGCGCCCGCTTCCGTCATTTCCTTCGCGACGCCCACGACATGATCTGGCGGCGCCATGGGATCGTCCCAGCCATGCAGGATCAGCACCTTCGCCGAAATCCTGCCCTGCGGGCCGAGATCTGGCGGCATGAAGATGCCGTGAAAGCTCACCACGCCTTTCACATCCCTCGCGGCGGCGCGCGCCATGTCGAGGACGCAGAGGCCGCCAAAACAATAGCCCATGGCACCGAGGCGCGACGCATCGACCGCTTCATGCGTCTTCGCTGCTTCGAGGCCCGCCAGCAGACGCTTCTTGAGGAGCGCCCGGTCGGCGAGCATCGGCCCCATCAGCGCCGAATTGTCGCCCATCTCGTCGCCGCGAACGCCCTTGCCGTAAACATCCATCGCGAAAGCCGTATAGCCGAGCGCGGCCATCTGTTCGGTACGCGCCCGCGTGCCCTGGTTGAGGCCGCTCCAGTCATGCGCGACGAGCACGCAAGGATGCTTTCCGCCATCCGCCGGATGCGCGACGTAAGCTTCGAAAGTCGTGTCGCCGTCGCTGTAATCGACATAGGCGGTCTTGATGGTTGCGGTCATGTTTCGCCCCATGAAGCAGAGTGTTGATTCTTTGACGCAAGGCTAAGCGGGCATCCCGGATCGATCCAGCGAATTGGCGACACCCGCGCCGAACTCGTTTATGAAAGGGCGTCGCGAAGGGCTGCTGGCACAATGTGCCGAAGCTCCGGAACATTCTTGAGGGCGCCGCGCGCGCCGGGGCGGGTTTTATGAGTCTTGCAAGGTGTCACAACTTCAAAGATTTTCGCGAGCTCGCCCGGCGGCGCCTGCCGTCCCCCATCTTTCACTACATCGACGGCGCGGCTGACGATGAACTGACCTACCGCCGCAACACCGAGGCATATGAGGCCTGCGATCTCGTGCCGAATGTGCTTGCAGGTGTGGAGACGGTGGACATGTCGACCACCATCTTCGGCAAGAAGCTCGCCCTGCCGGTCTATTGCGCGCCGACCGCGCTGCAGCGGCTGTTCCATCCGGATGGCGAGCGGGCGGTGGCTCACGCGGCGCAGAAATACGGCACCATGTTCGGCGTCTCCTCGCTCGGCACGGTGAGCGTGGAAGAAATCGGCGCGATGATCGACACGCCGAAAATGTTCCAGTTCTATTTCCACAAGGACCGCGGCCTCAACGACAGCATGATCGAGCGCGCAAAGGCCGCGAAGTTCGACGTGATGGCGCTCACCGTCGACACGATCACCGGCGGCAATCGCGAGCGCGACCTCCTGACCGGCTTTACCTCGCCGCCGAGACTCACCTTCAAGAGCCTGTTCAGCTTCGCCGCGCGGCCGCGCTGGGCGGTCAACTATCTCACCCATCCGAAAATGGAGCTGCCGCACCTGCAGGACCATGTGCAGGAAGGCACCAATCTCGCGACCTCGATCGGCAGTTATTTCTCGACCATGCTGGATCAGTCGATGAGTTGGAAGGATGCCGAGGCGATCCGTGCCAAATGGGGCGGGCATTTCGCGCTGAAGGGAGTGATGAGTGTCGCCGACGCGAAACGTGCGGTCGACATCGGCTGCACCGGCATCATGGTATCCAATCATGGCGGGCGCCAGCTCGACGGCTCGCGCAGCCCGTTCGACCAACTGGCCGAGATTGTCGATGCGGTGGGCGACAAGATCGACGTGATCTGCGAGGGCGGTATTCAGCGCGGCACCCATGTGCTGAAGGCCCTGTCGCTCGGTGCCAAGGCCTGTTCGGGCGGCAGGCTTTATCTCTATGCGCTGGCGGCGGCCGGCCAGCCCGGCGTCGAGCGCGCGCTCGGCCTCATGCGCGAGGAGATCGAACGCGACATGAAGCTGATGGGTGCCCGCACCATTGACGATCTCAATCGCGGCAATCTGCGTTTCCGCTAGCTGGCCGAGCAGGAAGCGCCACCCAGCACGCAGAACTTCGCGCAATGACGGTGGTTGAGCTTCACGGCACCGAGGCTTTCCGCAAGCGACGCCCCCAATTCGAATTGCGGATCGTCGGGGAGCAGCGTGCAGGCAACGACGACGGGCGCGGCCATACCCTTCCGCTTCACCACCATGCGGCTCGTTGCGCACATCATCGCGCCGGGATCGACATCGAGAATGCCCCAGCACGCAGTGGTGATTTCCGGCACCTCGGCTTCTTCGTCCATCTCGGGAAAGAGCACGAGGCTCGACGGGTCCTTGCTGTCGAGCGCGACACCTTCCCGTGCAAAGAGTGCGGCGTAGCCTGAGCGCTCCTTTGTCTCTTCTTCACCGGAGGTCGTGCGCCCCGCGACGGCGAGCGAGAATCCGTTGTCCGCGAGCCACTTCAATCCTTCCATCGTCTTCGCGAAGCTGCCCGCGCCCCGCTCGGCGTCGTGCAGCGCCTCGGTGTAGTGGTCTAGGCTCACGCGGAGCGTCAGCGCCGCATCGTACCTCTCGCGAAGCGCGAGAAGCCCCTGCTTTATCCCGGGCCGGAGCATCGGCTGCATCGCATTGGTGAGGATCAGTACCTTGTGCCCGCGCGCAAGCCCGTCTTCCGCCATGGCAAGCATGTCGGGGTTCATGAAGGGCTCGCCGCCGGTGAAGCCGATTTCGGGCAGGCCGCTTCCCGAGGCGAGCGCCAGCGCCGCCGTTTCGTCGAGGAAATGCGCCGCTTCGGCGGCTGTGATGTAGGAGAGCCGGTCTTCCGTCGGACTCGAATGGATGTAGCAATTCGCGCATTCGATGTTGCAGAGCGTGCCCGTGTTGATCCACAGCGTCTCGAGCTGCCGGAAGGCGACGGAGGCGCGGGCCTCGCCCCTGGCGGTCACGTCCGGATGGTTGAATTTGCGCGGTGCCGATGTGTTCATGACGCCGAAGCTAGCATTCCGGCAATTTCTGGCCATTCACAAATCCGGGAGGATCGTTAGTCTGCGCGCAGTGGGAAGAGGGGAACAATGCAGCACGAACTGACCGGCGGCGATCTTCTGGACGCTCGGGGCCGCCTTGCCGAGGCCGGCTGGGCACGCGGCGAGGCGAAGCGATACAGCCGCCGCGCCATCCGCGCGCCGTGGTACCGCATCAAGGAATGGGACTACTACTGCGTGCTCGGCCCCGACTACGGCTTCGCCTGCGTCGTTGCCGACAACGGCTATATGGGGCTTCTGAACGCGGTGTGGCTCGACTTGAGGACGCCGAGGGCGATCGAGGAAGGTGTCATCCTGCCTTTCCCGCGAGGGCGCATGAAGCTGCCGGAAAGCGCCGATACGGGCGACGTCGTCCAGCACCATCCGAAGATCGACATCGCCTTTCGCCACGAGCCGGGCGGCCGCAGGCTGACGCTCGACTACCCGGGATTCGGGAAAGGGAAGGGCCTCAAGGCCGATATCCGTCTCGACCAGCCCGCGATGGACCGCATGACGATCGCAACACCTTTCGCCGGTGCACCAACAGCCTTCTATTACAACCAGAAGATCAACTGCATGCCCGCTTCGGGCAGCGTCACCGTCGGCGGAGAGCATTTCCCGTTCGAGCCGTCATCGGCCTTCGGCGTGCTCGATTGGGGCCGGGGCGTCTGGACCTACGACAATGTCTGGTACTGGGGCTCGGCCTCCGGTCTTGCCGAAGGAAAACCGTTCGGCTTCAACATCGGCTACGGCTTCGGCGACACCTCGGCGGCCTCCGAGAACATGATCTTCTTCGACGGCCGGGCTCACAAATTCGACCAGGTGACCTTCCACATCCCGGAAGGAACCTTCGATGGCGCCCCCTGGTCCTTCACCAGCAATGACGGCCGCTTCGAAATGACTTTCGAGCCCATCATCGACCGGCACAGCGCCGTCGACCTGAAGCTGCTGCGCTCGGTCCAGCACCAGGTCTTCGGCCGCTTCTCGGGCACCGCGGTGCTGGACGACGGCAGGCGGATCGAGGTGAGGGACTTTCCGGGTTTCGCCGAGGAAGTGCAGAACCGCTGGTAGCCTCGAAGCCGGACTTGCGAAAACGCCGCCGAGACCGTAACTAATCGGGTGCCGGGCGGGTGTAGCTCAATGGTAGAGCAGAAGCTTCCCAAGCTTACGACGAGGGTTCGATTCCCTTCACCCGCTCCATCTCTGCTCCCGCATCCACCCATATCGCGCTCCGCAAGAATTTCGCACCGGATTCAACGGCTTGCGGGTCGCGATACCGCTCGTCTGGCAGGCGGCTTGATATTGGCATATATAGTGTCATAAGTCTCAACGGCGGGTGAAGCCGCGCGGGAGGAAGAGCAATGATGAAGGCTTTTATCAGCCGCAACGTATCGTCCCTGCTGACGAGCCGCGCCTTGCGCAATTCGCGCCGCGCGCTCTTCGCGCTGCGCCGCCGGCTCACGGGTGGCACGCCGACGGTCCACTATTTCCATCAGGCGGACGATCCCTACAGCCACGTGGCGGTGCAGCTTCTCGCGCCGCTGCGCGAGCGTTACCGCATCGCGCTCAAGGTCTGGCTCGTCGCGCCGCCCGACGAAGCGGCCGCGCCGGAGATGGAATTGCTGAGGGCCTATGGACGGCGCGATGCGGCGCGCCTCGCCCGCGAATACGGTCTCGACTTCCCGGAAGGCGCGGCGGTGCCCGATGCCGCGCTTGCGGCGCGCTGCACCGCGCTTCTCGCGCGGGCGGTCCGGAAGAAGGGCTTCACGGAAGTCGCTGTCGCGGCCGGGTCTGCGCTCTGGGCGGGAAACGAACCGGCGATGGCGGCGCTGGAAAAGGAACACGGCGCCGCCACGGCCCGCGACACCGAGAGGGCCGTGGCCCGCGGCACTGCGAAGCGCAGGAAACTCGGACATTATCTGAGCGGCATGTTCTGCTTCGAGGGCGAGTGGTACTGGGGCGTCGACCGCCTCAACTATCTGGAAGAGCGTCTCGCGGATGCGGGTCTCGACCGCGCCGCCGGAACGCCGATGCTGGCTCCGTGGCGTGACCTTGAGCTTGCGCCGCCGCCGCCAAGCGCGCACCGCCCCGTCATCGACTACTGGTTTTCCTTCCGCAGTCCCTATTCCTGGATCTCCGTGCCGCGCATGCGGAAGCTCGCGCGCCACTACAATGCCGAGTTGAGGCTCCGCTTCGTGCTGCCGATGGTGATGCGCGGCCTTCCTGTGCCCGGACGCAAGCGCCTCTACATTATGCTCGATACGAAGCGCGAGGCGGAACGCGCCGGTATCCCCTTCGGAACGGTAGTCGACTCCGTGGGTGCCGGGGCGGCGCGCGCGCTTGCCGTGCTCAACAAGGCGATTCCGCTCGGCAAGGGCGAGGAGTTCGAGGAGTCGGGCTGCCGTGCGGTCTTCGCCGACGGCATCGACATCGCCTCCGACAGCGGCCTCATGCGCGCCGCGAAACGCGCCGGGCTCTCGCCCGAAACCGTGAAGGAAGCGCTTGCCGATGAAAGCTGGCGCGAGGCGGTGGAAGAAAACCGGCAGGCACTCTTCGATGCCGGGCTCTGGGGCGTCCCCTCCTTCCGGGTCGACGGCATGCCCGCCCATTGGGGGCAGGACCGCTTCTGGGCCCTCGAACAGGATATCCGCGCCTCTCTCGAAGCCCGCCGCTGAGGCGCGTGCCCGAAGCGCGCCGCATGGTCCAAACGGGTCATGCGGCGGCTTGCCTGGCCGAGTCATGCTTCGTCCCGGACATCGTCTTTCACCCCGATTCCGGGAGGGTGCAAATGGAACTGGCACGACATTTCGCCGTTGGGGCGCTTGGAACCCTGCTTGGCTTGTTCCTCTTCTTCGCGATAGCGGCGGCCTCGCTTCTCGCCTGAGCGTGGCTCCGTTTCAGAAGGGCGGCATGCCGGGGAACCCGCCGCCGCCCATCATGCCCTGCATGTTGGCGGGCATCTTCGTCGGCGTAACCCCGGCCGGAAGCTCGAACAGCGAAGCTTCCTGGTCGCCACGCTTGAGATCTTTCAGGATCATCGAGAAGGTGCCCTTGTCGCTTTTGCCTTCTGCCTTCACTGGAATGCCGTCATCCGTTACCCAGACGAGCACGTCGGCATTGCCGTTTTCCGGGCCCGGTTCGACACGATACCGGGTGGTCGCCTCGCCTTCGACGACGTCGCTTCCTTCCGCCGTTGCCTCGACCCCTTCTGCGAGATTCTCGACGCCGTATCTGGAAGCCGTCGCCGCATCCATCTCCATCGCCATGTTCATGTCGGGCATGTACATCAGCAGACGGCTTTCGGCGGGCTTCAGGATCGACACCTGGCGCATGCCCTGCATTGTCATTTCCCAGCGTTCGTTGCCGTCCTCGGCATAGACCTTGCCGGAAATCTCCGTGCCGCCCGCCTTCACGATCCGTGTCGCGCTGTACCCGGTTTGCGGTGGTGTGAGTGTCGTTGCGGCGACAGGTGGGGCAATGAAGATAACTGCCAGAACCGCACACAAATGCGCGAAACGCATTGAATCTCCTCCTCTTCGTTCGCCCCCGCAGCGTTCGTTGGACTCTAGCCTTCTTTGCCGCGCTGCGAAACGCTTTGGCCCGCATGGGTTGGTCATGCCGGTGAGCTATGCAATGCTGCACGCGAAATCACATAACTCCACGACAGCCGGGCGGCGACCTCCTTCGCCGTCCTTCGCCCCTTTTATTCGATACCCCGGAAGGAGAACGGAATGGCCAACGAGGGAAGCGGCCCCAGAAAACATCGTTTTTTTGAGGCGAACGTGCCCGTTTTCGTCGGTTCCGCGGTGCTGATAGTCGCGGCCCTCGCTTTTGCCGTACAGGATCCCGAAGATGCCTCAGCCATTTTCGCCGCAGTCCAGTCATGGATCGTTCGTGAAATGGGCTGGCTCTACGTTGCTTCCGTTGCGACCTTCCTGGTCTTCGCCATCGGTGTCGCCGCAAGTTCGATGGGTACGATCAAGCTCGGGCCCGACGACGCCTCACCCGATTTCTCGACCACTTCCTGGTTTGCCATGCTTTTCAGCGCCGGCATGGGCATCGGCATCATGTTTTATGGTGTGGCCGAACCCGTGCTGCATTTCGCGACTCCTCCGGTCGGCGAAGGCGGCACGGTCGAGGCGGCGCGAAACGCGATGCAGCTGTCCTTCTTCCACTGGGGCCTTCACGCCTGGGCGATCTATGCGGTGATGGGGCTTGCGCTCGCCTACTTCTCCTTCCGGCGCGGCCTGCCGCTCACCGTCCGTTCCGCGCTCTATCCTCTGATCGGCGACCGCATCTACGGCTGGATGGGGCATGTCGTCGATATTTTCGCCGTCTTCGGCACCATGTTCGGTGTTGCCACCTCGCTCGGTCTCGGCGTCATGCAGGTCAATGCGGGCCTCAACTATTTGCTTGGCATCGAGATGGGTATCGATGTGCAGCTCGCGCTGATCGCGGGTATCACGCTACTCGCGACGGCATCCGTCGTTTCAGGCATCAACGCCGGTATCCGCCGCCTGTCCGAGCTCAACCTTGCACTCGCGATCCTGCTGATGGTCTTCGTGCTCGTCGTTGGCCCAACCGTCTTTCTGCTGCAGGCGACGATGCAGAATACCGGCGCCTATCTGAGCGATATCGTGAGCAAGACCTTCACGCTCTATGCCTACCAGCCCAACGAATGGATCGGCGGCTGGACGCTCTTCTACTGGGGCTGGTGGATTTCCTGGTCGCCCTTCGTCGGCATGTTCATTGCGCGCGTGTCACGGGGCCGCACGATCCGTGAATTCGTGATCGGCGTGCTGCTCGTTCCCTCTGGCTTCACCTTTCTCTGGTTCACCGTCTTCGGCAACACCGCGCTCGCCATGCAGCTCGACGGCACGGCGCAGATGGTCGATGCGGTACAGGCGGATGTCGCGGTCGCGCTCTTCCAGTTCCTCGGGCATCTTCCGCTCGCGTCCATCTCCATGACAATCGCGACGTTGCTTGTCGTTACCTTTTTCGTCACCTCGTCGGACTCCGGCAGCCTCGTCATCGACATCATCACCTCTGGCGGCGAGCCCGAACCGCCGGTCTGGCAGCGTGTCTTCTGGGCACTGATGGAGGGTCTGGTGGCGGCCGTTCTTCTTCTCGCCGGCGGTCTCGCGGCGCTGCAGACCGGCGCCATTGCAAGCGGGTTTCCGCTCGCACTCATCCTTCTCGTGGTCTGCTACGGGCTTTTCACGGCATTGCGCCACGAGGTGCAGCGGCAGGAAAGCCTGCAGGCGGTAACGCCTTCGGTCGCCGGCCATCCGTCCATGCCGTGGAAGCAACGCCTCGGTGTCCTTCTCCATCAGCCGAGTCGCGCACGAGCGCTCGCCTTCATGAAGGAAGCCGTCGCGCCCGCGCTCAAGGAAGTTGCGGAGGAAATTCGGGGCCGCGGCCTTGTGGCGGATGTGGAGATTGGCGAGCGGGAGGCGGTTCTGACGATCTCGCATGGCAGCGAGGACGAGTTCCACTATGGCGTCTCGTTGCGCAGCGTTCCCATACCGAGTTTCGCCATCACTGCGCTTGAAGGCGAACGCGAAGGGCCGGATCGGACATGGCGAGCCGAGGTTTCGCTTCGCGAGGGCGGGCAGCGCTATGACATTCTTGGCTACACGAAGGACCAGGTGATTGCCGATTTGCTCGGCCAGTACGAGCGCCACATGCATTACCTGCATCTCCATGTCGCGAGTTAGCGGGCCCTGTCTGGTAGAAGCGGCCGGTCATCGTCTATAAAGACCGGCGGCGGGCGGGGTGATCCGTCCGCCGTCAGCCGCCGGAGTGCCATGAGCCCGTCCCTCTACACGTTGATCGAAGCATCGTTCCCGGATGACAGGTCCCGGATCGCGCTGGAAGCACCGGATCGTACGCGAGGGCCGGTCGAATGGTCCTATGCCAGGTTGGGAAACACCGCCGCGCGCTATGCTGCGCTTTTTTCCGGGTTGGATCTTGCCGTCGGCGACCGCGTTGCTTTGCAGGTCGAGAAGTCGCCTGAGGCGCTTGCGATCTATCTCGCTTGCCTCCGCGGCGGCTTCGTGTTCCTGCCGATGAATACGGCATACCGTCCCGACGAAGTCGATTACCTTGTCGGCAATGCCGAACCCGGGCTGGTGATATGCGACCCGTCAGCGGAGGAAAGCACACGGGAGATCGCCGCGCACCACGGCACGCGGCATGTGCTCACCCTCGATGCCGATGCGCGCGGCAGCTTCATCGACGCGGCGGCGAAGGTGACGGATGCGTTGCCGCCTGCCGCCTGCGGCGCGAACGATCTCGCGGCCATCCTCTACACCTCTGGCACGACCGGAAAACCCAAGGGCGCGATGCTGAGCCACGGCAATCTCGCCTCGAACGGGATTGCGCTGCGCGATGCATGGCGCTTCACCGAAGATGATGTGCTGTTGCATGCCCTGCCGATCTTTCATGCTCACGGTCTTTTCGTCGCTTGCCATTGTGCTCTTCTCTCCGGCGCGCGGATGGTCTGGCTCGGCAAGTTCGACCGCGATGCCGTGTTGCGCGAGCTGCCACGCGCGACAACTTTCATGGGTGTTCCGACCTTCTACACGCGGCTTCTGTCGGGTGATGATTTCAACCGTGACCTCGTTGGCCACATGCGTCTCTTCACGTCCGGCTCGGCGCCGCTGCTCGCGGAAACCTTCGATGAATTTCGTGCCCGCACCGGTCACGCCATTCTCGAGCGCTACGGCATGACCGAAACCGGCATGAACACCTCGAACCCCTATGACGGCGAGCGCCGTGCGGGAACGGTTGGCTTCCCCTTGCCGGGTACGGAAGTGCGCGTCAAGTCGGATGAAGGAGAGATTCTCGATGCCGGAGAAGTCGGCGGCCTGCAGGTTCGCGGACCCAACGTCTTTCGCGGTTACTGGCGGATGCCGGAAAAATCGGCGGAGGAGTTCACCGAGGATGGCTGGTTCAAGACCGGTGACATCGCCATGATCGACGGAGACGGCTATGTCCATCTCGTTGGTCGCGCCAAGGACCTCATCATCTCGGGCGGGTTCAATGTCTATCCCAAAGAGATCGAGGAGCTGGTGGACGATATGCCGGAGGTACTTGAGTCCGCCATTGTCGGCGTCTCCCACGCGGATTTCGGCGAGGCGGGTGTCGCCGTCGTCGTGCTGCGGCCGGACCGGGAGCTGGACGAGGCCGCTCTGCTCGCGCGCCTGAAGCAGAAACTCGCGAATTACAAGGTGCCGAAGCGGGCTTTCTTTGTAGAAAGCCTGCCGCGCAACACGATGGGCAAGGTTCAGAAGAATCTATTGCGTGACGTCTACTGCGACGCTTGCCGGACTTAACCTCGGCGGTCGCTCTCGCGCCGCTTGACCGGAGCCTTGCCGTCGCGCCGCCGCCGGTCGGGGCCAGTGAATGCATTGCTCTTCACAATGGCGCGGGGCCGCGTCAGAACGGTTTCGATCCGGTCGATGAGCTGCTGTGCGGAGAAGGGCTTGGACAGGATTTCGGTGACGCCGGCATCGCGCGCTTCGATGATGGCACCGCGTTCGCGCTTGGTCGTGACATAGATCACGGGGATGCCGACGAGATTGTCTTCTTCCGCCGTCCGGATTGCGCGCACCACCGACAAGCCGTCGAGTGGCGGTTCGAGGTCGTCCATGATGGCAATGTCGACCTGGCCCCGCATCAGGGCGCTGAGCGCATCTTCTCCGGTCCGCGCGCTGGTGATATTGCGCACGCCGATCCCGTTCAGAATGCCGCGGAGCATGTTCGCCATGTAGAGCGTGTCCTCGACGATCAGCACGCCAAGTTTGGCATAGGCGTCGGGGCCAAGTGTCCGGCGGCTGTTTTCGGCTTCTTGTGACATGCGGCTCTCTTCCTCGCGCTTCCCGGTCGAAACTCGGTCCAATATGCGTGAAAGTCTTTAGCGATTAGTTAGTAACGGCCGGTTCGGAGGGCTTTTCTGCGGTATTTCCCGCAAGCTGGCCGGGCAGCATGCGGCTGATCCCGTGCTCTGTCTTTTCCCAGTGGAACGGCCGGGTGATGAGTTGCCATAGTGCCTTGTAGGCCGAAATCGAGATCAGTATCCAGTAGGCTGGCATCATGAAGGTCTGTGCGAAAAGGAGCGGCAGCCCCCGCGCCAGCACGGCCGCCATTCCCGCCGCAATCGCCAGCGAATAGCCGGAAACGAGAACCAGCAGGTTGAAGAGGGCGAGGCCGGCGTTGCTCCCGAAATCGGCTGGCATGCCTGTGGTGGCGAGCGCGAAGAGCGTTGCAGCGTAGAACAGGGGATGCACCAGGTTCGAAAGCGTGAAGCCGCCGATCAGCACCTGAAAACCGAGAAACCCCTTGAATCCCAGCGCTTTGTAAAGCTGGACGGGATGACGCATGCGCACGAGATAGGTCTGCAGCCAGCCCTTGATCCAGCGTGAGCGCTGGCGGATCCAGTTCGGCAGGCTGCAATTGGCCTCTTCCTGTGTCGTGGAGAGAATAATGCCGCAGCGGTACCCCTGCAGCGCGAAGCGGATGCCGAGATCGGCATCTTCCGTCACATTGTTGGGGTCCCATGCGCCCGCCTTCCGCAATGCATCGGTGCGGAAATGGGTCGAGGTGCCGCCAAGGGGAATCGGCAGGCCGAGCCGCACCATCGTCGGCAGCAGCAGGTCGAAGAACGACGCATATTCGATGGCGAACTGCCGTGTCAGCCAGTTCTCGTTCCAGTTGTAGTAATTGAGCTGCGCCTGGACGCAGGCGAGTTTCTCGTCGCCAAGCTCGAAAGCCGCCACGGCCTTCTTCAACTGCTTCGGTTCCGGAGAGTCTTCGGCGTCGTAGATGACGAGGAACCGGCCCTTGGCGAAGGGCAGGGCGAAATTGCACGCCTTCGGTTTTGTCTGGGGAAGGCTCGTCGGTACGACGATGAACTCGAAGTGGTCGGGCAGCTTCAAGGCCTTGGCGGCTTCGAGCGTTTCGGTATCGCTCTCCTCGAAGATCAGTTTGATATCGAGCTTGGACGCGGGATAGTCCGGCATTAGGTAGCAAACACACCTGAAAGATTCTGCCGTATACGGACTCCCGCCGCTAGTCTTTCCTCATGGAAATCCGCACCGTGACGACGCTCAAGACGAAGCGTCACCAGATAGAGGCTGCAATAGCCGGATACGAGCGCGCCTTGGAACAGGCCCGCGCTGACCTCTCCCATGTAAACGCCTGCATAGCGATGTTTGACGCATCGGGAGATGTGACGCCTTACATAGACCTCCACAGGCTGTTCAAGCGCGGCGAGGTAATCGCCATATGCAAGGACGCCCTCAAGGCGGAAGGCGACCTAGACACACGTGAGCTGGCCTACAGGGTCATGACGGCCAAGGGGCTGGATACGGGGGACAAGGTGCTGTCCCGGTCCTTGTGTCTCAGGATCGTGCAGGCCCTGCGTATGCAGGCCAAGCGGGGCAAGGTCACGGCGCTGGATAAGCGCAAGGGTGTGAGGGTCTGGCGGGTCTAGCTTATGCCGTTAGATGGTAGGCCATAAGGCGGCGATGTTTTGGCACTCGGCAGCTACATCAACCATTCGCCTTTTAATGGACTTCACTCCCGGGAAGACCGTTCCGGAGGCGACGTCGATCACTTGGCAGTAGCCGGGAAACACAGTCTCGTCATCGTTCGCGATGTGAAGCCGACAAAACTCTTGAACTACCGCAGATACATACCCCGCGCTGTCTTCGTTCATCGGGCTAGACTTCGAGAAATGAACCTTGATTGCGCCAACCAGCTTTTTCCCCTTCGGGCCCTGCCCGCGAAGGATGATCTCTGGCCGAACGCTGATCTCAACATTGTGATATTTCAGTTTCTGTGGCGCGTGCTCTCCCAGCGTTGCGTCCGCGCCCTGCAGGTCCACATCGTCCAGCATGTTTGAAAATCGCTCTAGCGCGTCCACGTTCGCGTTGATGCGTCTCGCTGTCCCGACTTTCTCCGGCGTCAATTGCAGTAGCGCCGCTATTTGCGCGTCTAGTGGGGCCGGGTCAATCGCACCATCCGCCAGATAACGAGACACAGCTTCGGCCGCCTCGCGGTGATACATGCCGAAGTTAAAGTCTTCGTCGGGGTATTTCCGGTCGTGAATGATCTTCCTTTGCCGAGCGGCCTTGCTCCCCATGTATTCAGCGAGCTTGTTTACAGAGATTCTAGGTTGTTCTAGCATGTCGAATCACCTATCGCTGACAAGAGGAATGCAGGGATGACCTTTCAAGCGGTAGCCACCCTATCGAACGAAAAAAGCCTTTGTATCGGGGAAATAACTGCAGTTGAGGCGGAATCTGCATTGGCAGACGATCCGGCATTCGACGGGTACGGATTATACCTACTGCTTCTCGATTCACGCAATCCGTCAGCCCCCGGAAGGGTTCTGGCAAAGTTTGCTTCGTTCGACGCAGCGGCGGAACTGGCCAAGTTCTTCAGGATTCATGGCCAGCTAGAAGCGGCCTAAGCAGCCCGGCGATGACGGTAGACGGGGGCCGAAGCCCCCGCCCCCCAGAATCAGAACGGAAGCATAGGCTGGGGATTTTCCGGCGGCTTCTTATCCGGCGGAACGTCCCTGTAGGCCTTGCCTGTATTGATTTCGGAAACGCGGCCTTGGTTGATACCGAATCGTGCCGCTATCTCGTGCTGCAAAAATCCCTGATCGCACAGGTGTTTGATCTTTGCCGCCATCTCAGAGGTCACATGAGGTGACCGCCTGTCTCTACGTCTAGCCATATCAGGCCCTTTCTTGGAAGGACCGAATGAGGCTTGACATTAACCCCCAGTAGGACTCAAAGTCCCCCAGTGATCACACCCCGCCCCATTCGGCGGTTCTAATTCGGCCAGTTCCCGTTGCTGCGGGGCTGGCCGTTCCTTTATCGAGAATCGTCTCGACCCCCCAAGATTTATCCACATTAGCGATTCGTCAACACATTTCGTCAGTGTGCGAATCTTATGCCGCCCGGCGCTGCCAGTAGCCCTTCCACTGGCGGCTGACGGGGTGGCCCAGCGCGGCACCGGCTGCCATCAGGAATTGCTCCCCGTTCGAGACGCGGCGGTTATCTTCGCGCCAAGCCATTTCCTTCGCATAGGCCCCAAGGTAGCGGCCAGAGATTTGATGGTGCGTACCGATTTCGGCGCGGCGAAGGCGGGAGAAATAGCTTTCCGCCTGATTGGTGCAAGCGTCTTCGTCCTTGAAGTTGATGGAGTGATTGACGCGCTTCGTATCGTAAGCGCCGTGCAACTCATCCCAGCCGGACGCCTCATCGGCATAGACCGTGCTGCCCGCTTCCACGCGCGAGCGGATCATTTCAACGGACTGATCTTCGGTGCGGAAAACCTGAGTGTAGGACTTGCCGCCACGTTCGCGCACAACAACAACCACGCGGCGCTTGCCGGTCTGGTTCTCTTTCAGGCGGCGGTCCTTGCGATCCTCTTTCCGGTTCTCAGGCTTCACATAGCCGCCGAAGTACGCGCCATCGACTTCCACGTGACCGGACAGCTTGCGGTCCTTCAATTCCGCGCCCATCGCCTCGCGCAGCTTGTGAGCGAGAACGAAGGCCGTCTTGTACTGGCAATCGAGGTCACGGCTAAGCTGAAGCGCGCTCATGCCCTTCGCACCGTTGACGAAGATCGCAATGGCGGCCAGCAGGTTGCGGATGCTCATTTTCCGGCTGGCGAAGATCGTGGCCGTTGTGACGCTGAATTGGGCCTCACAGCCCTTGCACTTGAAAATCTTGCGGGCGGCGTAGGTGTAGACCTCAACAGAACCACAGCGGGGGCATACAGCCTCACCGTTGTTCTCGGCCCAGCGGATCGCCTTGAAAGCCTCGTAAGCCTCGTCATCGCTCATGCGAATGACCTTGGCGAGCGAGAGCGTCCGGGCTTTGGCTGAAAGAAGGAAATGTTGGGCCATTTGTCATCGTCTCCGTTACCTATGTAACGGATATAGTACGTTGACGTAACCCATACAAGGGCATAAGTATCGTTTACGTTACATTTCTTATCGCAGGCGATACATGACCGAAAAGACGGATTGGGAAGCCAAGGCGGCTAACCTGTTGAAATCAGAGCTAAAACGCAAGGGCATGACCTACGGCCAGCTCGTCGAAAGGCTCAGGGAAATAGGCGTTGACGACAAAGAGGTAAACGTCCGCAATAAGCTCTCTCGGGGGAAATTCACAGCGGCGTTTTTACTTCAATGCTTAGAGGCTATCGGCTCGCAATCATTGCGCTTGGACTGACGCTCTTACTAGGCGGACAGGCCGAGCCCGATCAACCCGAAGCCAGCGCTGGCGAAGCCGCCACTCAGGAGCAATGGCCACCACTTCCGTTGCCCGTTCAGGTAGTGGAGGAAGAGGCCAAGAAAGAGGCCCGCGAGCGCATTGAGCAGGATGCCCGCAAGCGGGAGATAGACGACCTCGCGGCTCAAAGAGGAATGAACGAAGCGTCGCAGCGTATGGCCGATGCCGCCGAGGTTCAAACCTGGATCGTCGGCTTCGGCACGGCTCTGGTGTTGGCCACGCTCATAGTTACCGTCTTGGCCAACAAAGCTGCGTTCAAAATGATCCGCGTTACCGAAGACACCGCGCGGCGGCAGTTGAGAGCCTATGTTGTCATCGACAAAGTGGAAATACGAAGTTTCGAGGTTGGCAAGCCGCTCGATATTCACATCTCCATGAAGAACTGTGGCCAAACGCCCGCTAGCGACTATCGCGGTTGGTATACAATCGATATCACGCCGTACATTCTGTCTGGCGAGTATGACGGCATATCTTATGAGACTTGGTCCAGATACCCGCTCGGTCCCGGCATGCCAGCTTCGGCCTATCCCGAAAGCCCCATCATCGTGACACAGCACTTCTTTGACATGATCACGAAGGGCACAGAAATTTTGAGAGTGTGGGGACGCGACGAGTACACCGACATCTTTGGCAAGTCCCACTTCCTCGAGTACCGATATACCCACCGTGGGCCGGTCAAGTGTCCTCAAAGAATGCTCGCCCATAAGGAAGGTAATCGCACCAGCTAACGCAATCCCGACTAGTCCCATCGTCCTTCCTCCTTAGAAGGACGGCATGGGCAACAATCACTTGGTGTGCTTGCTACCTAATGCCGCATAGGCGAGCTCCTCCGCCGTCGGTGGCGAGAGCAGACCTGTGAAGATCGAGACGTAGCGAAGCGCCGCCACCGACAGAAAGACCAGCCCGATGGCGATATTGGCGAGGGCGAAAACGGTCGTCGGTGCCATGACGAGAGCGGCGAGGAGCAGGATCGCGCCGGTAAGGAGCCAGGCAGACTGGCTGCGTGAGAGCCGGAGAGCCGCGGAACTTTCCGGCATGCGCTGTTGAAGGTCGAAAACCGCCCTGTCGGTGAGCTCGTTCGCAAAGTCTCGCGTTACCACACGCGTGATGTCGCGCGGAGAGGCAACGAAGACGGGGCGGACGCGGCCCTCGTAGTCGGCTATCGCGGCGCGCGCCTTGTCCGGGTGTCCCGCTACATAGATCGTTTCGCCGGCACGCCGCCGCCAGGGCAGGCAGGACTCGCGGAGATAGAAGTCGAGCGCGGCTGGCTGCGCGAGCGAGCGGTCGCGCGGTTCCGTCAGGAGATTGACGAACGGCAGGCCGCGCTGCGTGCTGTAGAGCCGGGCGAGGTCGATCAGCCTCAACGAACCGGTGCTCACCAGCACCCGGCCGATCGGACCGCCCCAGTCGCGCTGCCGTTCCAGCGCGGCGGCAAGCATTTCGGGAAGCATGAGCCCCGCCTCGACGGCCATTTCTCCGAGAAGCGGCCGCGGGCTTCCCCGGCCCTTTCTCCGGCGCGGGCGCTCCGGCGGCGGCTCGGTCGAGTCCGCCCTCAACGGGCCCCTGGGGCCGGTCGACTTGTCTTCCAATCGTTCCCCCCGAGATCCCCGGTCTTGATTCGCATCCGCGTGCGGGAAGCTTCAATTCTCCAATAAATCGTAAAAAAGACAGCCGTTAACCTTAATAGACCTTAAGGATCAGAAGGGGCACGGAGCTTGCTGTTTCCGGAAACAAAGCGCTCGCTTTTCCGGTCTGGAACGGATGGGGAGAGCGGATTTGTGTCACAATGGAACAAACCGGCTGTGCTAGGAAGCTGGAGGGGAAAATCGGGCGGGCCTATGCGGTTTCTTCTCTATCTCAATCTGGGGGCGATTGTCTGGCTCGCGGGGGCGCTCGTGCAGCTCTACGAAGGTGCGCCACTCCCCTGGGTCGATCCGGCCGCGGGGGAAACCGCCGCGATTGTCGAGGCGGAGACGCCGCCGGGCTCAAGCTCGGTGCCGGATGCAGCGCGCCCGGTCGCACCCCTTTCCCTCGAGCAGATCATGGCGCTGCAGCTGCCGCTCCCTAATCCGGAGCGCGCTGCGGAGCCTCTCCCGGCGACACCCGCGCTGCGCCGCCTCGTCTTCCTGACGGAAGGCGATTATCCGCCCTTCAACTACCGGGAGAACGACGGGGACCTTGCAGGTTTCGACATCGAGCTGGCCCGGGCGCTCTGCGACCGGCTGCAGGCCGAATGCGGTTTCACCCTGCGGCCCTGGCACGATCTCGTTCCCGCCCTGAAGCGGGGCGAGGGCGATGCCGTCATTGCCTCCATGTTGATCCCGGTGCCGGGCCGCGAAAGTCCGGCGGCCGACGACAATGTCGTCTTCACCGCAAGCTACTACTCGACCCCCGGTCATTTCGCTGCGCGGCGGAACGCGGTTCCTCCTGCCGCCACGGCCTCGGCGCTCGCCGGCCGGCGCATTGCCGTTCAGGCGGGCTCGGTTCATCAGGCCTTTGCGCTGACACGGTTCCCGAACGCAACGCTGGTGCCCTTTGCAAGCGTCGAGCGGGCCCGTCAGGCGCTTGCGGAAGGCGACGTCGATCTCGTCTTCGCGGACCGCAATGCGCTTCTGCGCTGGACCTCGGGCGAGGGGAGGGATTGCTGCCGCCTCGTCGGTCCGAACTATGCCGCCCCGTCCTTTTTTGGCGAGGGCGCAGGCATCGCGCTGCGTGCGGAGGACGAGGCGTTGCGCAACCGCATGAACGATGCGCTATCCGCACTCGTGGCGGACGGCACCTATGCGCGGATCAGCGCCAGGTACTTCTCGGCAAGCATCTACTGATTGCGCGATCAGTTCTTTTCGCTGGCCGCATCGGCCATCAGGTCGCGCGGCCTTCCGAAGAAGCGCGGCACGCCGTCTCCCTCGTCGATATCCGCCCAGCGGTCGGCATCGAACTCGAACACGATGAACCCGCCCGTCGGAACGCCGTGAGCGATGCGAAGGGCGGTCTCTTCCTCCGGGTCCTCCGCCAGCGCCATTGCCAGCAGAACGAGGCCCGGATTGTGACCGACGACAAGCAGCGTCTCTGCCGTGTCGGGCGCCTTGTGGATCGCCTCCATCATCACGTCCGGCATCGCATGGTAGAGTTCATCGAGATAGGTCACGGGCACGCCCCCGAGCGCCGTGCAGAGCGGCGCGCAGGTCGCGGTCGCCCGGGCGGCGGTCGAGCAGAGAATGGCGTCCGGCCGGTAGGGCGAATGCGCGATATACGTCGCCATGAAATCCGCCGCTGTCGCGCCGCGCGGATTCAACGGCCGGTCGAAATCGTCCTTCGCGGGATCGCCCCAGTCGGATTTCGCGTGGCGCAGCAGACAAAGTCGTTTCATGTCACTCGCTCCCCGCGCTTTGTTTTGCCGGGAGAGGCGTTCCCCGGGCATGGGCCGAAAATGGATTGACGAGGCTCCAGCCCAGTCCTTCCGGAGCCGGGGCCGGATAGTCGGCGAGCCCGATCCGCATCGCTTCCTGTCCTTCGCGAGGGTTCGCCCGGTAGGTGCCGAACAGCCGGTCCCAAAGCGAGATACTGAAGCCGAAATTCATGTCCTGCTCGTCACGATAGATAGAATGATGCACCCGGTGCATGTCCGGCGTCACTATGATCCGCCTGAGCAGCGCATCCGTCTTCTCGTCAATCCGCACATTGGCGTGGTTGAACATCGCCGCCGCGTTCAGCACGATTTCGAACAGTATGACGGCGGCGGCGGGCGCTCCGATAAGAGCGACGGCGGCCATCTTCAATCCCATGCTGATCAGGATTTCGAGCGGATGGAAGCGAATGCCGGTCGTGACGTCGACATGCGGATCGGCGTGGTGAACCCTGTGCATCCGCCACAGGATGTCGAATTTGTGAAACACGACATGTTGCACATAGACGAGAAGATCGAGGGCGGCGAGCGAAAGAACGAAAGCGAGCACATCGGGAACGCCGAGCCAGTGGAACAGGCCGAAGCCGCGCCGCTCCGCTTCCAGCGCAACGCCGGTTGCCAGCAGCGGTACCGCTACGCGAAGCAGCCCTGTGCCGATCGCCGCGAGTGCAAGATTCGTCGTCCAGCGCCGCGCCCGTACGGCGTCCACGATGCGCCTTGGAAGGGCAAACTCGAGAAATGCCATCAGCGCCAGCACGCCTGCGAAGGCGGCGAGCCTGATCTGCGGTTCGTGAAGCGTCAGCAAGTCGGGCATTCGGAAGTCCCGGAGCGTCCTCGGTGATTCGGTCCGGTTTCCGCTCCGGATCCTGTCATATCGGCGCAGCGACTATAATGCGGCTTCGGTCCGAAGAAAAAGGCCGCTCGCCTCTCTCTTGCGCTAGACTGGCGGAACCGCGACGCACCGCCATGCGAAGGGGGCAGGGTCATGTCTGGGCTGTTTCGATCCGGTGTCTTGGTTTGTGTGCTGCTGGGGCTGCCTGCTTCCGCATTCGCGCAGGAGGTCGGCGCGAGCATCGAGGCGGTGGCGACGGAAGCGGCCGCCGGCGCCGATGACCGCCGGGCGCGCGTGCCGGGCGACGAAACCTTCCTGGCCGGCCACACCTGTATCGCCCCGGGTTCGGCTGCCGATGCCGCCCCCATCGTTTGCGAGGCCCGCATCAACCCGGTCCTGCCGCCCTTCTATTTCGACATCGCCTGGCATATCGACGCTGAGATGGGTGAGCGCGTCGTCGATACCTTGTCCATTCGGCGTCAGGGCGAGAGCGAGCCGTTCCAGTCCTTCGCGGAGATAGGGTCCAGCGTCGCGCCGCAGATCGAGCACAATGGCTTCGAAACCATCGACGCGAATTTCGACGGCTATCTCGATTTCCGCCTCCTTGCGCAGACGACGGCGGGCCCCAACACGCTCTATCGCAACTGGCTCTGGTCCGACGAGGAAGCGCGCTTCACGGAAAGCGCTTCCCTCGATGCGATCGTTTCGCCCGAATTCGATGCCGACACGCAGGAGATCGTCAGCCGGTGGCGCTCCAGCGCCGCCGAGGGCGGTATCGACATATACATCTGGGAAGAGGGCGCCCCTGTCCTGATCCACCGCGAGACCGACCGCTACAGTGGTGACGCGGAATGCACGCGGCTCTTCTACGACAGGATCGGGGACCGGCTCGAACAGACGGGCGAGGGCGCCTGCACCTGACGTTTCAGAGCGACATGTGCCGCGCCCGTGCGCCGCGTTCGATGGCGGCGGCGACGAGCTTGTCGATTTCGAGCGTGTCGCGCAGAAGCTGCAGCAGGCGCAGTTCTTCCGCGCCGATCGAGAGATCGGCCGCCGCGATTTCGACCGCCAGCGCATAGCCCGTCTCGCGCAGATGCAGCGGCAGTGCGTCCTTTACCAGCCCGAACACCGCATCGAGACCCCCCTCTTCCTGCAGGATCGCCGCGCATTCCTTCGCGACCGGGATCAGCCGTTCGGCATTGAAGTCGCGAAAGGCGGGCAGCGTCTGCACGATGGTGCCGATGTCGCGAAGCTCGTTGTCGCTCATCGCGCGATCGACCGCGCTCATCGTCACCATGATGTAGATCAGGGCGTTTTCGTGGGGAATCGTCGACATGTATCTTCCTCGGGCCTTCTGGGGGCATTGGCTCGCCGCGACTTTAGGGATCGGTTGACGCCCCGGCAAGCGCCGCCTCGCCGCCGAGGAAACGGCGCGATTCCGCGATGGCTTCGGCAAGGCCCACCCGGTGAATTTCCGTGCCGGGCGGGAAGGCGGAGGTGAGCCGCGTCGGCAGCCGTGAATCGAGCATCACGAAGACGCCCCGGTCGCTGGCGCGGCGGATCAGCCGCCCGAAGGCCTGTTTGAGCCGCAGCCTGGTCAGCATGTCGTCGTAGCGTGCCTTGCCGAATTGTTCGCGCCGCGCCTTGTGCAATATGTCGGGACGCGGCCAGGGCACGCGGTCGAACACGATCATCCTGAGCGAGTCGCCCGGCACGTCCACCCCGTCGCGCACCGCATCGGTGCCGAGCAGGCAGGCATGGCGTTCCGCGCGGAAGATGTCGACCAGCGTGCCTGTGTCGAGCGCATCGATATGCTGTGCGTAGAGCGTGAGCCCTGCCTCCTCCAGCGGCGACACGATCCGTTCATGCACGGCGCGCAGCCGGTGGATCGCGGTGAAGAGGCCGAGCGCGCCGCCATCCGCCGCGCGAAAGAGCTCGCGATAGGCCGACGCGATCTCGTCCAGGTTCGTCCGGCTGACATCGCGCACCACGAAGACGCGCGCTTGCCGTCCGTAGTCGAAGGGCGAGGCCATGAAGGCGCGCGTCGCGGGCAGCGCGAGATGCGACGCGCCCGTCCTGATCTCCGCGCTCTCCCAGCCGCCTTCCTCGTCGTCTTCGTCCGGCAACTGGTCGCGCAGCGTCGCCGAGGTGATGAGCACGCCATGCGCCGGTTCGAGCACCGCCGCCGCAAACGGGATCGACGGGTCGCGCCAGTGCCGGTGCATGCCCGTGTCGATCTCGCGCCCGAAGAGACGATCGACGGAAAACCAATCGACGAAGATTTCCGGCGTTGCCGCGCCGAGGCTCGCAAGCATGCTCCGCCAGGAGGGAATGAGCACGCGCACGCGCCGTTCGATCCCGCGCGCCGCCGCGTCCATGCGGATGCGCGTTGCCGTGTCGAGGTCTTCCGCCTCCGCGTCGAGCCGCGCCCTCAGCCGGTCCGCGATCAGGTGCAGCGGTTGCGCAAGCCGTTTCAGCGCATCGTCCAGCGCGGCGGCGGCTTCCGCGAGGCCGTCGACCGGCGCCTCCGTTTCGGCTTCGAGCGAAAAGACGGCGCCCGTTTCCTCCGCCCGTGCATGCACCTGCTGGCGCACCAGAGCGAGGAATTTCTCCGCCGCGCCGCGCGGTTGCCCTTCGTTGATGCGTGTTGTCCATCCCGGCGCCGGAAGCGCCGCGGCGGCGGAAAGCGCCGTCACGAGGGCCTCCTCCGCCAGTTCGTCGCCGGCGATGAGGTCGCTGACGCGCTCGTCGAGGCCGCGTCCCCGTCTTCCCCGTTGTCCCTCGGCGCCCCGGATCCAGCGTCTCAGCTCCGCCGTTTCGAGGGCGGAAAGCGAGGCGGAAAAGGCGCTGTCCGCCGCATCGAAGATGTGGTGCCCCTCGTCGAACACGAATCGCGAGCGTGCTTCGCGCCCGCTTGGCGCCTCGTCTTCCGCCCCGCCCGCCGCGTCTTCCGGCTTTGCGGGCGCGGGCGCAACCGGCCCCATCGCCTGGTCGAGCGCCGCCTGCCGCATCACCAGCGCATGGTTCGCGACCACGATCTCGGCCCGCCGCGCTTTCCGGATCGCCCGTTCGATGAAGCACTTCCTGTAGTGCGGGCAGGCGGTGTAGACGCATTCGCCGCGCCGGTCGGTGAGCCCCGTCCGTCCCGTCACGCCGCCAAGCCGGGCCGCCAGCCAGGCCGGAAAGTCGCCGCCCACCATGTCGCCGTCGCGGCTCGCCTTCGCCCATCGGGCGATGAGGCCGGCCGCGACCGCATTGCCGCTGAGCGCCGCCCGGTCCGCCATCTCCGCGAAGTTGAGCAGGCAGAGATAATTCTCGCGCCCTTTGCGGATGACCGCTTTTTCCGCCTTCTCCGCCGGATCGGGATAAAGCCGGGTCAGCTCCTGGTCGAGCTGGCGCTGCAGGTTCTTCGTATAGGTCGAAATCCAGACCGTGCCCTTGTTCCGGTCGGCCCAGAGGCTTGCGGGCGCGATATAACCGATCGTCTTGCCGATGCCCGTGCCCGCCTCCGCAATCACGACATGGGGTTCGCCCGCCCGTTCGCGAGGGAGGAAGGCCTCGGCGGCGGCGCCCGCAAAGGCCACCTGGCCCGGCCGGTCCTCGGCGTCCGCGCCCGCGAGCTCCGCAAGCCGCGTCTCCGCTTCCGCAACGCTCACCGGGAGCGATCCGGCAGGCGGCCGCGGCGCGCGCTCTTCCCATTCGGGCAATTCGTTCCATATATCGAAGCCGCGGGACGCTGGCGGCTTGCCGTCCCGCCCCAGCGCATCGCCGAGCGCCGCGACGACGCCCGGCCCCCAGGCCCATCCCGCTTCCGCCATCCGGTAGGCCGTACGCGCGGCGGAAGGCCGGTCGGGCAGGCGCGGGTCCTGCAGCCGCGTCAGCATTTGCGCCGCCGCCTCGCGCAGCATCATCGCCTGTTCCTCCGGCGTCTCTCCGGCCTCGATCCCGAGCGCGCGGGCAAGCCCGTCGGCTGTCGGCAGGCAGGGTTCGGCCGGATGCGCGAAGGCGAAGAGTTCCATCAGGTCGAGGACCTGCGGCCCCGGTTCGCGAAAGGCGCGCCCCCGGGCGACCCGCCGTGCCGTGAACCCCGCATGCACCAGCATCACCGGCTCGCGCTCGATCCGCTTCAGGGCCTCGTCCGGTGAAAGCTCCTCGATCTCCCCGTCGGCGCTCACGCAAACGGCGCCGCCGCCCGGGCCGCGCGCAGGCACCATGGCGGCCGCGTCGGGAAGCATCGGCCCGCCGCGGAAGGCGGGCGAATCGTCGTGAGGGAAGTCGGACATCGCCGCGCAGTATAGCGATGCGCCGCCTCAAAGATATTGCCGGGACGGTAGGGCGAGGGAATGCACCGCCTCAGGCGGCAAGGCTCGGATAGGCCTTGGCGAGCGCGCGCCATGTCGCCGTGATCTTCTGCTGCAGCCGGGGCACGGAACTCATCGCCGCGTCGGTCTCTCCCTGGCCGAGCGCCGTGTCGATGTTCTCCGCGACGGCCGATACGGCGGTAAGCCCGATATCCGTCGCCGCCAGCCGCAGGGCCCGGGCATGTTTCCCGAGCATCTCCTCGTCGCGCAGCGTGCGCGCTTTCTCGATCTCCCGGTGAATTTCGAGGACCCGCTCGAGGCCCGCCACCAGGTGATCGGTAATGTGCTGTCCGCCGACCCGTTGTTCGAGTTCGTAGAGATGGTCGAGGTCGATCAGCCGTTCCGGTTTGCCGCTGCGCGCGGGCCGACCTTCGGCACGCAGCGCGGCGAAATAGGCGGCCGCGCCGCCCGGTTCCGCCGGCAGCAGGAACCAGAAGGTGCTGCCTTGTCCCGGTGTGCTGTCGACGCCGATATGGCCGCCCATCATGCTGACCAGCCTCTCGCTGATCGGCAGGCCGAGCCCGATGCCCGCCGTTTTTCCCGCGAAGCGGAAGTCTTGCGCGTCGGCGCCCTGCGCGAAGGCTTCGAATATTCTCTTGCGTCCGCTTTCCGACAGGCCGGGCCCCGTATCGTTCACCGAAAAACGGAATACGGTTTCGCCCTCGGGTGTCTTCAGCGAAGCGATGCGCACCACCACGCCGCCTTGATAGGTGAACTTGATCGCATTGCCGATCAGATTGGTGAGGACCTGCTTCACACGGTCGGGATCGGCGATCATGTGGTCCGGCAGGTCCATGCTGGTGTCGAGTTCAAGCGATAATCCGCGCGCCACGGCCTGGTGCCGCGTCATGCGCACGATGCTGCCGGTGAGGTCGGCGGGGTCGAAGCTCCGCGGCTTCAGCTCCATCGAATGCGCCTCGATTTCCGAGAAATCGATCATGTCGTCGAGCAACCGCCTGAGAAGCTGGCTGGTTTCCTCCATCGACGCCGCGATCTTCATCTGCGTATCGCTCGTCGCCTCGTCGGCGAGATAGATCGCCAGGTTGCGCAATCCATCGAGCGGCGCGCGGACCTCGTGGCTGATGATATCGAGAAATTCCTGCTTCGCCTGCATCGCGGCGCGCGCCCGCGTTTCCGCTTCTTCGGAATCGCGCCGCCTCTGTTCGCTTGCTGCATGCGCGCGCGCCATGCGCTCGACCAGATCGGCGTTCTCGAACCTGAGCCTGAAGGCTTCCCGGTATCCCTCGTTGATGCGCCGGGTCCATCCCGTAACGGTCGCGAAGAACATCGCGGCAAGAACCACCGTCGCAATGGAGAGCGGGTCTGCGCGCCAGAGCAGCATGACGACGACGGGCAGGCTCGTGGCAAGTCCGTAATAGATGATTGCGGGCGGGTAGTTCGCGCGGGAAACGGCCGTCGCCATGATGAGCGAGGCGAGCACCAGCAGGTAGAAGATCTCATGGGCGAAGCTCGAGCCGGGCAGCCACAGGATCGCTCCCGCGGCCCAGGTCGAACCGCTGACGATCGTGACGAGCGCGTAGCGGTGGGCCCATTTCTTGGCGTTCGGCACCGCGTCCGGATCGGCGCGGAAACCGGCGCGCACGCGGTCGAACAGCAATTGCGCAATCAACTGGATCGCGGCGACCACCGGCGTCGCCCAGATCGGCGCCGTCTCGTAGAAGGCGAGCCCCACGACGGCGATGCCGCCGAAGACCGTCCAGCGGCTTGACTCGCCAAGCGACATCAGCAGGTTCACCTGCTCGGCGGCGATCCTCGTTTCGATGGGATAGGCCCGGCGCATGGGGCCGAGCGGAAGAATGACCTCTTCCTCTGCGGCCGGCACGCCCTGGGCGGGATTATCCGGTGTCGGTGTCGTCAATGTTCTGGCTCTCCGGGCATACCGCCACAATACGCTACAACATGGCTTTCCCGGACAGGCGGCCGGGCAATCGGGCCCCGCTTGCCACCCGTCTTGCGGCACGCGCGCCGCATTGACGGGGGGATAGCCAAAGCATAGGGTCCGCGCGCTTGACAAAGCCTTAAGTCAATATTTTCAGGTACAGACTAGATGTCCGCCGCTCCCGCCGCCATAAGTTCGTCCGACCTCCTTGAAGCCGCCCGCGTCAGCAAGGCCTGGCCCTTCGAGGAAGCGCGAAAACTGGTGGCTCGCCTTGAAAAGAGTGGCGAGACCGACCCGGACGTCCTTTTTGAAACCGGGTACGGACCTTCGGGGCTGCCCCATATAGGCACGTTCGGCGAGGTCGCGCGCACGACCATGGTGCGCCGCGCCTTCGAGCTGATGATGCCGGGCGTGAAGACGCGCCTTCTCTGCTTCTCCGACGACATGGACGGGATGCGCAAGATCCCGGACAACGTGCCGGATCGCGCCTTCCTGGAACCCTATCTGCACATGCCGCTGACCTCGGTGCCGGACCCGTTCACGAACGAATTTCCTTCGTTCGGCCATCACAACAACGCGATGCTGCGGCGCTTCCTCGACACCTTCGGCTTCGAATACGAATTTGCGAGCGCGACCGATTACTACAAGTCGGGACGTCTGGACCCGATCCTGAAGCGCGTCGCCGAGCGCTACGACGAGATCATGGCGATCATGCTGCCGACGCTCGGTGAAGAGCGGCGCGCGACCTATTCGCCCTTCCTGCCGATCTCGCCGAAGACCGGCCGCGTTCTCTATGTGCCGATCAAGAAGGTCGATGCCGAACAGGGGACCATCACCTTCGACGACGAGGACGGCGAGGAAACGACGCTGCCCGTCACCGGAGGCCGCGTGAAGCTTCAATGGAAGCCGGATTTCGGCGCGCGCTGGGCGGCGCTCGGTGTCGACTTCGAAATGTTCGGCAAGGATCATGGGCCCAACATGGGCGTCTATGACAGCATCTGTGCGGCGCTTGGCGGCCGCCCGCCGGAGCACTTCGTCTACGAGCTCTTCCTCGACGAGAAGGGCGAGAAGATTTCGAAGTCCAGGGGCAACGGTCTCACGATCGACGAATGGCTGACCTATGCGCCGACCGAGAGCCTCGCGCTCTACATGTTCCAGCGTCCGCGCCAGGCGAAGAAGCTCTACTTCGACGTCATCCCGCGCGCCGTCGACGAATACTACCAGCACCTCGCGGCCTATCCGCGCCAGGACTGGAAGGAACGGCTCGGCAATCCGGTCTGGCATATTCACGGCGGCAACCCGCCGGAGATCGAACTGCCGGTTTCCTTCGCGCTGTTGCTCAATCTCGTCAGCGCCTCCAACGCGCATGACAAGACCGTTCTCTGGGGCTTCATCTCCAGTCACGTGCCCGGCGTGACGCCCGAGAACCATCCCGAACTCGACCGCCTCGTGACCTATGCGATCCGCTACTTCGACGACTTCGTGAAGCCGGCAAAGGTGTTCCGCGCGCCGGACGAGGTCGAGGTGGCGGCGCTCGAGGCGCTGTCGGAGAAGCTCGGCACGCTCTCGCCCGATGCGGACAGCGCGACAATCCAGAACGCCCTGCTCGACGTGGCGCGCGCCATCGAGCGTTATCAGGATCATACGAAGAAGAGCCCGGAAGGCGGTCCCGGCGTCTCCGTCGCCTTCTTCCAGATGATCTATCAGGTGCTGCTCGGTCAGGAGCGTGGGCCCCGCTTCGGCTCGTTCGTTGCCCTCTACGGCATCGACAACACGCGCGCGCTGATCGGCCGCGTGCTCGCAGGCGAGGACCTCTCCAAAGGCTAGTCACGAAAACCTGTCGCCGCCTCACGGCAATCATGCGGCGGGCCATTGCAGGCCCGCGCCGCATGGCCGAACATGCGCCCCTGTTTCTTCTGCGGGGTATCGGGTGACCGGGACGGCGAACTCAACTGCACGATGGCTGCTCGCGCTCGGCATTTCGTTCGTGCTGGGCGCGTGCGTCGCCGTTCCCGCGTGGCGTTCGGATCCGGCGGACGGCTCTGCGCAAGCTGGCTGCCTCGCGCTCATCCGCGGCATGGACGAAGCCGTGGCGGCGCAGGACGTCGGCGATGCCGGTGCGGCCCGCATGAAGACTTTCCCTTATCTCCGCATCGATCGATTCCTGGCGAGCTTCCGCCATGAACTTTCCGCGCCCGGCGCCTTCGAGGACTGGGTGGATCATCTGCGCTGGCTCGATGCGCGGGCGCGCGAGATCGAAGCATCGAACCTGCCTGCCGAGGCGCGCGCCTCTCTCGCCGCGGACCACGGCATTGCCCATCCGGAAAATCTCGCCGCCGCCGCCAATCGCTGCGGCGATCTCTTGCTGCAAGCCGAAGTCATGAACGGATCGGCAGAGGCGCGTGACGCGCTCGTCCGTGCCGCTGTCCCGCCCAGCCATTACAACAACTGGGTGCGCGCCGCCGGCCTCTACCCGATCACAAATCTCGGCGCTGTCATCGGCTATGCGCGCTGGAAGGACGAGAACACCGGCTCCTTCGCGCTTCCCGACGAACCGCCCGCGCCGTCTGACAACATCGTTTCCTATGTGCCCGCCGCAACGGTGGACAGGGAGCAGGCATCGCGCATCGTCCGCGCGGCGCCGCGCACCGCTCTCGGTCTCCCGAAATTCTCCGCGGACGATGTGGCGCAGCTCACCGCCACCTTCGCGCCCGTCTTCGAGATCGAAACGGAGAGCGGCGATGATCGTCTCGGCGCACCCGTCTGGCGCCGCGAGGACGGAGAACTGCTGCCCGCCGTCGATGTCTCCCGTCCCGTTGCCTCTACCCGCATCGTCTACACGCGCTTCGAGGGCAGGGTGCTGCCGCAACTCGTCTACACGGTCTGGTTCCCCGCCCGGCCGCTTCAGGGAGAGTTCGATCTTCTCGGCGGCCGCATCGACGGCTTCATCTGGCGCGTAACCCTTGATGAGAACGGCGAACCGCTCATCTACGACACGATCCATCCCTGTGGCTGCTACCACATGTTCTTCCCCGTCGCGCCGCTCGTCCGCGTGCCGGTGCCTGAGGACCGCGACACACGCGAAGCCCCCCTCGTGCCGAAAGACGCGCCCCGTCTCGCGCCGGGCGAACGCATCCATCTCCGCCTCGCTAGCGTCAGTCACTACCTGCTCAATCTCGGCGCTCGGAAGCCGGCCGCGACGCCCGCCACCTACGAACTTCAATCCGTATGGGCGGCCCCGGACTTCGGTGCGCAGTCCCTGTCCTTGCCGGAAGGCGGCCGCCGCAGCTTCTACGGACCCTCGGGCATCGTGCCGCATACGGAGCGTCTGGAACGTTTCACGCTCTGGCCGCTCGGCATCGAAAGCCCCGGCGCCATGCGTCAATGGGGCACGCATGCCACCGCCTTTGTCGGCGAAGCGCATTTCGACGAGCCCTTCCTGATCGACGAGGCTTTCGCGCGATGAGGGTCGTGTGCGCTGTCATGCTCCTCTGTGCAGCGCTGTTTGCCGCCGCGCCCGCCGTCGCGCTCGATCGCGGTCTCGTCGAGGCGCAGGCGGCGTTCGACAGCGGCGCTTTCGGCCGCGCCGCCTTGCTCGCCCGCAAGGTTCAGACAGGCGAGGGCGACGCGCTCGCCTCGCGCGCGGAAATGGTGCGCGGCGATTTCGTTGCCACCGGCGAAGCGCGTCTCGCGCATTTCGAAGCGGCGCTGCGCGACGGCCGCCGCGCCGTTGCGCGCGCGCCGGACAGGCCTGAGGCGCATCTCGCCGTCGCCGTCGCACTCGGCCTCGTCGCGCGGCGCGAAGGCAGCATGGCCGCGCATTTCAAGGGCATGGCGAGCGAGGCCCGTGACCATATCGACCGCGCGCTCGCCCTCAATGCGGACAATGCCTGGGCCCATGCCGCGCTTGGCGGCTGGCATCTCGAAATCGCCTATGAGGGCGGGCCGCTCGGCAATGTCGTCTATGGTGCGTCGGCGGAAGCGGGCATCGCCGCCTACGAACAGGCTCTCGCGCTTGACCCCGCCAACATGTCGATCGCCTGGCAATATGCGTTCCAGCTTGCCGGTTTCGGCGGCGCGGACCGCCTCGCGCGCGCTTCCGAACTGATCGGCGGCATTACCGCCCGCAAGCCCCGCACGGCGCTCGAAACCATTCTCCGCGACGCCGCCCTCGAATTGAAGCAGGCGCTCGACGGCGGCGACATGGCGGCCGTGTCGCGCATCGTCGCCCTCCGCCTCGGCCGCATGGAGCCGCTGGACCGGCCTGCCGCCACCCCCGGCAAGAGATAGAAGCTACTGGCTCGCCCAGACGATCCGCGCCATCCAGAGGATCTCCTGCGGCTTCAGCACGCGGGGGTCGTGCTCGGGATTGAAGGAATGAAGTTCCACGCGGGTTTGCGTCCGCCGCACCAGCACCTTCGCCATCACCTCGCCCGCGATCGTCTTCACCACCACGCGGTCGCCGCGCCGGACTTCCGCCGCGGGCGACACCACGATGACGTCGCCCTCGCGGTAGAAGGGTTCCATGCTGTCGCCGGTGACCTCCAGCGCATAGGCATGCTCGTCCCTGATTTCGGGAAACGCCGTTTCCTCCCAGCCGCCGCCGACGGGAAAGCCCGCATCGTCGAAATAGCCGCCTGTGCCCGCCTGCGCGAGCCCGATCAGCGGCACCCGGTTCGGCGTCCGCGCTGCGCCGTCTTCCGGCAGCAGCAGGTCCTCGAGTTCCGCTCCCGTCGCCTGCAGGATGCGCGACAGGCTTTCCGTGTTCGGCCAGCGCGGCCGCCCGGCCGCCGTCACGCGCTTCGACTTGTTGAAGGTCGTGGGGTCGAGCCCCGCCGCCTTGGCGAGGCCCGAAACGCTCATGCCGTGCCGCGCCGCCAGCGCGTCGATGGCGGCCCAGATGCGGGCATGGGAAAGCGGGCGGGGCATGGCCGGTGTTCCTCCTCCGCGAGGGGCGGCCCGCAGAATGGCACAGGATTTAGTTCCTATCCATAGTCTTGTAGCCGGGGCGGCCCCTCGCTAAAGTGCGCCCGCATCGGGAGACCCGCCGTGTCATCGAGTACCAGCCTTATCTACAAGATCGTCAGCGAGCACGAATGGATCGCCGCCGAGGCGGAAGGCCGCTTTATCGGCTCCGCCGTCGACATCGACGACGGCTTCATCCATTTCTCGACCGCCGAACAGGCAGCGGAAACGGCCGAGCGTCATTTTGCCGGCCGCAAGGGGCTTCTGCTGGTCGCTGTCGATGCGGAAGCGCTCGGCGAAGCGCTCAAATGGGAGCCGTCCCGCGGCGGCGCGCTCTTCCCCCATCTCTATGACGTTCTGCCCGTCGCGGCCGTCGCCCGCGTCGACCCCCTGCCGCTCGACGGCGAGGGCGCGCATGTTTTCCCTTCTCATGTGACCGGCGGGGTGGAAAGCTGAACCGCATGGATCTTTTCCCGCTCGTCCGTCCCTTCGCCAGCATCGTCGATCCCGAAACCGCGCACCGTCTGACGATCCGCGCGCTCCGCATGGGCCTCGGGCCGAGCCGGCACGGGTCCGATCCCGTCTCCCTCGGCGTCGATCTTTTCGGTCTTCACTTCGAGAACCCGGTCGGCATCGCGGCCGGTTTCGACAAGAACGGCGAGGTGCCGGACGCCATGCTCGCGCTCGGCATGGGCTTTGCCGAAGTCGGCACGGTGACGCCGCTGCCGCAATCCGGCAATCCGCGCCCGCGCATCTTCCGCCTGCCGGTCCATCGCGCCGTCATCAATCGTCTCGGCTTCAACAATGAAGGCCACGAGGCGCTGAAGAAGCGCCTGCTCGCGCGGCGCCGCCGTCCGGGCATCGTCGGCGTCAACATCGGCGCCAACAAGGACGCCGCCGACCGCGTTGCCGACTACGAGGCGGGTATCCGCATGTTCGACGGGCTCGCCGCCTATTTCACGGTGAACATCTCCTCGCCCAACACGCCGGGCCTGCGCGCGCTGCAGAGCCGGGCGGAGCTGCAGGGCCTGGTCGCCCGTGTCCTTGCCGCGCGCCGCACGGACCGCGCGCGCCCGACGCCGGTCCTTCTCAAGATCGCGCCGGATCTGAACGAGGAGGAACTCACCGACATTACCGAGGTCGCCCTCGCCGAAGGCCTCGACGGCCTCATCGTTTCGAACACCACCATCGCCCGCGAGGGCCTCGTCTCCGGCGTGCACGCGGGCGAGACCGGCGGTCTTTCCGGCGCGCCGCTCTTCGCCATGTCGACCGGCGTGTTGCGCGACATGTACCGTCTGACGAAAGGCCGCATTCCGCTTGTCGGCGTCGGCGGCATCATGTCGGGCGACGACGCCTATGCGAAAATCCGCGCCGGGGCGTCCCTCGTCCAGCTTTACTCCGCGCTCACCTATGAAGGTCCCGCGCTCGTCTCCCGCATCAAGCAGGGGCTCGCCGCCCGCCTTGCCGCGGATGGCTTCGCGCATCTGAAGGATGCCGTCGGCGCGGACGTCGAACTCTAGAAAGGCAAGCTCATGGCCCGCCCCACCATCTATCACAACCCGCGCTGCTCGAAGTCGCGCCAGACGCTCGCGCTCCTGGAAGAGCGGGGCATCGAGCCGCTCGTCGTCGACTATCTGAAGGCCCCGCCCAGCGCCGCCGAACTTCAGGCGATCCTGAAGAAACTGAAGATGAAGCCGCGCGATCTCATCCGGAAAGGCGAGGCGGTCTACAAGGAGCTCGGCCTCGACAGCGAAAAGCTGACGGATGAAAAGCTCATCCGGGCCATGGTCGACAACCCGATCCTGATCGAGCGCCCCATCGTCGTCGCGGGCGGCAAGGCGAAGATCGGCCGTCCGCCCGAAAGCGTGCTGGAGATTCTGTAACGCTCAGGCGAGCGCCCGCCTGAGCCTCGGATAATAGAACCCGAGCGAGGCCGCCCGCATCAGGTTGAAGCCCGCCAGCGCCGCCCAGAGGCCGTGATTGCCGTAAGGCAGGAAGAGCCACCAGAGAACGAGGAAGAGGCCGCTCGAAACGAGCGCCGCATTCCGCATCTCGGTGCTGCGCGTCGCGCCGATGAAGATGCCGTCGAGCTGGTAGCACCAGACCGACAGCACCGGCAGCACCGCCGCCCAGGCGAGATAGACCCGCGCCGCGCTCCTCACTTCCGCATCGATGGTCAGGAAATCGATCACCGCCTCGCCGAAGAGGAAGATCGCCGCGCTCAGCACGAGCGAAATGCCGCCCGCCCAGGCGGTCGAGAGTTTCGCCGCCATGTCGAACTGTCTCAGGTTCCGCGCCCCCGTCGCCTTGCCGACCAGCGTTTCGGCGGCAAGCGCGAAGCCGTCGAGGAAGAACGCGCTCACCGTCACGAATTGCAGCAGGATCGAGTTGACGGCGAGCGTCACCGTCCCGGCCTCCGCGCTCTTCGCCGTGAACCAGGCAAACGACAGCAGCAGCACGATGGTGCGGATCATGATGTCGCGGTTGACGGCGATGGTGCGCGCGAGCCGCGCCGCATCGAGCAGCCTCGCCCGCGTCCACGTGCCCGGATAGGCGCCGAGCGCGCGGGCCGCGAGCAGGAGACCGAGCGCCGCCGCCGACACTTCCGCGATCAGCGTCCCCGCCGCAATGCCCGCCACGCCCCAGCCGAGCCCGAGCGCCAGCCAGATGTTGAAGAAGACATTCACCAGGTTGAGGAACACCTGCAGCACCAGCGCGACTTTCGCGCGCCCGAGCCCGATGAACCATCCGGCAAGCGCGTAATTCGCGAGCGCGAAAGGCGCGCTCCATATGCGGATGTCGAAATAGACGCGCGCGAGGCTTTCCACCTCCGCGCCGCCGTCGAGCAGCCGGAAGGCAATGAAGGAAACCGGCCATTGAGCCACGATGAGCCCTGCGCCGATCGCGCCCGCAATCAGCACCGCGCGCCCGAGTGCGGCGCGGATTTCCTCGCCGTCGTCGGCGCCTTCCGCCTGCGCCGTCAGTCCGGTCGTCCCCATCCGCAGGAAACCGAACGTCCAGTAGACCATCGTGAAGATCAGCGCGCCGAGCGCCACCGCGCCGATATATTTCGGGTCGCCCATGCGCCCCATCACGGCGGTATCGGCAAAGCCGAGCAGCGGCGTCGAGATATTGGAAATGACGATGGGAACGGCGATGGCGAGCACGGTCCGGTGACTGACCTGCCGGTGCCTGTTTCCCTCGGCGGCGCTCATGACCCGGCGGGGTCGTCCGCCGGCTTCAGCAGGAAATGGCCATGCGCCGCCGCGATCGGCCGCGAGCGGTCGTCCTGCCAGGCTTCCGCCCGCACGGTGGCGACACGCCGCCCCTGTTTGGTGATTTCGGCGCGGCCGTAAGTATCGACCGGCTTGCCGGAGCGCAGATAGTCGATGGTGAGCCCGATGGGCTTCGGCAGCGCGCTCCCCGCCGCGTCGCCCTCGGAAAACTCGAAGGCGAGCTGCGCGATGGCCGTCGTTTCGAGAAACGCGCCGATGGTGCCGCCGTGAAGCGCGGGCAGCACCGGATTGCCGATCAGCTCTTCCTTGAAATGCATCACGGTGGTGATCTCGTTGCCGCGCTGGTCGACGGTGATGCCGAGAAAGCGCGCATAGGGGATCGCCTGCATGAGCGCGTTGATGTCGGGCGGCGTCTTCTTCTCGCTCATGCCTTGTCGCCCTTGTTCTTCTCGAGGAACTTCATCGCTTCCGCCGCCGCTTCCGGCGAGATCGGCATCGGCACCGCGCGGTTCGCCGCCAGCATGAAGGTGCCGACGCAGGTCGCGATGGGGTCGTCCTCATCCGTGTGATAGGCCGTGCCGCGCACGAAGGCGATGTTCGTCGTCACCTTGTAGCAATGCGTATGCGCGGTGAGGTCGAGTTTCGGCGTCGCGGGCTTCATGTAGTCGAGCCGCAGGTCGAGCGTCGCGATCGACATCCGCGCGGGCAGCGCGAGCTGCACCGCGATGCCGCAGGCATTGTCGAGGAGCGAGGTGATGACGCCGCCATGGATCACGCCCGTCTCCGGGTTGCCCACCAGCTTTTCGTCGTAGGGCACCGACAGCCACGCCTCGCTGCGCTTCGCGTTGACGACGTTCATGCCGAGCGCGCGTGCATGCGGCACATGCTGGATCAGCACGTCCTTCATCAGCGCAATATGTTCCTCGGTAATCTCGTCGTCCGTCATGCCGCCCTCGCATTGTGGGCCCCTAGTAGCGCCATCGCCCGCATGTGAGTCAACCGGCATTTCCCCGCCGTTTGAACGGGATTGAAATGGTTGCATCGCGTGAATCCGAGGCAGAGAATATTCCGGTCAGGAGGTCGGCCATGCTGGTCGCCGAGGGAGGATTGACGCCGCTCGAGGATCTGGATGCGCTCTGGCAGCCGCTTCCGGGCCTGATCTCATATTGGGAAAGGAAGCGGGGTGCGCGGCGCATGCCCGCACCGTCCGACATCGATCCGGTCGAGATCCCCCGCCTCATGCCCTGGATCACCATCGCCGACGTCACCTACCATCCGCTCGATTTCCGTTACCGTCTCGTCGGCACGCGCATCGTCGAAATGGGCGGCATCGACCGCACCGGTCAGGCGCTCCGCGAGGGGCATGAAGGTGAACGCCTGGAAGAGCGTCTCGCCGCTCTCGAAAATCTGCTCGCGGGCAAGGGCCCCGTCGCGCTTGGCGGCCGGCTCGACTGGCTCGGCCGCGGCTACCGCAAGTTCCAGTGCGTGCACCTGCCGCTGTCGGATGACGACGAAACGGTCACGCGGCTTGTCGCGGCCTATTCATTCGATTGAGCGCGCCGCCCATCCGAAGCTAACCATATGAAATATAAGGTCTTCTGGGGCAGGTTGACCCTGCGGAAAGTTGACGATTTTCGTCATTGGGCTAGAGTGCGTCATGTGACTGAGTCTGGCGTGCCGGCATCGGGGCGGGGCAGCCCCGTCCGGCGCACCTCGGAGGGATGATGATACGAGCGAAAGCCCCTTGCGGGGCAGGCGGCGGCGCATGAGCACCGGCGTAAGGGACGCGCCGCCCGGCGACGACAAGAAGACGAAGACGCCGGGCAAGCGCGAACTCACAAAGCACAACAACCGCGAGGCGATCCTCGATGCCGCGCGCACCGTCTTCGCCGATCTCGGCTATGGCGCAACATCCGTGCGCGACATCATCCGCAAGACCGGCCTCGCGTCCGGCACCTTCTACAACTACTTCAAGAGCAAGGAAGAAGTCTTCGAGGCGCTGATGGACGAGGGCATGCGCCGCATCCGTCCGCGGCTTCGCGCCGAGCGCATCCGCTCGCGCACCTTCGAGGATTTCATCCGCAACGCCTACCGCACCTATTTCGATTATCTCGCGACCGACCGCGTCACCTTCCAGGTCATGCGCCGCAACCCGAACACGGTGCGCGTGCGCATGGATTCGCCCGAGATCATCGCGGGCTTCGAGGAAATTCGCGAATATATCGAGGAAGACATCCGCAACGGCACGCTGCCGGATGTCGACGCGGAATACCTCATGGCCGCCGTCGTCGGCATCGCCATGGAAATCGGCGACCGCATGCTCCGCCGCCCGGAAATGGACCCGGATCATGCGTCGGCCTTCGCCACGGCGCTGGTCCTGAACGGCTTCCGCGCCCTCCCGCACAAGGGCGAGACGGAAACGCCGTGATGAATATTGTTTGAGGCCACCCTCCCCCTGTGGGGTGAGAGGCGGTTCGCTTCAATGAACGAAAAGGTCCGGTGGACCTTTTCGAGCCTAGAACGCCCTGAGCCATGCGAAGGGCAGGAAAATTCGAGCTTGCGAAGGATTTTTCGGGGAGGGTAGGGCCGCGTCGTGGCGCCGCTCAATCCGCCTCGACCAAAAAGAAAGAATAAAAAATGAACCTTCAGAAATTCATCGTCCGCACCCTGCTGAAATTGCCCGACGGCATCCTCGTGAAGATGTCGGGCGGCAAGCCGCTCGCGATAGACGGCCGCATCCTCGATGCCCGCGCGCAATTGCTCGCCGTGCAGGGCGCGCGCCAGCCCTCCATCACCACGCTCGATCCGGTGACCGCGCGCAGCGCCACCTCCGAAGGCCTGAGCCTTCTCGACGGTGCGCCGCGCTCCGGCGTCGAGGTGCAGCCGCTCGAAGTGCCGGGCCCCGGCGGTCCGCTCGATGCGCGGCTCTATCTCCCGGCAGGAAGCACCGGGCCGCTGCCCGGCCTCGTCTTCTTCCATTTCGGCGGCTGCGTCATCGGCGATCTCGACACCTGCCACACTTTCTGCAGCATGATCTCGGACATCGCCGGCATTGCGGTCCTCAACGTCGCCTATCGCCTCGCGCCGGAGCACAGGTTCCCGGCCCAGGTACATGACGCCGTCGCGGCCTACAGATGGGCGCAAGGCAACGCCGAAGACCTGCGCATGATCCCCGGCCGCATCGGCGTCGGCGGCGACAGCGCGGGCGGCTATCTCTCCGCCGTCGTCGCGCAGGAAGCAAAGCGCGAAGGCTTCGAGGCTCCCGCCCTGCAGCTTCTCATCTATCCGGTGACGGATTGGGGCTGGAAGGGCGGCTCGATGGAAAGCTGCGCCAACGTCTACCCGCTCACCGCCGAAATCATGGAGTGGTTCGGCGCACACTATCTGAACGCCGCTTCGGAGAAGGACGATGTCCGCGTCTCGCCGATGAAGGAAGCGGACCTGTCAGGCCTCGCCCCCGCCATTATCGTCACCGCCGGTTTCGATCCCCTGCGCGACCAGGGCGCGGCCTACGCGGAGAAGCTGAAAGCGGCGGGCGTCTCCGTCGCGTATTCCTGCGAGGATTCGCTCCCCCACGCCTTCACCGCCATGACGGGCGTCATCCCTGCGGCGAATGCGGCTTGCGAAAGGATCGCCCGCGACATCGGCGCTGCGTTACGTTGAAAAACGAATTGTCATCCCGGCGAAAGCCGGGATCCATGGGCCTTACCTCGGGTTCATTCGCATAAAGCGCCCTTGCCGCCCGCGCGGCCAGCATGCTATCTCGACATTGTCCTTAGGGGAGTAGCCGCCCTCCGTTTCGAGAGGGGCGGACGTCAACAAACTCGGGGGTATTTTCCCCCGTGGCGTCCGCGCTCAGCACCGCTGAACTGGCGAGACCTTTGGCTCACGCGCTGCCTTTGCCGGGCGGCCGCGATGGGTCATTGGTGTCGCGCCCGGCAGCGGAGTCGTCTCTTGGAAGCCTTCCTCGTCTCGCTCGGTGCCGTGGCCGTCGCTGAAATCGGCGACAAGACGCAACTGCTCGCCCTCATCCTCGCGATCCGTTTCCGCGCGCCCCTCGCCGTCATCGCGGGCATCTTCGCCGCGACCGTTGCGAACCACGCGCTCGCCGCCTTCGCCGGCACGCTGGTCGCGGACTGGCTCACGCCGGAAATTCTCGCCTGGGTGCTCGGGGTGTCTTTCCTCGCCATGGGCCTCTGGGCGCTCGTGCCCGACGCGCCGCCCTTGGAGGACGAGACGAAGGCGCCGTCCCGCTACGGTCCTTTCATGGCAACGACGATTGCCTTCTTCCTCGTCGAGATGGGCGACAAGACGCAGCTCGCGACCGTCGCGCTCGGCGCGCGCTACGAGGCGCTCGCGCTCGTCGCCTTCGGCACGACCCTCGGCATGATGGCGGCGAATGTCCCCGTCGTCCTGTTCGGCGAGGCGGCGGCGAAACGCGTGCCGCTCGCCCTCATGCGGTTCGCGGCCGCCGCGATCTTCATCGTGCTCGGCCTCGCGGGGCTCGCTTCCGCGCTGTCCTATTCCTGATCGGAGCGCAGGAAGGTGATCAGCATGTCGTTGATGGGTTTCGGCTCCTCGCGCAGCACCCAGTGCGTGCCCTCGCCGAAGAACAGCGTGCCGCCGCGCTCGCAGAGCTCGATGCTCTGCTTCGCCAGCGACATGTCTGCGAACTCGTCCTTCTCGCCCCAGATCAGCAGCACCGGCACATCGATGCGTGCAACGGGCGCGGAGAGGTCCTTCTTCAGCAGCGCCCGGTACCAGTGGATCATGGAGGTGAGCGCCTTCGGCTCGCTCCATGTCCGGCGGTACTGCTCCCACTCCGCCTTGTCGAACGCGCCGTCGCGCGCCGACGCCTCCAGCGCCTCGATCAGCGCCGCGTAGTTCTTCCGCCGCATCGCCCATTCGGGAATGCCGCGCAAGCGGAACATCTTCACATAGCGGCTCTTCTTGCGCTGTTCCTTGTCGGCGAACATCGCCTGCTTCCAGACGGCGGGATGCGGCGCGTTGATCATCGCCGCCTTTTCCATCGCGGCCGGTCGCGTCGAGCAGAGCCACCAGGCGACGCTCGCGCCCCAGTCGTGCCCGACCACGCGCAGTTTCGCCTCGCCGAAATGATGCGCGAGCGCGATCACGTCCTGCGCCAGCTCGTCGAGGTCATAGGCCTTCACGCCGCGCGGCTTGCCGCTCACGCCATAGCCGCGCTGGTCCGGCGCGATCACGCGAAACCCGGCCTTGGCGAGGGCCGGCATCTGGTGCCGCCAGCCGAGGCAATTGTCGGGAAAGCCATGCAGCAGAATGACGAGCGGCCCGTCCTCGGGGCCCATCTCCGCGTAGTGCAAGGCGATCCTGTCGAGATGCGCGACGCCGAAGCGCGCATCTTCCATGCCGGTCTTCATCTGTTTTCTGTCCTCCGGGGCTTCCCCTGCGTGCGCCCCCATTCTAGTGCCGAGCATGGCGAAGTTGGGGCCGCGTCTCTATGATCGAAGCAAAGCAATTTGCCATAAGCGACACCGGGGAGAGAAATATGCGGGCCATGCGTGTGCATGAACTATCGGAAAATGTCGACGTGCTCCGGATGGATGAGGTGAAACTGCCCGCGCCCGGCCCGGGCGAGGTGCGGCTCCGCCTCAAGGCCTGCTCGGTCAACTTTCCCGACATCCTCATGGTTCAGGGCAAGTACCAGTTCAAGCCCGATCTTCCCTTCTCGCCCGGCATGGAGGGCGCGGGCATCGTCGCCGAGGTCGGCTATGGCGTCACGCGGCTGAAACCGGGCGACCGCGTCGTTGCCGGGCTCCGCGTCGGCGGCTTCGCCGAGGAAGTGAACGTGCCCGAACTCGCCTGCCGTCCGATCCCGGGCAGCATGGATTTCGCCGCGGCTGCCGCCTATCCCGCCGCTTACCTGACGGCCTATGTCGCGCTCGTCTGCCGCGGCCATCTGCAGAAGGGCGAGACGCTGCTGGTGCATGGCAGCACGGGCGGCGTGGGCCTCGCCGCCGTCGAGATGGGCAAGCTTCTCGGCGCAACGGTCATCGCCACTTCCGCGTCCGATGAGAAACTGAAAATCGTGAAGGAACGCGGCGCCGATCACGTCATCAATGTGAGCGGCGGCTTCCGCGAAAAGGTGAAGGAGCTCACCGGCGGGCGCGGCGCGGATGTGATCTACGATCCCGTGGGCGGCGACGTCTTCGACGAAAGCGTGCGCTGCATCGCCTGGAACGGCCGCCTCCTCGTCATCGGCTTCACCAGCGGCCGCATCCCGACCGTTTCCGTCAACATGCCGCTCATCAAGGGCTTCTCCGTCATCGGCGTCCGCGCCGGCGAATATGGCCGCCGCGACCCGGAAGCGGGCAGGGCGAACATCGACGCCATCGACCGGCTCGCGGCCGAAGGCAAGATCAAACCCCACATCTGCGCCCGTTTCCCTCTGGAACGCGCCGTCGACGCCCTGCGCATGCTCCAGGAGCGTAAAGCGGTCGGCAAGGTCGTCATCGAGATGTGAACGGGAGGAAAGGACTCACGCGAAGACGCGAAGAAGAGTTGTGCACATGGAGGCGCAGAGAAGATTTTCTGGCGCTTTGCGCCGGAAGGTTCTTCGCGCCGCAGGCGCAATCAATTCTTCTTCTTCGCGTCTTCGCGCCTTCGCGTGGAACCCTTCCTCCTCCGTGTCTCCGTGTGCCGCTTCTTCTCTGCGGCTCTGCGCCGGAGCCTGCCCTCGGGATCGCCGAAGGCGATACCCGTGGGCGTGCAAGCCCTCCATCCTTCAAACGCTCCGCTGCGCCTTGTCCTTGTCGTTCGCGCTGCGGATCATCTCGCGCATCTTGTCCCATTCCTCGTCGGAGAGTTTCGACAGCCGCGAGAAGTTGCCGCCGCCGCCCGAGAAGCCGCCGCCGTCGATGGCGATGGTCTGCCCGGTGAGATATTCGCAGCCATCCGCCATGAGAAACGTCGCGAGGTTCTGCAATTCGCCCATCTCGCCGACGCGCCCCATCGGAATGCCCTCGCGCGAGCCCTCGCCATCGGTCGATTGCCCGGGCGACAGCCGCGCCCAGGCGCCTTCGGTCGGGAAGGGGCCGGGCGCGATCGCGTTGAGCCGGATGCCGTAGGGCCCCCATTCGGCGGCGAGCGATTTCGTCATGATGTTGACGCCCGCCTTCGACATCGCGGAGGGCACGGTAAAGGGCCCGCCGTTCCAGATCCATGTGGTGAGGATCGAGATGACGCTGCCCTTGACCTTGTCGCGGATCCAGCGCGTGCCGACCGCATGCGTGACATAGAACGAGCCATGAAACACGATATTCGCGATGGCGTCGAAGCCGCGCGAGGAAAGGTCTTTCGTCGGCGAGATGAAATTCCCCGCCGCATTGTTCACGAGCCCCGTCAGCGGTCCGTCCGCCCAGATTTCCTCGACCATCTCGTCGACCGCCTGCGCCACGCGAATGTCGACGCTGTGCGTCTTCACCGAGCCGCCATGTTTGTCCATGAGTTCTTTCGCGGTGTCGTCGAGCACGTTCTTCCGCCGCCCGCAGATATAGACCGCCGCGCCGAGCCGGAGATAATCTTCGGCCATCTCCTTGCCGAGCCCCGTGCCGCCGCCCGTCACCAGAATGCGCTTGCCCTTGAGCGCGCCGTCGCGAAACATCGAAACCATCTTTCCCTCCGCTGACATGTTTTGCCGGCGAGATTAGCTTCTCACGCGCGCGCCGTCTCGCCTTTCGGTTTGACGCAAGGGAAGGGGAGATTGAAACGCAGCAAAAGATAAAAATGAAATGTCATCCCGGCGAAGGCCGGGACCCATTGGTTCCCTCAGCAAGCGCGGCGATGTGCTACCGTCGCGGAAAGGGAAGTGCCTCCTTCAACAGCTGCGGCAAGTTGAAATGCGAGTGGGTCCCGGCTTTCGCCGGGATGACAAATGTTGTTTTGGTTCGCGCTTGAAGCCGCCTGTCGCGTGGGCCAGCCGCTCTCACTCCTTCTTGTCGCGCGCCATAAGCACGCTCCACAGCCGGATCGCGACGAAGATCGGAATCACGACCACGGCGCCGAGCAGCAGGTACTGCAACGACCAGTCGATGGCGTCGAACCCCATCGCCCAGATCTGCGCGATGGTGTCGAGAAAGTCGCGCCAGAGGTCGATCGGCTTGATGCCGAACACCGCGAGCACGACGCCCACCGCGATGGAGGCGATGGCGAGCTTGAAAAGCGTGGGCAGGATAGGCCCGCCGAAAAAACGATCCATGTCCGTTCTCAGTCCTTTGTGTCGCCGTGCCTCTCGCGGCTGGTCCGCAGTGTAGCCCACATGGCGGCGTTAGTCCGCCGCAGTATTATAGATAGTCCGCACCGGGAACGGGATCGTGATGCCGCCCTCGTCGAAGCCTTCCTTGATGCGCCGTGTCAGGTCGAATTTCGTCGGCCAGTAGTCGTCATTCATCACCCAGACGCGCACCACGATATCGACCGAACTCTCGCCGAGATTGATGACGCCGATGAAGGGCTCCGGGTCGGCGAGGCAGCGCGGTTCCGCTTCCAGTTCGCGCCGGATGATGTCCATCGCCTTGCCGATGTCGTCGCCATAGGAAATCCCGAAGGTCATGTCGAGACGGCGCTGCGGGTGGTAGCTGTAATTCGTGATCGGCTGCCCCCAGACGTCGCTGTTCGGCACGATGATCTGGACATTGTCGGGTGTCGCGAGCTCCGTCGTGAAAAGCGTGAGCTCCTTCACCGTCCCGGCGACGCCGCCCGCTTCCACATAATGCCCCGAGCGGAACGGCCGGAAGATCAGCAGCATCACGCCGGCCGCGACATTCGACAGCGTCCCCTGCAGCGCGAGGCCGACCGCGAGGCCCGCCGCGCCCAGAACGGCGATGAGGCTCGCCGTCTGCACGCCGAATTTCGCCAGCACCGCGAGGATCGTGAAGATCAGCACCAGGTAGCGCACGATGTTGCCGAAGAAGTTCTTCAGCATCTCGTCCATCGTCGGCCACCGCCCGAGTCCGCGCATCGTCCAGGCCCGAAGCCGTCCGGCAAACCAGAGACCGGCGATCAGGATGATGACCGCGATCAGGATGTTCACGCCGCCCTCGAGAACCTGCGGCAGAAGAACGTCCATCTGCTCCCGGACGGAAGGCGGCAATTGATCGAACATGTGGGGGGACTCCTCGGAGGTGATCTGCTGGGGAAGCGCAGTTTCACACGGCAAGCCGCCAAATTGAACCGTGAAGAGGCGTTTTGCCTTGGCAAACGAAAAGGTCCGGTGGACCTTTTCGAGCCTCTGAACGCCCTGAGCCCCGCGAAGGGCCGGAGCGGCACACGAAAATGTTAACACCGTCATTGCGAGAAGCGGCGAAGCCGCGACGAAGCAATCCAGGGGCGGCGAGCACCGAACTTGCCGCCCTGGATCGCGTCGTCGGCCTTCCGGCCTCCTCGCGATGACGGTTTTGGGGTTCGCTGCTACTCTCTACCCATGACGAAGCCCCTCGCCGTCGCGCCGGACGCCGAAACACTCCCTCCGCTCTTCGCCCGCTGGTTCGCCTCCCGCGGCTGGCGCCCTCGCGCGCATCAGCTCGCGCTCGCGGCACTCGCGGTGGAGGGCAAGTCCGCGCTCCTGATCGCGCCGACAGGCGCCGGCAAGACGCTGGCGGGCTTCCTGCCGAGCCTGCTCGATCTCGCTTCCCGTGCCACGCCGAAAAAGCGCGCGCTCCACACGCTCTACATCTCGCCGCTCAAGGCGCTCGCCGTCGACGTGAAGCGCAATCTCGAAATGCCGGTCGCCGAAATGGGCCTCGACATTTCCATCGAGACGCGCACCGGCGACACGCCGCAGAACCGCCGCCAGCGCCAGCGCCGCGAACCGCCCGATATCCTGATGACGACGCCGGAGCAGCTCGCCCTGCTTCTCTCCTATCCCGACGCGCATGAATTCTTCGGTTCGCTCACGCATCTCGTTCTCGACGAGCTGCACGCGCTGGCGAATTCGAAGCGCGGCGATCTCCTCTCGCTCGGCCTCGCGCGTCTCGCGAAACTCGCGCCAGACCTTCGCCGCACCGGCCTCTCGGCGACCGTCGCCGAGCCCGATGCGCTGCGCCGCTACCTGATGCCGCAGCCTCCGGAAGGTGAAGCCCTGAGCGAGATCGTGGTCGCGCCGCCCGGCGCGTTGCCGGAAATCTCGGTGCTGACGCCCGCCGGTTCGGAGAACGAGGAGGTCCGCATCCCCTGGTCGGGCCATTCCGCGCGCCATGCGCTCCCCGCCGTCTACGAGGCGATCCGCGCGAACCGCACCGTCCTCGTCTTCGTCAACACGCGCTCCCAGGCCGAATTCGTCTTTCAGGAACTCTGGCGTCTCAACGAGGACGCGCTTCCGGCGAGAGCGAGCCGTGGTGAAGCGCGATCGGAAGCGCGCCGCAAGGTCGAGGCCGCCATGTCGGCGGGCACGCTGCGCGCCGTCGTCTGCACCTCGACCCTCGATCTCGGCATCGACTGGGGCGAGGTCGATCTCGTCGTCAACATGGGCGCCCCGAAAGGCGCGAGCCGGTTGCTCCAGCGCATCGGCCGCGCGAACCACCGCCTCGACGATCCCTCGCGCGCCGTGCTCGTCCCCGCCAACCGTTTCGAGGTGCTGGAATGCGAAGCCGCCCGCGCCGCCGCGCTCGAAGGCGCGCAGGACGGCATGGTGGCGCGCACGGGCGCGCTCGACGTTCTCGCACAACACATTCTCGGCTGCGCCTGCTCCGCGCCCTTCGATCCCGACGAGCTCTACGAGGAAGTCCGCTCCGCCGCGCCCTACCACTCCCTCACGCGCGAGGAGTTCGGCAAGGTCGTCGATTTCGTCTCGACCGGCGGCTATGCGCTGAAGAATTACGACCGCTTCGCCCGCCTCCGGCCGAACGCGAAGGCGGAAGGCGATATGCGCCTCCGCGCCGCCTCTCCCGCCGTCATCCAGCAATACCGCATGAATGTCGGCACCATCGTCGAGGCGCCCATGCTGAAGGTGCGCATGGTGAAGCGGGGAGGGCGCCGGCCCATCGGCGGCCCAGGAGGAAATAGGGGTGGACGATACCTGGGCGAGATCGAGGAATATTTCATCGACCAGCTCGCGCCGGGCGACACCTTCCTCTTCGCGGGCCACATCCTCCGCTTCGAGGGCCTCGCCGAAACGGAAGCGCTGGTCACGAAGTCGAACGACCCGTCGCCCATGATCCCGTCCTACTATGGCGGCAAGTTCCCGCTTTCGACCTATCTCGCCGCCCGCGTCCGCCGCCTCTTCGCGCATCGCGAGGAGTGGCAGGCCTTGCCCGCACCGGTCCGCGAGTGGCTGGAAATTCAGGCCTGGCGTTCCGTCCTGCCGGGCGAGACCAATTTGCTGGTGGAAACCTTCCCCCGTGCCGACAAGTTCTATCTCGTCTGCTATCCCTTCGAAGGCCGCCTCGCGCACCAGACGCTCGGCATGTTGCTGACGCGCCGCCTCGACCGCGCGGGCGCGCGTCCGCTCGGCTTCGTTGCCTCGGAATATTCGCTTGCGATCTGGTGCCTGCGCGATCCGGGCCTGATGCATGAGCGCCACGAACTGCCGCTCGGCGAACTCTTCGCCGAAGACATGCTGGGCGACGATCTCGATGCCTGGCTAGCGGAGTCGAGCCTGCTGAAACGCACCTTCCGCGACTGCGCCATCATCTCCGGCCTCATCGAGCGCCGCTATCCCGGCATGGAGAAATCGGGCCGCCAGGTCACCTTCTCCTCCGACCTCATCTACAACGTGCTCCGCGAGCACGAGCCGGACCACATCCTGCTCCGCGCCACCTACAATGACGCCGCGACCGGCCTTCTCGATGTCGGCCGCGTCGCGGAGATGCTGAAGCGCGTCAAAGGCCGCATCCTCCTGAAACGCCTCGACCGCGTCTCCCCCCTCGCCGTCCCCGTCCTCCTCGACATCGGCAAGGTCTCGGTCGACGGCGAGGCAAACGAGGCGCTACTCTCCGAAGCGGCGGACGACCTGATCGCCGAGGCGACGCGGCTTGTCTAGCGAGGGGGGAGCGATGTACGACATACCCGGCTTTACGGAAGAGGACCATGCGCGCGACCGGTTTTTGAACTACTGCGGCGTCGCGATGATTGGGCTCTTTGCGCTCTGCAATCTCCTGTTGGGCTTCGGCGAGCCCTCGACTGTCGACGACTTCGTGCTCAATTTGGTGGGAGGAGTTGTAGACCGGCCTTGGACTCTCCTCGAATACAAGTATGGAGAATCCCTTGCTGACTTTGCATGGTTGTTCAAGCTGCGCGTGCTGACTTTCGTTTCTCTCGAACTCGCCCTTTTCCTGTGTTTCCTCCTTTTCTCCGGGCTCTGGCTGAAATTCTTCACGCCGTTCCCCACCGAAGACCAGGAAGTGCGGTCACTGATCGAACAGGGTGATCTGCGGTCGGTGCGCGGATACTCCCAGTGGGAGTGGTTTATGATGAGCCACTTTGGGTTCATGATCTTCACGAAAGGCCTCTGGCCGCGTACCGGGGTTAAAACAGTTCAAAACGCGATACTGGTTCTCTACCTCTTCATTGCTGCCTGTTTTCCGTTCATGCCCATGTCGTCGCGGCGCTACGAGGGGCTTAAACTGAGCGGCAATGAGACCGAATTGATGATTTTGTTCTTTCTTGCCGTCATCATCATCTGGCTTACGCCACTTTTCCTGGTGACGGTCTGCCGTAAACTTCTGGGAAATCCAGCGCCCGCATAGCGGCCTCCGGGCGGAATCGGGTTATCGTCAGTCGGGAATGGAAACGCCCGCCGCCGGGCTTTGCGGATCGTCGTCTTATGTACGGAGTCAAGAAACAGGAAGCCCGTCTCGCAACGCATCCCTCGCTCCGTGTCTCCGGCGCGCGCTTCGACCTCATGCCGGAAGGCGCGGCATGGCTGGCGGACGAACGGTTGCTCGTCGTTGCCGATCTCCATTTCGAGAAAGGCTCCGCCTTCGCCGAGCGAGGCATCGCGCTCCCGCCCTACGACACGCGCGCCACCATCGCCCGTCTCGAAGCCCTCGTCGCGAAACTGAAACCCGATACCCTCGTCGCGCTCGGCGATAGCTTCCACGACATGAAGGCCGCGGAGCGCATGGACGCGGAAGACGCCGCCCGTCTCGCGCGTCTCTCGCGCTCGCTCGACTGGATCTGGATCGCGGGCAATCACGATCCCGTTCCGCCCCGCGCCTTCGGCGGCGCCGTCATGGAGGAGCTCCGCGTCGGTCCGCTCACCTTCCGCCACGAGCCGCGCGCCGCGCCCGCGACGGGCGAGATCGCGGGCCATCTTCATCCCTGTGCGGCGGTTCGCGTGCGCGGCCGTCGTCTCCGCCGCCGCTGCTTCGCCTCGGATGGTACGCGCATGATCATGCCCGCCTTCGGCGCCTATGCCGGCGGCCTCAATGTCCTCGACACGGCTTACGACGACCTGCTGCCCGGCTTCGGCTTCCACGCCTGGATGATGGGCGCCCGCACGGTTATCCCCGTTTCCGCCGCCCGCCTCGAAGCCGATTGATCCGATTTTCGACCAAATAAGTTATTCCCACCCTCCCCTCGTGGGGTGAGAGGCGGTTCGCGTTAGCGAACGAAAAGGTCCGGTGGACCTTTTCGAGCCTCGAACGCCCTGAGCCATGCGAAGGGCCATGTCGAAATTCGCTTCGCGAATTTCGGGGCGGGGGCGACGTCACGATAAGGCAGCGAAATCGGGGATTACTTTTTTCACCACCCGCCCAATCGTCCTTCATGACGTTTCAGTGACAGTTCGATGACAGTCGCCCGAAAACAGGCCGCTTTATCCCCGCTCAACCAAACGTGGCGAGCACCGGAAACGTCTCCAGCAGGAAGATCGCGAGCCGCTCGAAGGTCCCCGTCAGCATCATCAGACCCGTGCCCGCAAGCAGCACGCCCGCCGCGATTTCGACCTTGTGCATGTGCCTGCGGAAGCGTCCCGCGAAGCTCAGAAATCCGCGTACGGCAAATGCCGCTGCAAGAAACGGAATGCCGAGCCCGAGCGAATAGACGGTGAGAAGCGACACGCCCGCTGTCAGACTTTCCTGCGCCGCCGCGATGGTGAGGATGGTCGCGAGGATCGGTCCGATGCAGGGTGTCCATCCGAAAGCAAACGCAAGCCCGAGCAGATAGGGGCTCGCGAACTGCATCAAGGGGCTGCGCTCGCCTTCGCCGCTGCCCGCGATGTGGAAGCGCGCCTCGCGGTCGAGAAAGGCAAGCCGGAACAGCCCCATGTAATGAAGCCCGAACACGATGATGATCCCGCCCGCGATACGCGACAGAATATCCTTGTGCTGAACGATCAGCGGATTGATGGCGGAGGCGCTTGCACCGAGCGCAACGAAGATCGTCGTGAAGCCGAGCACGAAACCCACCGCGCCGAGCGCGACGCGTTGCGTCAGTCCCTCTGAGGCAAGCGGCTTGCCTTGTGCATCTTCGCGCGTCAGCTCCTCGAGCGAGGTACCCGCGATGAAACACAGATAGGCCGGCACCAGCGGCAGCACGCAAGGCGAGAGAAAACTGATGAGCCCGCCGATCGCGGCGGCAAGATAGCCTACATCCATCACGACAGTCCGGTCATTGCCTGTTCATCACGGCGGAAGCGAGCCAGCCCGCAAGGGCGGCGATGAGCACCGCGATCAATCCGTAAAGCAGCGGATCGCTATGCGCCATGCGAAAGAGAAACCGCTCCGCGCCCCGCTTGTCGATATAGAGCGGCGATGAGATCGTGTCGACGATTTCGCCCTCCTGCAACAGGTAAACCTTCGCCGTGTAGAGCCCGACAGGCACGTTGGCGGGAATGTCGACGGTCGCCCGGAAAAGCGTCTGCCCGAGAAAGGTCACGCCACCCGGCAGGCTCGTGTAGAGCCCGTTCCGCCGCTGATTGCGGATGAGGGCCTTCCAGAAAGCGTTCTCCTCGTCCGGCGGCAGGATCTGCAGCGTGCCGTCGATCGCGCGCGCCGTCGGCGTGCCGGGATTGATGTTCTCGATGCCGATGCGCAGCGCCTTCAGCGTGTCGGGATCGGCGGTCACCTCGAGTGGCCGTGTGCTCGCAATCGCGTAGTAGCCGGGCACCGTCGGATAGGTGACGGAGTCGTGGTTGATCCAGATGCCGGCGATCGGTTCCTTGCGCCTCACCGTCATCGGCCGCGTCGGTCCCTGAACCACCACCACGACGTCGCGGTTGAGCGCGCGCGATCGGGGCGTGCGCGCTTCTACCGCGCCGAAGAGCAGGATCTGCGTGCCGGTGAAGTTCGAACGGATCGCGACCTGGTGTTCGGAAAGATCGGTGACGAGCTGATCTGCGCGCGCGGGTTCCGGTGCGGTGAGGGCGGCAAGCGCGGCGAGCGTGAAAAGGGCGGCGGCGAACCTCCTCATTGCTCCGCCTCCACTTCGACGACGGAATAGGGGTCGGCGGGCGTGCTGATGAGGTCGTAGCCGAGCCGCATCCCGATCAGCAGCAGGATCGCCGCGAGCAGCGCGCGCAATTGTTCGGCCGGCATCTTCTCCGCCGCGCGCACGCCATATTGCGCGCCGATCACGCCGCCGACCACGAGCAGGAATCCGAGCACGATATCGACCGCCTGGTTCTCCAGCGAATGCATGACGCCGGTGAGCGCGGCGACGAAGACGATCTGGAAGAACGACGTGCCGATCACGACATTGGTCGGCATCCTGAGAATGTAGATCATCGCCGGAATGAGGATGAAGCCGCCGCCCACGCCCATGATCGCCGCCAGCGTGCCGACGAAATAACCGACAAGGATCGGCGGGATCACGCTGATATAGAGTTTCGAGCGGCGGAACCGCATCTTGAAGGGCAGGCCGTGGATCCAGCTGTGATGTCCGCCGCGCCGCCGCGTCACCGTTCCGCCGCGCGCCGCGCGGATCGCCTGCACGCTTTCCACCATCATCATTGCGCCGATGACGCTCAGAAATGCGACATAGACGACGGAGATGGTGAGGTCGATCTGGCCGATCGCCGCCAGCAGCTTGAAGAGATAGATGCCGCTCAGCGATCCGAGTATGCCGCCGATCAGCAGCACGCCGCCCATCTTGAAGTCGATGGATTTTCGCGCGAAATGCGCCAGCGCGCCGGTGACGGACGACGCGACGATCTGCGTCGCCTGCGTGCCGACGGCGACCGCGGGCGGAATGCCGAGAAAGATGAGCAGCGGCGTCATCAGGAAGCCGCCGCCAATGCCGAACATGCCCGAGAGAAAGCCGACAGCCGCGCCCATGGCGAGAATGGTCAGGACGCTGACCGGCAACTCGGCGATCGGGAGATAGATCTGCATGTCGCGCGCGGCTCCGGCTGGCGGAGACCTTCGGGGCGGGGAAGCCGCCCCACGGAGGAAAAGGTCGCGAATTGGGGTAGCACGTCCCCCGGCCGATTCCTAGCGTGCCCGCGCCTGTGGTCTAGCTGAGCCGCGCCTCGAGCGACGCAAGCGTTTCGCGCGTCACCGTCCCTGTCGTCTCCAGCCCTTCTGTCAGCTGGTATTCGAGTATCGCGTCCCGCGTGCGCGGGCCCATCAGCCCGTCGGGCGAGCCCGCGTCATAGCCGAGCCGGTTGAGCAGTTCCTGCACCCGCGCGATATCGGCCTGGGTCGCCGCACCGCCGCCGCTGCTGCCTTCAAGCGATGAAACGTCCCACTGCTTCAGCGAGCTCATGTCGCCATTCGCAAGCGGGTCGGGCGTCTTCGCGCTCCATGTGCCGGAGGCGACTTTCGCCTTGGCGAGGTCTTCGGCGCTCAGTTCCGTGGCAATCGCGTCGCGCTTTGCCGCCGCGCCCTTGTCGCCGCCCTTCGCCGCGATGTCGAGCCACTTGTAGGCCTCGACGGGGTTCTTCTCGATGCCCAGTCCGCGTTCGTTCAGGATCGCGAGATTGTACTGGCTGTCGCCCAGCCCGTAATTCGCGGCCTGGTTGAACCAGCCCGCCGCGGTCTTGAAATCCTGCGCCGTGCCGCGTCCCTCGGCATGGATGACGGCAAGATTGTGCATTGCCTTCACATTGCCGCTCTTCGCCGCCTTCTCGTACCACTCGCGCGCGAGGGCATCGTCCTGCTTTACGCCGCGGCCCTTCTCGTACTGCGTCGCCAGCCGGTATTGCGCGGCGGCAAGGTCCTGTTCGGCCGCGCGCTCGAACCATTTCGCCGCTTCGCCCATGTCCTGTGTCACGCCTTCGCCATTCGCATAGCGCTGGCCGACTTCATACTGTGCCGCCGCGTCGCCGCGCTGCGCGGCGTCCATCAGCGTCACCTTCTCGGGCTCGACCGGTGCCGTTTCGACCGGCGTCGACGGCGACGGTGTCAGCGCCGGTGCAGGCGTCAGCGTGGCCGTGCCCGCCGGCTCTCCAGCCGAAGGTTTCGCGGCCGGCTGCGTCGAGGGCACGATGGCGTCGCTGGGCGCCGTCGTGTCTTCGCCTGTGGCGGGTGACGCCGGAGCCGTCGCTCCGTTTTCCGTTTCGCTGGCACCGGCGTCTTCCGGACTGGCCTCCGGATTTTGCGTTGTCTCGGGAAGCGTGAGGGGGGCGGTGCGCTCGGCCGCGGGCGGCAGCGGCGCCGGTCCGTCCTTCAGCATCACATAGGCGCCCGCGAAAACGGCAAGCAGCACGAAGCTTCCCGCGACACCCAGAATGAGTTTCCGGCGGCGGCCTTCGCCATCCTCCTCGGCGGAGAAGCGGGCGGAAGAGTCCGCATAGCCCGAACCGGGCGTGCTTCCGTAATGGGGTTCCTGCCGTGCGCTGCTGCCGCCTTGTGCAGCGGCTTGCGCCGCGCGCCGCGCAGCTGCAAGAAAATCGTTCGCCGCACGCTCGCCGGCATTCTGTGGCGGTTCGGCGGCATCGGGCGGGACGACGCCGTCGTCGATCTCTCCGCGCATCTGCGCGCCGTCCCGATAGTCCGCGTGATAATCCTCGTCGGGTTCGGCCGCGAAGGGCGGCGGCGCCTCGTCGTAGCTCTCCGGTTCGCGCTGCGTCCGTTCGAAGGACGGCGGCGCCTCGTAGCGCGCTTCTTCGTAAGGGGGCGGCGGTGCGGCAACGCTCGAAGCGCGCCGCTCGCTCTCATAGCCGCGGTCCCAGTCGTTCGGTCCGAAGGACGGCCCCAGATTGTTGCCGATCCCCGGCGACATCATCGGCGGCGCATCGAAACTCGGCAGACCGAAACCGGGACCGGCGGGCGGAAAGCCTGCGGCGACGCTGCCCGCATTGAGCTGCGGCGACAGCGTTGCCCGCGCCTTGAAGGCCTTCGTTTCCTTTTCGAGATGGTTCAGCCGGCTCGTCATGCGCTCGATCATCGCCTGCAGCGATGTCAGCGCCTCGCGGTCGCGGCCTTCGGTTGCCGACAGGTTTTCACCGATCCCGGCAATCGCCTTCTCGACGGTCTGCGCCGCTTCCATCGTCAGCCGCTCATTATGTTCGAGCCGCTGGGCCATCTGTTCGAAGCGCTGGGCAAGCGCCTCGGGCACTTCGGTCCGGTGCGAACGGTCCAGATCTTCGAGCTTGCGCGCAATGTTCGTCACCGAACTCTCGAAGGTCTTCACCGTTTCGTCGGTGCGGCTCTCCGTCCGTTCGAGACGTTCGGCCATCTTTTCGATATTGCTCTGCAGCCGCTCGATGGCGGCGCGCTGGTTCTCCGCCGACGATTTTTCCTCGATCGCCTTCAGTGCCGCTTCCACGGCCTGCGGACCGATGCCGCTGACGCCGTGCTCCATTTTTTCGAGCCGGTTTGCGAGCTGCATCAGCGTGCCTTCGAGCGCCTGGGCGCGCTTCTTCGCTTCCTCGCGTTCGGCTTCCTGTTCGGCATTCTCGACGCGGTTCGACAGCGAGGCCAGCGTCTCGCGGATTTCGCCCAGCGTGTCGTCGGTACGCCGTTCGGTCGTTTCCAGATGATCGACGACCGCGTTCACGGCTTTCTCGAGCGTCTGGATCGTGCGCTGGTCTTCCGGACGCATGCCGCCGCGCCCGCGTTCGGCGCGTTCCATGCGTTCCCCGAGCATCTGGAGCTTGCGCTCCAGCGGATCGATCGCCCTGCTTTCCGAATATCTCTCGCCCATGTCGTGCTCCGGCTGTTCGATGCGGTCGGCGAGCTGGCTCACCGTCGCTTCGAGCTTGCGCGTCATCTCCGCGGTGCGCCGCTCGCTGTTGTCGACGCGCTGCACGAGTTCGCGCACGGCTTCCGCCACCGGTCCAAGGTCGATCTTGGGTTCGGGTACGGACGCCTGCGGAGCTCTGTGCTCTGGCTCCGAGTACCGGTTCTGCATCGCCGGTGGCTCCTGTTGCCCCACTTCGTCGGTGCCCGTATCCATGATCACCTGGTTCAACCAGGCGCCGAGCGTCACGCCCGCCCGGCGTGCGGCCTGCTTGGCCGCTTCTCGCGCCTCGGGCTCAATGCCCTTGACGCTCCATGGAACCCCCGATCGCATCCGAATCACTATGCCCGTTAACCCTTCAGGCCAGTATAAACCGCGCTATCTGGTATTTCTAAACGCAGACTGACCCTAAATCTTGTCACGGCTCTTCTTGTCGCCGCCGGCGCGCGTGGATGCGGCGGGGACGTGCTGTTTCAGCACACCAATAAAGCGGCAAGGTCGGTAAATACCGCGTTAACCCGCGACCCTAAGTGCGCGCCATGGCGATATTTTTTTGCGAGGGGGGCTGCTCAGGCGCCGTTCCGCAGCCGGAGCATCTCGGCGTCGCTCCAGCGCGACCAGTCCCGGGCCTTTGCGAGATAGGCATCGTGCGAGGCGGCAACCCGGGCGGCAAGGTCGCTTGCCTCCGCCAGTTCCGCCATCACGTCGCCCGCCACCTTCGTCATTTCGGCGGCGACGGGGTCGGGCCAGCGCCTGAGGTCGGCCCCGCCATCGGCCGTCAGCCCTGCAAACGCCTCGATATTGTGGAAGGTGAAGTCGGCCAGCGTCTCGGCGGCCGTTGCCAGCGCCGCGCCGCGCACGATCTGCTGCAGGTCCTCCGGCAGCGCCTCGAACTTCTCCTTCGAGACGATCAGTTCGAGCGCCGGCCCCGCCTCGTGGAAGGCGGGCAGGTAGTAGTAGCGCGCCACCTTGTCGAGCCCGAACGCGATGTCGTTCCAGGGCCCCACCCATTCGGCCGCGTCGATCGTGCCGTTCTTCATCGAGGTAAAGATTTCGCCGGGCGGCGTCAGCACCACGCTTGCGCCGAGGCGGCGCATCACCTCGCCGCCAAGCCCCGCGATGCGGATGCGCAAGCCCTTGATGTCGTCGAGTGCATTGATCTCGCGGTTGAACCAGCCGCCCGCCTGAACGCCGCTCGACCCGGCATAGAAAGGCAGCACGCCGAAGGGCCGATAGGCCTCTTCCCAGAGCGCCTGTCCGCCGCCGAATTGCAGCCAGCCCGCCATCTCCGGAGCCATCAGACCGAAGGGAACGCCCGTGAAATAATGGAAGACCGGATTCTTGCCCTGCCAGTAGTAAGGCGTTCCGTGCCCCATTTCGCAGGCGCCCTGCGATACCGCGTCGAAGACCTCGAACGGCGGCACGATCTCGCCCGCGCCATAGAGCTTCACGGTCAGCCGCCCGCCAGACATCGCGCCGATCCGGTCCGCGAGGCGCTGCGCGTTGACGCCGACGCCGGGCGCGCCTTTCGGCCATGCTGTTGCCATGCGCCACTCGATGGCGTCCGCCGCGCGCGCGGAAGTGGCGAGCGCCGGCAGTGCGATCGCGCCTGCCGCCGCACCGAGAAAGTCCCTGCGTTTCATCTTTGTCGTCCCCCGGAGAATCTGTCGCGCGAGCATGTCACCTCGCGCGCACCCCCGGCAACGGTCTTCACGGACCGGAGAAGACCTGCACCGCGATGATCCGGTTGCCGCTCCGCGCGATGCCGATGCCGCTCTTGGTCATCTCCGCGGCCTGCATGTTCTTGCGGTGGGACGGGCTCTTCGCCCATTTGTCGACCAGCGTTTCTGCCAGCGCCTGATCGCTCATCGAGGCATAGCTCTGTCCCTCGACGACCTGGATGTTTTCGGAAACCCGGCCATTGAAGTCCGGATCCAGCGTCAGCAGGCGCTCGCGCGGGCCCTGGCCATCCGGATTGTGATGCCCGAAAAATCCGCGAAGCTGCATGTCGGCCGCGTGCACGCTGGCGGCCCGCTGCAGTATCGCGTCGGAGGCGAGCGCGTCGACGCCCTTCGTCGCCCGGAAATCGTTCACGGCTTTCAGGATCGCCCGTCCGAGCGGCGTCTCGCTCTGCGCCGCGGCGCTCGCTTCCGCCGGCAGGCTTGCCGTGCTGACTTCCTGCGGTTTCATGGACGATCCGCCGCTGGCGCATGCGGCAAGCAGCGCGCAGGTGACGAGAACGGTGGCGGTGGTCGCGAGGCGCTGCATTGATTTCTCTCCGGTCGGCTTCCTGTTGCCGCTACTAGAGCATTGGCGGCACCCATCGCCAAAAAAGATTTCGTGACGTCATTGACGCTTACGTCAACGTCAACTAGAGTCCGGTCCACTTTCATAAAAATGGCTGAAAACAGCCGAAAATCCGGGCTGCAAACACGATCGAACGGTGCAGCCGCAACCCGGGTTGCCGCTTCCGTTCGCCAGTCAGGGAGACAGTTCATGGAACAGCAGCTTCACGTCGCCTCGGGCTCCGCGTCGCAGCGCAACGGCCTCGACAGGGGCGACTGCGCCGGCGGCACCTTCTCGATCACCGAACTCGCCGACGAATTCGGCCTCACCACCCGCGCCATCCGTTTCTATGAGGACAAGGGCCTCCTCACACCTGAGCGCAAGGGCCAGACCCGCGTCTACCATCCGCGTGATCGCGCTCGGCTGACGCTGATCGTGCGCGGCAAGAATGTCGGTCTCGCCCTGTCCGAGATCAAGGAAATCCTGAGCCTCTACGACCTTCACGACGGTTGCGAGACGCAGAACCGTGTCGCCGTCGACAAGTTCCGCAAGCGCATCGCCCAGCTTACCGAGCAGCGCACGGAAATCGACCTCCAGATCAGGACGCTGGAGGAAAGCTGCGCCCGCCTTGAGGCACAGATCGAGGAACAGGTGAAGGAAGCCCGGAAAACCGGCGTGGCGGCGAAGGCGGAAGCAAAGCCGGCGAAGACGAAGAAGCCCGAAAAGGCTATCGTTTGAGGTAAATGCGCCTCCCGTCCCGGGAGGCGCCTTACCTGCCGGAGGATCGTCCATGCCGACCTACAAAGCGCCGCTGCGCGAATACCGTTTCCTGCTCAACGAGCTGCTCGACTTTTCGCAATATGCGAACCTGCCGGGCTTCGCGGATGCGCCTGCCGATCTGGTGGATGCGATCCTCGAGGAGGCCGCCAAGCTGACGGAAGAAGTGCTGCTGCCGCTCAATCAGGTCGGCGACCGCGAGGGCTGCAAGCTCGAAAACGGCGTGGTGACGACACCGACGGGCTTCAAGGAAGCCTACAAGCTGCTCGTGGACGGCGGCTGGCCGGCGCTCGTCGCGGACACGCAATATGGCGGTCAGGGGCTGCCGAATGCGCTCGGCGTCATCTTCAACGAGATGGTCTCCTCCGCCAACATGGCCTTCGGCATGTATCCGGGCCTCTCCCACGGCGCCTATTCCGCCCTTTCGCAGCACGGGACACCTGAGCAGAAGGAAAAATACCTGCCGAAGCTCGTGACGGGCGAATGGACCGGCACCATGAACCTCACCGAGCCTCATTGCGGCACCGATCTCGGCCTTCTGCGCTCGAAGGCCGTGCCCGTAGGCGATGGTTCCTACAGGATCAGCGGCCAGAAGATCTTCATTTCCGCGGGCGAACACGACCTCGCCGAGAACATCCTCCATCTCGTTCTTGCCCGCATCGAAGGCGCGCCCGCGGGCGTGAAGGGCATCTCGCTCTTCCTTGTGCCGAAGTTCCTTGTCAATGACGACGGTTCGCTGGGAAACCGCAACGGCGTCTCCTGCGGCTCGCTCGAAGAGAAGATGGGCATTCACGGCAACGCGACCTGTGTGCTGAACTACGACGAGGCCATCGGCTGGCTCGTCGGCGAAGAGCACAAGGGCCTGCGCGCCATGTTCACGATGATGAACGAAGCGCGCCTCGGCGTCGGGCTTCAGGGATTGTCGCAATCCGAAGTCGCCTACCAGAACGCGGTGACCTACGCACTGGAGCGCCTTCAGGGCCGCTCGCTCACAGGCACGACGGCGGAGGACAAGCCCGCCGACCCGCTGATCGTCCATCCCGACATCCGCCGCATGCTGCTCGACATCAAATCCTTCAACGAGGGCGCCCGCGCGCTTCTCGTCTGGACGGCGATGCATGGCGACCTTTCGCACCGTTCGGACGATGAAAAGACGCGCGAATTCGGCGACGACATGATGGCGCTGCTGACGCCCGTGCTGAAAGGCTACTTCACCGACCGCGGTTTCATGAACGCGGTTGACGCGCAGCAGGTCTATGGCGGTCACGGCTATATCGGCGAATGGGGCATGGAGCAGTTCGTGCGCGACGCCCGCATCGCCATGATCTACGAAGGTGCGAACGGCGTGCAGGCGCTCGATCTTGTCGGACGCAAGCTGGCGCAGAACGGCGGCCGCGCCGTCTTCGCCTTCTTCAAGGCGGTGGACGATTTCGTGGCCGCGAACGGCGGCGACGAAACGCTGAAGCCCTTCGTCGAGCCGCTCGCCCGCGCCCGCAAGGACCTCGAGGCCGCCACCATGTGGTTCATGGAGAACGCGCTCGAAAACCCGGATCACGCCGGTGCGGGCTCGACGCCCTACATGCATCTCTTCGGGGTGACGGGCATCGCTTTCATGTGGGCGATGATGGCCCGGGTCGCGAATGACAAGCTTGCCGCCGCAAAGGATGGCGACAGGGCCTACTACGAAACGAAAATAAAAACCGGCCGCTACTACATGGATCATGTGGTGCCCGAAACGGCGACGCATCTCGCGCGCATCCGTCACGGCGCTGACCCCATGATGGCGCTGGCCGCCAGTGAATTCTGACAGAACGTCTCAGGGAGTGCGACGAATGGATGCCCAATACAAATCGCCTTGGCTCAACGAGGAATTGCAGATCCTCCAGAGCGCGGTCGCGAAGTTCTACGAAAAGGAATTCCAGCCTCATGTCGAGCGCTGGGACGACCAGGGCTGCGTCGATCGCGATGCCTGGCTGAAGGCGGGCGAGGCGGGCATTCTCTGCGCCTCCATCAAGGAGGAATATGGCGGCGGCGGCGGCAATTTCGGCCATGAGATGGTGATCGCCGAAGAACAGGGTCGCGCCGGCATTTCCGGTTTCGGCAACTCGGTGCATTCCGGCATCGTCGCGCACTACATCCAGTCCTACGGCACCGAAGAGCAGAAGAAGAAGTGGCTGCCGAAAATGGCGACGGGCGAAATCGTCGGCGCCATCGCCATGACGGAGCCGGGCACGGGCTCGGACCTGCAGGGCGTGAAGACGACTGCGAAGAAGTCCGGCAACCAGTATGTCGTGAACGGTCAGAAGACCTTCATCACCAATGGCCAGCAGGCGAACCTCGTCTGCGTCGTTGCGAAGACCGATCCCTCGGCGGGCGCCAAGGGCACGTCTCTCATCATGGTCGAGACCGACGAGGTCGAAGGCTTCCGCCGCGGCCGCAACCTGAAGAAGATGGGCCAGAAGGCGCAGGACACCTCCGAGCTCTTCTTCGACGAGGTGAAGGTCCCGACCTCGAACCTCCTCGGCACGGAAGAGGGCAAGGGTTTCATCCAGCTCATGCAGCAGCTGCCGCAGGAGCGCCTCATCATCGCGGTGCAGGCCTGCGTCGCGATGGAAATGGCCCTCAAATATACGGCCGATTATGTGAAGGAGCGCACCGCCTTCGGCCAGCGCATCCTCGACTTCCAGAACACCCAGTTCAAGCTTGCCGAGTGCAAGACGGAAGCTACCATCGCTCGCGTGTTTACAGACGACTGCGCGGTGAAGCTGCTCGACGGCAAGCTCGATCCGACCACGGCGGCCATGGCCAAGTGGTGGACCACACAGAAGCAGAACGAGATCGTCGACACCTGTCTGCAGTTCTTCGGCGGCTACGGCTACATGATGGAATATCCCATCGCGAAGCTCTACACCGATGCCCGCATTCAGAAGATCTACGGCGGCACGAACGAAATCATGAAGATGCTCATCGCCCGCACGCTCTGACCGCGCGCGTTGCCGAGAGAAACAAAGTCCCCCAGGGAGACATCAAGATGACCGAATGTTTTGTCTATGACACCGTCCGCACGCCCCGCGGCAAGGGCAAGAAGGACGGCGCGCTGCACGAAGTGACGGCGCTCGAACTTTCCACGCAGACGCTGAAGGCGATCCGCGACCGCAATGACCTCGACACCTCGAAGGTCGACGATGTCGTGCTCGGCTGCGTCGACCCCGTCGGCGAGCAGGGCGGCGACATCGCCCGCATCGCCGTGCTGAACGCCGACTACGCGCAGACGACCGCCGGCGTGCAGATCAACCGCTTCTGCGCCTCCGGCCTCGAAGCGACCAACATGGCGGCGGCGAAGGTCATGTCCGGCGAAGCCGACATGGCGATCGGCGGCGGCGTCGAGTCCATGTCGCGTGTCGGCATGGGCGCGTCGGGCGGCTCCTGGTCGACCGATCCGGGCATCGCCTTCAAGTCCTATTTCACGCCGCAGGGCATCGGTGCCGATCTCATCTGCACCAAATACGGTTTCTCCCGCGCCGATGTCGACGCCTATGCCGTCGAAAGCCAGAAGCGCGCGAAGAATGCCTGGGACAAGGGCTATTTTTCGAAGTCCGTCATCCCGGTGAAGGACATCAACGGCCTCACCATCCTCGACCATGACGAGCACATGCGTCCCGAAGCGACCATGCAGTCGCTCGGTGCGCTCGCGCCTTCCTTCGCCTCGCTCGGTGAATTCGCCTTCGACGGCGTCGCGCTCGAACGCTACCCGGAAGTGGAAGAGATCACGCATTGCCACCACGCGGGCAACTCCTCCGGCATCGTGGACGGTGCCTCCGCCGTTCTCGTCGGCAACGAGGCGACCGGCAAGGCGATGGGCCTGAAGCCCCGCGCCCGCATCCGCGCGATGGCCTCCATCGGCTCCGAGCCCTGCATCATGCTGACGGGCCCGGCCGATGTGTCCCGCAAGGTGCTGGCCAAGGCAGGCATGAAGCCTGAAGACATCGACCTCTACGAACTCAATGAAGCCTTCGCCTCCGTCGTGCTCCGCATGATGCAGGCGCTCGACATTTCGCACGACAAGATGAACGTGAACGGCGGCGCCATCGCCATGGGCCATCCGCTCGGCGCCACCGGCGGCATGATCCTCGGCACCGTGCTCGACGAGCTCGAACGCCGCGACCTGAACACCGCGCTCATCACGCTTTGCGTCGGCGCGGGCATGGGCACCGCCACCATCATCGAACGCGTGTGAGGCCAAAAATGACCACTTATGAAAACTTCAAGTTCGAAGTCGATAGCGACGGCATCGCGCTCGTCACATGGGACATGCCGAACCGCTCGATGAACGTGCTCTCCCAGAGCTCGATGGGCGACATGGCCTCCATCATCGAGAAGATCATGTCCGACGACGCCATCAAGGGCGCCGTCCTCACCTCCGGCAAGGATGCTTTCTGCGCCGGCGCCGACCTCTCCATGATGGGCGGCCAGGCCGGCGGCTCCGGAGAGGGCTCGAAGGAAGACCGCGTCAAGGCGATGTACGAGGGCAACCTCAAATTCAACATGCTGCTGCGTTCGCTCGAAACCTGCGGCAAGCCGGTCGCCGCCGCGATCAACGGCACCGCGCTGGGCGGCGGCCTCGAAGTCACGCTCGCCTGTCACTACCGCGTCGCCAGCGACAATCCGAAGACGCAGATCGGCCTCCCCGAAGCCAAGGTCGGCCTGCTCCCCGGTGGTGGTGGCACACAGCGTCTGCCGCGTCTGATCGGCGCGCAGGCGGCGCTGCCGCTGATCCTTCAGGGCACTTCGCTCACGCCGGATAAGGCGCTGAAGGCGGGCATCCTCCACAAGGTCGTCCCCGCCGGCGAACTCGTCTCGGCCGCCAAGGCATGGCTCAAGGAAGGTCTCGCTCAGGAGAAGATCAAGCTCGGCAAGAAGGGCCCCGAGGTCTATCCGATTGCCGTGCAGCCCTGGGATATGCCGGGCTACAAGGTGCCGGGCGGCGATCCGAACGGGAAGGGCGGCAGCCAGGTCTTCACCATCGGCAACGCGACGCTCCACAAGCAGACGCATGGCAACTTCCCGGCGCAGCGCTACATCATGTCCTGCGTCTATGAAGGCCTGCAGGTGCCGATGGAAGCGGGCATCCGCATCGAGACGCGCTACTTCACGAAGCTGCTGCAGGATCCGCGCTCCAAGGCGATGATCCGGTCACTCTTCCTGTCGATGCAGGAACTGGCGAAAGGCGCGCGCCGTCCGGCGGGTGTCGCTCCCTTCCAGGTGAAGAAACTCGGCATTCTCGGCGCCGGCATGATGGGCGCGGGCATCGCTTACGTGTCGGCGCAGGCCGGCATGGAAGTCGTCCTCCTCGACACGGACCAGGCGAACGCCGAAAAGGGCAAGGCCTATTCCGAGAAGCTGCTGAAGAAGGCGCTGGAGCGCGGCAAGACCACCGAGGACAAGGCCGAAAAGCTCCTCGGTCTCATCACGCCGACGACGAATTACGACGACCTCAAGGGCTGCGATCTCGTCATCGAGGCTGTCTTCGAAAGCCGTGACATCAAGGCGGAAGTGACGAAGAAGTCCGAGCCCATGCTCGCCGAGGGCGGCATCTATGGCTCCAACACTTCGACGCTGCCGATCACCGGTCTCGCGGAAGCCTCGGCGAAGCCCGACAACTTCATCGGCATCCATTTCTTCTCGCCCGTCGACAAGATGCAGCTTGTCGAAATCATCATGGGCAAGAAGACGAGCGACGAAACGCTCGCCAAGGCGATGGATTACGTGAAGCAGATCCGCAAGACGCCGATCGTCGTCAACGACAGCCGCGGCTTCTACACCTCGCGCTGCTTCGGAACCTATGTCGGCGAAGGCATCGCGATGCTGGGCGAGGGCGTGCCCCCGGCCATGATCGAGAATGTCGGCAGGATGACCGGCATGCCGATGGCGCCGCTCGCCCTGAATGACGAGGTCGCGCTCGACCTGGCCTACAAGGTGCGTGAGCAGACGAAGAAGGACCTCGGCGACAAGTATGTTTCCGGTCCCGCGGACGAGCTGCTGGAAGAAATGGTCGTGAAGCTCGGCCGCGTCGGCAAGAAGGCGGGCAAGGGGTTCTACGACTATCCCGCGGACGGCAAGAAGAAGCTCTGGCCGGGCCTTCCCGATCTCGTCGGCAAGAGTCTCGATCCCGAAGCGCTCGAAGTGCAGGAGCTGAAGAACCGCTTCCTCTACATCCAGGCGCTCGAAGCGGCGCGCTGCTTCGAGGAAGGCGTGGTGACCGACGTGCGCGACGCCGATGTCGGCGCGATCCTTGGCTGGGGCTTCGCGCCCTGGTCCGGCGGCCCGCTCTCCCTCATCGACATGGTCGGCACGGCGGCCTTCGTGGAGGCCTGCGACAAGCTCGCCCAGAAATACGGGCCCCGCTTCACGCCCAACAAGTTGCTGCGCGACATGGCCTCGAAGGGCGAAACCTTCTATGGCCGCTTCGCTCCCAAAAACGAGAAGGCAGCCGCCTGATCCAGCCGGATGGCTAAATGGGAAACGCCCCGCCGCAAGACGGGGTGTTTTCTTTTGGCTTCGGCAAAAGAAAAACGCGGCTTCGGGGGGCGAAGCCGCGTCAGGTTGTGAGGGATGCCGACTTTGGCCGCGAAGTGCGCCGGATCGAGCGGCTCGGCCCTGTCTGCTTGTTGTGCTTTGTGACGTGGGAGGCGGGCATTGCCCGCCTCCATTCTTGCCATCAGAACGCGTAGGACACGCTCATGGAGATGAAGTCGCGATCCTGCGTATAGTTCATCCACTTGTTGCCGAATGAGTTCGTGTAACGAAGTTCGGCTTTCCACGTATTCTGGAGATCGGCCGTCACGCCGACCGAGACGGTTTTCTTGTCCTTGAGGAAGCCCGGTCCGATCGTTCCCGCCGAGGAGCCGAGATCGTGCGCCCACTGGATGCTCGGTGAGAGCTTCCACGGAGTTCCGAAAGCGTTGTTGTAGTCCACAATGCCGATCAGACGGTACCCATGCGAGAACGAGTCGGCATGTCTGAGGGACCATCCCGCGCTTGCGCCGTAGACAAGCCCTTGGGTCAAAGCCAGCGGATGCGTGATCTCTGAGCCGCGGCCTGCATTCGTGACGGACAGGCGTTCGTCGCTGATACTGGGAAGGTATTGAAAGCCCCAGTTTGCAATGAGCGTTGTCAGGTCCGCCCCGAAGAGGCTGGTGATCGGACTCGACGGATTCTCGATCGCGATCGCCGTCAACTGACCGTTTATCACATCCTCCCGGAAGTAGCCCTTGGGGAACGCTCCGGGGGTGCTGTCGTAAGGCAGAACATTGCCCGGAAGACCCAGATTGCCCAGCCAGCGGCCACCGAGAATTTCGCCGGAGGAAATCTGCAGCGGCATGTTCCATGAGTAGAGCGCTTCGCCGGAAACCGCGATGCCCTCGATTGTGGTGGCGAAGCTGGCGCCGGCATACTCGATGTCTTCGGGATAGACCTCGCGGTAGAATTGGGCCGGCGTTCCGGGCGGAACACCGAACAATCCAGCGACGGCCGGCGAAAAGCCGTTGCTGTATTCCAGATACGGCACCTTGGAATGGTAGTTCACATAATAGGCTGCCAGTTCCGTGCCGTCATTGAGCCACGTCGCCCAGTGTCCGAGCTTGACGCCGAACTGGCCCTGATCGTCGGCCATCTGACCGGGCGCGGCGGGAATGACGTTCGGGTCGGTGATGTTGTCGGCAGCGCCCAGGCCGGCCGTAGTGATATAGGTGCCGCCCCGGCCGAAGAAATCGACGCCGGAGAAGAAGGAACCGACCGGGTCGAGCTCCGTCCGCCGCCAGTTGAAGGCGTAGAAGGCTTCAAGGCTGAGGTCGTATGGCAGCGCGAAATTCACGTAGACGCTTTCTTCGGGAAGCAGGGCTTCCTTGAGTTCGGCGCCCGGTGTCCGAATTGCGCCCACATCTATCGAGTTGAACTGGTTGATGCCGCCCTGGATCACGAGGCTTTCGCCCCAGTTGATGACCTGCTTGCCGACGCGCACGGTCGTCGGAATGTCGCCAATGTCGAAGTTGGCGAAAACGAAGGCGTCCAGCAGATCGATCGAGCGTCCCCCATGCTTCGAATCGTCGTTCAGGGGAATCCGGCCGTATTGCGTGGCGTTTTCGCCGGCTTCTTCCGTGATGATGTAATCTTAGGATGCCTTCACGCGGGCGAACGCACCCCAGTTATCCTTGCGGAACTCGACATCGGAAACGATCTTGGCGACCGCCGACACAGGATCCCACTGCTCGAAATTGACATTGCCATTGTCAAGATTGACGTTGGCAAAGACGCCTGCGGGGTCGGCGCAGCCCCCGTTAGGTGCGGATATATAGATGCATTCCTGCTTCGATGCGCGCACCGACAATCCAACCGACGCGATCGAGTCGATCGTGAGCGTCGAATCGCCGAATTTGAACTCGGTGGCATTGGCCGGCTGAACGGCTAATGCCGCTCCCAGCAGCGCGCCGGCGGCCAAAACCGGCAGCCGTGCTCTCCCCATATTCGATGGCATTATCTTGCTTCCTCCAGCTTTTTAAAGCCCCTCCCCGGGGCACCCCTCTCCTGGCAACGAAACGCCCCTCGCGGGACGCCGCTGCATTCTCTGCTAATTGGGAAAGCTTGGCTCGCCTGTACCGGGCTGCCTTCGGCAACGAGGCCTCTGGCAATCCGGCTGCGTGCAACCAATGTCCCCCCTCTTCGACCGACCATACCGCCCCTCTCCGGGCGGTGCGCCACATATGCACGACTTGGTCCCTAGCGGTTCGAAGTCAGGCCAGTCCACAACTGCAGGCCTCATAGTCAGCAGTAATAGTAGCTGAAATCAATGCGGATCCAATATCGCTGGTGCGTGTCCCACTTTATGTGCCAGTACCCTTGCGTAAACGGAGGAATGAATTTCCGCGAATGTGTCCGTGATGCGACATTCTTGGGCCGCGTGATGGCGTTCGGCTGCATTGACGGCGGAACCAGTTCACGATTCGAGACCTTCTTGGCGGAAAATGCAGGTTATTTGTCATTTCCGCCATGAAGCCGCAGGCCTAGTCTGGCGCCCATGTCCAGATCGCCGAGAAAGCCTGCCGCTCCACCCCCCTCTCGGCGCGCCATGATGCTCGTCTATGACGATGCCCAAGTGCTCGACATTGCCGGGCCGGTGCAGCTTCTCTCGTCCGCTATCGACCCCGCGACCGGCGGCCCCGCCTATGATGTCGAGATCGTCGCCGGGGAGCGCGGTCCCGTCGCCACCACCAGCGGCCTCGTCCTGTGTGTTGCGCGCTCGATCGTCGATATTGCGCCGGAGGAACTGGAAGATATCGACACATTCCTCGTCACCGGCGGCGAGGGGTCGCGGACCGCGATGGAGGACGAGCGCCTCCTCGCCTTCGTGCGCAAGGCATCCGCGCGCGCCTCCCGCACCGTCTCCATCTGCACCGGCTCGGTCATCCTCGCCGCCGCGGGCGTTCTCGACGGCCGCCGTGCGACGACCCACTGGGCCTATGCGCCCACCATGCGAAAGCGCTTCCCGAAGGTTTCCGTCGAGGACGACGCGATCTATATCCGCGACGGCAACATCTGGACGTCGGCCGGCGTCACCGCGGGCATGGACCTCGCGCTCGCGCTGATCGAGGAAGACCTCGGCCGCGAAATGGCGCTCACGCTTGCCCGCCACCACGTCATGTATCTGATGCGCCCCGGCGGTCAGTCCCAGTTCTCCGCGCAGCTCGCCGCCCAGCGCGTCGAGAACGAGCGCCTTGCCCGCGTCTGCGCCTTCATCGTGGAAAACCCGCGCGCCGATCTCACGGTGCCTGCGCTCGCCGCCCGCGCCCATATGAGCGAGCGCAGCTTCGCGCGTCACTTCGTGGCGGAAACGGGCTTCACCCCGGCGCAGTTCGTCGAGCGCGCGCGCCTCGACGAGGCCTGCCGCCGTCTCGCAGGCGGCGACGTCTCGCTCGACGCCGTTTCCGCCGATGCGGGCTTCGGCGCTGCCGAGCGCATGCGCCGCGCTTTCATCCGCCATCTCGGCGTCACACCCGGCCGCTACCGCGAACGCTTCCGCACCGCGCACCGGGAAATCATCCTCCCCCCAACCGCAGGTACACACGATGCGCATCACCGTGCTCCTCTTTGATGGCTTCACCATGCTCGATGCCGTCGGTGGCTACGCCGTTCTCGGCTGGCTGCCGGACGCCGAAGTCGAATTCGTCGCCGAGACGAAAACCGTCATCGCCGACGATCTCCGCTCCGGCGGCATGGCCGCGTGGCGCGATTATTCGGAAGTGGAAAAGACCGACATTCTCTATGTGCCGGGCGGTCCCGGCGGCAGGCCACAGCTCACCAACGAAGCGACGCTCGCCTTCATCCGCCGGTTGCACGAGACCTCCACATGGACATTCGGCGTCTGCAACGGCGTCGAAATTCTCGCGGCTGCGGGCATCCTGAAGGGCAGGACGGTTACCACCAACTATTACGCCCGTGAATCCGTGGCGTCGTTCGGGGCGAATGTCGTCCCCGCCCGCTATCATCGCGACGGCAAGATCGTCACCACGGCGGGCGTCTCGGCGGGCATCGACGGCGCGCTCTTCCTCGCGCGGCTTATCGCGGGAGAGGAAATCGCCAAGACGATCCAGCTCGGCATCGAATACTATCCGCATCCGCCCTTCAGCTACGCTTCGCCCGACGACGTGCCGGAAAGTATCCACAACACCATTCGCGCGGCGGAAGAAACCGGTCTGCTGGAGCAGATGGAAACGACACAACCATGCTTCCCGCAGCCATCGCTCTGAGGAAAACGCAATGCCCGCCATGAACGAAAAGACCCGCAACATCGGCATTCTCATCTTCGACGGCGTCGAGGAACTCGATTTCGTCGGCCCCTATGAAGTCTTCACCATGTCGAACGAGGTGCATGGCCGCGAAGGCCGCGACCAGCCGGATCGCGTGACCCTCATCACCGAGACGGGCAAGTCCGTCACCGGCGCCAAGGGCATGACGGTGGAGGCCCATGCCGGCATAGCCGACATCGATGCGCTCGATGTGCTTCTGATTCCCGGCGGGCAGGGCACACGCCGCGAGGTCGAGAACGAGGCGCTCCTAGCCTGGATCGCGAAGGTATCGGGCGGTTGCGAATGGGTGACGAGCGTCTGCACCGGCGCGCTTCTTCTCTGCGCGGCGGGGCCGGGCAAGAGCAGGCGCGTCACCACCCATTGGGGTTTCATCGAGGCGCTGCGCGAGCGCGGCGAGGCGGCGAAGGTTCTCGAAGAGGTCCGTTATGTCCGCGACTGCAACGTCGTCACGGCGGCGGGCGTCTCGGCGGGCATCGACATGGCGCTCTGGCTCGTCGGCCAGATGCATGGCGAGGAACACGCGCGCTTCACCCAGCGCTTCATGCAATACGATCCGGCCCCGCCTTACACTGCCGCCGTTTGATGGCTAAACTCCCCCGAAAGACAATCGGGGGAGAAGATGGCGGCCGCAAGCGAAACCGAACTCAACGCCTGGCGCGCCAGCGCGGAACTGCATCAGCGGTTCCTCACGGGGTTGATCCTCCGTGCCGTCGTCTTCAAGGGCGAGGCCGCCGCCACCGAACTCAACTTCCGCACCTTCCGCGCCCAGCATCTGGAGAAGTTCCTCGCCGGCTGGAAGAGCCTCGGCCTCGACGGGCTCCCGCCCGCCGTCGCCTGCGCGCAATACATCTACCTCGCCAACCATGTCGGCGGCGTGAAGTGCGAGTTCATTCCCGAAAGCGACCGGAAGGCCTGGGTGCGCTACCTGCCGCCGCGCTGGATCTGGGACGGTGCCGCGATCTGCGCCGTGCCCAACGAGGTCTCCGTCGCCTTCATGCGCGGCTTCCATTCGCAGGTCGGCGTCTCGCTCGGCAATCCGAACCTCGGCTTCGTCTGCACTTCCATCACAACGCGCGTCGACCCCTGCCTTGAGGGTTATTTCATCGAGGAGGAGCGCCCGCTTGCCGAGAACGAACGGCTGCGTTTCCGCTTCGACGAGGAGGGACCGGACGTCGACCCGTCGAAACTTCCCCATGTCGAATGGTCGGAAGAGCGCATGGTGAAGGCGAAGCGGAATTATGCCGTGCAGTATATCCGCTCGATCCTCCCCGCCGCCGTCTCGCTTTTCGGCGAAGAGGAGGCAGGGAAACTCGGCTGGGAGACGGGCCGCCTGATCGGCATGCAGTGCTACGACGCGACCGCGGCTTTCATCGGCACGAAATCGAACGATCCGCAATCCTTCGCGCACTACCTCGCCACTCTGCTTGATGCGGGCGGCGACGCGGCGGAAGTGAACGGCGCGGAAGTCTCGACGCGCACCTGGCGCATGATGAACGGCAAGGAAGGCGTCACCCCTGCCTGCTTCGACGCCTGGAACGCGCTCTTCGAAGGTGCGCTCGTCGTCCACAACCGCCGCCTGAAGCTTGAGGTCACCTCGCGCATGGACGCGGGCGCGGATCATTGGGGCTGGCGGATTTTCTGAGCATCCGCTCTACTTCATTTCAACCAGACAAATCCGCTACGAGGGGCACCAGAAAAGATGTCAGGCAGCAATCCGTTCGATCCGAAGCTCTACACCGCCGAGGCCATTTCCGCCGAAACCAAGGGCATCAACGATTTCATCATCGCGGGCATGAAGGACCTGCCGGAATGGTGGGATGTCGGCGTGCAGACCTTCCGCGAGCAGCGCGCGCGCGGCGAGGGCGCGTTCCCGCTCGCGCCGAAATCGCCCCGCGCCCGCGAAATCGAGATCGACGGCAAGGGCAACAAGGTGACGCTGCGCGTGATCGCGCCGGAGGGAAGTCCGAAAGGCGTCTATCTCCACATTCATGGCGGCGGCTGGACGCTCGGCGGCGCCGACCAGCAGGACCCGATGCTGGAACGCATCGCGGACAATACGGGCCTCGCCTGCGTCAGCGTCGAATACCGCCTCGCGCCTGAAAACCCCTATCCCGCGGGGCCGGACGATTGCGAGGCCGCCGCCATCTGGCTCGTGAAGAACGCGAAGTCGGAATTCGGCACGGAAGTGCTCACCATCGGCGGCGAGTCCGCGGGCGGCCATCTCGCCGCCGTCACGCTGCTCCGCATGCGCGACAAGCACGGCTTCACCGGCTTTGCAGGCGCGAACCTCGTTTTCGGCGCCTTCGACATGTCGATGACGCCGAGCCAGCGCGCCTTCGGCGACGAACGGCTGATCCTGCGCACTGTCGACATCGAGAAATTCGGCGACGCTTTCATGCCGCCCCATATCGACCGCCGCGACCCGGACGTCTCGCCGCTCTACGCCCGCCTCCACGACATGCCGCCCGCGCTCTTCACCATCGGCACGCGCGACGCGCTGCTCGACGACAGCCTCTTCATGCATGCCCGCTGGATCGCGGCAGGCAACCAGGCCGAGCTCGCCGTCTATCCTGGCGGCGCCCACGGTTTCATCGCCTTCCCCGGCGAAATCGCCGCCGCCGCCAACAGGCGCTGCGACGATTTCCTGAAAGGCATCGCAGGCTAGGCCGCGCCGCGGCCCTTCCTTGTATAGGGCAGAACGAACAGCCAGAGCCCGGTCGCGAGCATCAGGAAAAGCGGCGGGAGCGGCGAGTAGACCACCCACATGGGAGGCTCGCCCACCGCTGCCATGGTCGCAAAGTTGGCGATGACAGTCAGCGTGAAGACGATCGACAGCCATCGATGCGTCTGGCGGATGCCGTAGTTCCAGTTCATTTGAGCCTCCTCTCGTAGCGTTATCTCGTTCTTCGTTCGGCTGGCCGCAGACGCGTCAGTCGATCCGCGCCAGAAGCTCCTCCAGCGCCGCAAGGAACTTCGGCCACCCCGCCTGTGCCCCCTGGTAGTAGCGCGGCTGGTCCGGCCGGAAGCCCGTCTGCTCCATCCGGAGCAGCGTTCCCTTGTCTGTCGGCGTCAGCGTCCAGGTGACGGTGCTTTTGAGGTTATGGTCGCCCCATGTGTAGGAGAGCTTTCTGTGCGGTTCGATCTCCAGCACCTGCCCCTCGACCGCGCCCCACTCGGCGCTGAAGCTGAACCGGTGATCGATGGCAGGCTTGAAGTCGTTCTTCATCAGCCACTCTTCCAGCAGGTGCGGCTGCGTGAGCGCCCGCCAGATCTTCTCCGCCGGAAAGGGGATTTCCCGCTCGATGGTGACGTTGAGTGTTTCGCCCTGGCTTTCGGCCATCAGTCCATCCTTCTCAACAGCGCTTCGAGGTCGTCGAACCGGCTCTCCCAGAACCGGGTCATCTGGTTGGCCCAGTCGGTGAGCGGCGCCAGCGCGTCGAGCTGCGCGCTGTAATGCGTCTGCCGGCCCTCATGCCGGTCGCGCACCAGCCCGGCCTTTTTCAGGACCCCGAGATGCTTGGAGACGGCCGGCTGCGAGACGCCCGCCTTGGCCGTCAGCGCCCGGACCGTCTGGTCCCCGTCGCGGCACAGCCGCTCGAACAGGGCGCGGCGCGTCGGGTCGGCAAGCGTTCTGAAAAGGACTTCGTGAGGCTGCTGCATTGCAATCCTAGGCGCATGATTTATGGCCCGAACCAATAACCGTTGAGTTATGAATAAGTCAAGCAGGGCCCCGCGCGGCACGAGCCGTCACGTTCACCCCAGAAATTGAACAACGTTCAATTTTACGATATATGTTCATAAAATTTGGGAAAACAGGAGGAATCCATGCCCTTCGAGCACATCCTCTATGAGCGGCAGGGCCGCATCGCGACCATCACGCTGAACCGCCCGGACCGGCTCAACGCCATCGCGTCGGGCATGCCGCGCGAGATCGCGAAAGCCGTCGAAATGGCGAACGACGATGACGAGGTCCACGCGATCGTGCTGACGGGTGCGGGCCGCGCCTTCTGCGCCGGCTACGATCTCAAGGATTTCGCGGAAGCTCCGGCAGGCAATCATGGGCCGGGCGTTGCCGCGGGCGATGCGCGCCCCTGGGACCCGATGGTCGACTTCAACATGATGTTCGCGAACACGAAGGACTTCATGTCGCTCTGGCGCTCCCACAAGCCGACGGTCGCCAAGGTGCGCGGCTTCGCCGTCGCGGGCGGCTCCGACATCGCGCTCTGCTGCGACATGGTGGTGATGGCCGACGACGCGAAGATCGGCTACCCGCCCGCCCGCGTCTGGGGCTGCCCGACGACGGCCATGTGGGTCTATCGTCTGGGGCCCGAGCGCGCGAAGCGCATGCTCTTCACCGGCGACCTCGTAAGCGGGACGCAAGCCGCCGAAATGGGCCTCATCCTCGAAGCCGTGCCGGAAGCGGAGCTTGATGCCCGCGTCGCCGCCATCGCGGACCGAATGGCGGGCGTCCCCCGCAACCAGCTCATGATGCAGAAGCTCCTGGTCAATCAGGCCTATGAGAACATGGGCCTCCAGACGACGCAGATGTTCGCGACCCTGTTCGACGGCATCACCCGCCATTCGCCCGAAGGCGTCTGGTTCAAGCAACGCGCGGAGGAAGTCGGCTTCCAGCAGGCGGTGAAGGAGCGCGACGGCGGCACCCCCATTGCCGAAGGCGTCTCCCGTTCCACCTACAAGTTCTGATGGCAGATACAGCCGAAAAGCGCCGCGCCGATCTCCGCGACCACAAGCGGAAATCGATCCTCGCCGCCGCGCGCCGCGTCTGCGATGAGGCGGGCCCGGAAGCGCTCACCATCCGCGCCGTCGCCTCGGAAGCGGGCTACGCGCCGGGCGCCGTTTATTCCTATTTCGCCGGCATCGACGAACTCGCCATCGCCCTCACGGCCGAAGAACTCGGCCACCTCGCGCGCCGCATGCGTGAAGCCGCCGAAAAAGCGAACGGCCCCGCCGCCGCGCTCGAAGCCGCCGCACTGGAGGCGCTCAAGGCGACCGCCGGAAACGCCCCCCATGTCCGGCTCGCCGGCCGTCTCATGTCGGCCGACGGTCTCCCCTCCGAGCTCGACCGCTCGGTCACGGGTCGCGTCATCGCCATCCTCGAAACGCTGGGCCGCCCGCTCCGCGCCGCAACGGGCCTGAAAGGCGAGGCCGCCCACCGCGAAATCCTCTGTCTTGCAGCCCTTCTCATCGGCCTGCGCGTCCTCGATGCCTCCGGCCGCCTCGCCCCCCTCGGCTTCAGCGCCGAAAGCCTCCTCGCGCACCGTCTGGCCGCCTTGCCCGAGGCATGACAACGCGCGCGCCGGTCCCTATGCTGCGGCACCCGCCATTCATCGCTTTCAAATTCACATGACAGATTTTCTCGATACCTTTCGCGGCACCGTGAACACATGGGAGTGCGACGATGTCGGCCACATGAACGTGCAGTTCTATGTCGCCCGCGCCTCCGACGCCGCCTTCTATCTCCGCCATGCGCTGGGCCTGTCGCCGTCGCGCGTCCGCGCCGAGGGCCGCGCGATGATCGCGCTGGAAGAACACATCCGTTTTCACCGCGAGCTCCGCGCTGGCGACATCATGCACATGCGCTCGCGCCCCGTGGAGCTTCGCGACAGGACGATGGTGAGCTTCCACGAGCTCTTCAATTCCGCCACCGGCGAAACCTCCGCCACCGTCGTCGCCGTCTCCGGCCATTTCGATCTGGAAAAGCGCAAGCTTATCCCCTGGCCCGATGACGCGCGCGCTCTTGCCGCGCCGTTCCTCGCTCCGCTCCCCGCTCATGCCGAGCCGCGCGGCGTCGAACGCGAGAAACGCCTGCCGGATCTGACGCTCGCCGAGGCCGGGGATTTCATCGAGATCTATCGCGGCGCCGTCATGCCGTGGGAATGCGACGATTTCGGCCACATGAATTCACGCTTCTACATGGCGCGCTTTTCCGATGGCGCCGGCCATCTCTGGCAGGCGCTCGGCTTCGACAAGCGCACCATGCAGGAAAAGCGCCGCGGCACCGTCGTCCTCGAAATCCGCCTGAACTATGTCCGCGAGGTCCGCTCCGGCGCCATGCTTGTCGCGAAGAGCACGCTGACGGGTCTCGAAGGCAAGACGCTCACCTTCACCCATTTCATGTTCGACGCCGAGACGGGCGCGCTCGTCGCGACAGGCGAGGCCATCGCCGTCCTGCTCGATCTCGATGCGCGCAAGACCGTCGCCTTCACCGAGGAGGAGCGTGCCTCGCTCGCGCCGCATGTCAGGGCGCTCGCATGAGCGGCATGATCGACACCTATCGCGGCTACGTCTCGCTGCAGGAATGCGACGAGATGGGCCACATGAACATCCAGCACTACATCGCCAAGGGCTCCGACAGTTCGTTCAACCTGCGTGTCGCTCTCGGCCACGGCGCGTTGACTCAGGCCGAAACCGGCCTCGGCTATGTCGCGCTCGAACATCACATCCGCTTCCACCGCGAACTCCGCGCCAGCGATCTCGTGGTGATCCGCGCAGGCGTCGTGGAAGTGCGCGACAAGACGCTGCGCATCTATCAGGAGATGCGCGAGGCATTGGACGGCACGCTCGCCGCCACCTTCGTCGTCGACACCGGCTGCCTCGATCTAGCAACGCGCCGTCTCGCGCCCTGGCCGGAGCATGTGCGCGCCGCCGCGCAAAATCTGCAGACGGAGCTGCCGGCCGAGGCGCTTCCCCGCTCCATCCCGCGCGAAGCGGTGGAGCGCGACGTCTCGCTCGCCCGCGCGGATGAACTCGGCATGGTCGAGACCAACCGCTCCGTCGTGAACACCTGGGAATGCGACACCAACAATCACATGAACGCGCGCTTCTTCATGGCGCGCTTCTCGGATGCTCAAGGGCATATGTGGGCGCATGCCGGTCTCGGCCGCCACGAACAGGCGGCGCGTGGTCTCGCCACGGCCACCGTCGAAATGCGCCTCGTCTATTTCCGCGAACTCCGCGCCGGCGAAACGCTCTTCGTGCGCACGGGCATCCTGCCCGGCGAGGGCAGGACGATCCGCTACCGGCACTGGCTGTTCAGCGGCGACACCGGCGAGCCTGCCTGCGCCGCGGAAGGCGCGGGCCTCCTCTTCGACAAGGCAAGCCGCAAGGCCGTGCCTCTGCCGGAAACGGTGCGCGCCCGCCTCGAGACATGAAATTCGTCACCTGAAGAAACGGAAACACGAGAATGAGTGAGATGATCGAAGTCGCGCGGTCCAGCGTCCAGACATGGGAATGCGACCAGATGGGCCACATGAACGTGCAGTTCTATGTGGAAAAGGCGGGCGCCGGTCTCGCGGCGCTCTCGCTTGCGCTCGGTCTCGGCCCCCGCGCCTCGCGCGGCGAGGGCGCGCGGCTGTTCGTGCGCGATCATCACGTACGCTTCCTGCGTGAGCAGCGCCCCGGCGCGCCCTTCTTCATCCGCGCGGGCGTCCTCGAAACGCGCGACTTTGGATTGCGCGTCTACGAAGAGATGGTGAACACGGTGTCGGGCGAACCCGCCGCGAGCTTCATCGCCGAAGTCGAATGGCTCGACGAGGAAACCCGCGAGGTAAAGCCGCTTCCCGCAAAGGCAAAAGCAGCCGCGAAAAATCTTGTCGTCGAACTCCCCCTGCATGGCAGCCCGCGCGGCCTCGAAATCTACGAACCGCGCCCCGCGCCGAAGCTGAAGGAGGCGGACGCGATGGGCATGGTCCGCACCTGGCAGGGCGAAATCGAAACGCCGCAATGCGACGGCCAGGGCTTCCTCACCATCCGCCATTTCATGGGCATCGTCTCGGACGGCATCCCGAACCTTCTCGCGCAGACGAGCGGCGCCGACCGCTCCAGAACGCCGACAGTCGGCGGCGCCGCCCTCGAATACCGTTTCGTTTACCGCCGTCATCCGCGCGTCGGCGATGTGCTGACGCTGAGGAGCGGGCTGAAGCAGGTTGGCCCCAAGACCTACACCTGGTGCCACTGGCTCTTCGATCTCGAAACCGGCGAGGCGATCGCGACAGCCGAAGCCGTCGCTATCGCCCTCGATCTCACGACGCGCAAGGCGATCCCGATACCGGAAGAAATGCGCGCCAATCTCGAGTCGCTGGTAATCGAAGGCCTCGGCGTTTGACAAAGGAAAAGGGGAGGGACATGGAAGGATTTCTTCGTGGCGCACTGACGGCGGAAGAAGGCGCACTGCTCGACAGCGCCGCCGCCTTCAGCGAAAGGACCGTCCGCCCGAACGCGAATGAATGGGAGCGCGCGCGGGGCCAGCCCGTCGAGGCGCTCCGCGAAGCTGCCTCCCTCGGTCTCCTGCGTCTCGAAACGCCGACGGAGCAGGGCGGCCTCGGCCACCGCTATCTCGTGAAGCTCGCGCTATGCGAGGAAATGTCCCGCGCCGACATGGCCTTCACCTTCTCCATGGTGAACACGCAGAACGTCGCTTCGCGTCTCGCCCTCTCGCCCGCCGCGCGACACCGCGACGAACACGTCCCCGCGCTCATCTCGGGCGGCATCTTCGGCGCGACCGCATTGAGCGAGCCCGGCGCGGGCAGCGACTTCTCCGCGATCCGCACCCGCGCGGAAAGGACGGAAGGCGGCTGGCGTCTCGACGGCGAAAAGGCCTGGATCACCAACGCCTCGATAGCCGACCTCTTCATCACCTATGTGCAGACGGACCCCGCCGCCGGCTGGCGCGGTATCGCCTGCTTCCTCGTCGATGCGCGCAAACCGGGCTTCACCCGCCGCCCCGCCTACGATCTCATGGGCGGCCACGCGATCGGCGCGGGCGGCTTCGCGCTCGAAAACTACATCGCCTCGGAAGACGACATGATCGCGCCGCCGGGCGAGGCCTTCAAACTTGCCATGAAGGGCGTCAACGGCGCCCGCGTCTATGTCGCCGCCATGTGTGCGGGGCTGCTTGGCAATGCGCTCGAAACCGCGCTCGGCTACGGCGCGGAGCGCCACGCCTTCGGCAAATCCCTGCTCGACCATCAGGGGCTCAACTGGTCGCTCGGCGATGTCGCGAACGACCTCGAAGCCCTGCGCGGCCTCGTCGCGCATGCGGGCGGGCTCATCGACCGCGAGGAAGATGCCGTCATGGCCGCCGCCCACGCCAAGAAATTCGCCGGCCGCGTCACGCTCCCCCGTATCGCCGATTGCATCCAGTCGATGGGGGCGGCAGGGCTGCGCGAGGAATACGGCCTCCACCGCCACCTCGCCTGCGCCAGGATCGCCGCCTACACCGACGGCAGCACCGAAATCATGAACGACCGCATCGGCGCGGGCCTCCTCAAGGCCTACGGTCCCGCCTAACGCCCCTCGCGCTCCAGCCGCGCCGCGAAGCCGCGTATTTCCTTCGCCACGATCTCCGGAAATTCCATCGGCAGGAAATGCGTCGAGCCCGGCACCTGCATCATGTGCGCCGCCGGGTCGCGCCGCTTCAGCAGCATCGGAAAGGGCGGGCGGCAGGTCGAGCCGCGTTCGGCGCGAACGAGCGCGAAGGGCACATGCAGGTTCCGGACGGCCGTCGTGATGTTGTGTCCCTGCGCGCGGAAGTTCGCGGCCTCCCATGCGGGCGCGCAGGAAAGCTCGATCTGACCGTCCTCTCGCGGCTTCGTGCCGCCCTCGACGTAATCTTCCAGGAACCCGCGCGGCCATGTGCGGAAGGCGCCGCGTCCTTCGTAGCGGTCCACCATCGTCTGCCGGTCGGCGAATACGGCGCGCCGCTTTTCCGCCCCGTCGGCAAGCGGGTTGCCGCGTCGCCGCAGAAGCTGCGACGCCAGCATGACGATGCGCGCAGCCGTCGGGATCATCACCGGATCGAACAGCGCGATCCCGCGCACGAGGTCCGGCCGCGCCGCCGCCGCCATCACGCTCGCGGTGCCGCCCATCGAATGTCCGGCAAGGATGATCTTCTTCCCCGTCGCCTGCTTGAAATCCTCCGCCATCGCGATCAGGTCGTCGCGATAGACATACCAGTTGCGGTGGCGGGCGGGATCGGCGGTGAGCGTCGTCTCCCCGTGCCCGCGCGCATCCCAGGCGCGCACATGAAACTGGTCGGAGAGGCCGGAAAGAATCCGCCGATAGGTAAAGCCGTTGAAGCCGTTGGCATGGGCGAAATGGAGGGGAGCCTTGCCGGGCTCTCCCGCTCCCCATTCGAGAAACGAAATCGCCCCGTCCGGCAGCGGCAGGTCTCGCCGCACCGGCGTCTCACGCACAACGGAATTCATGAAGCTTCAATCCAGCAGTTTCTTCTTCTTGAGCCACCCGGCCACGAGGACGACAGCTTCGGCCATCTTGTCCGGCTGGCCAATATAATAATGCGTCGCGCCTTTGACGACATGAAGTTCCTTGTCGTCATGTTGCACGCCCGCATATATGCGCGCCGCGTGGCTCGGCGTGCAGCCGTCATCCGCGCTGTTCTCGATCACGAGCACCGGCACGCTGATATCGCCCGCGCATTTCGGCCCGTTCGCCCGGCTTTCCCGGTAGGACCATTGCGACAGCCAGGCCCGGAGCGATGAGTAGCGCGCAAGCCCCGCCGGCATCATGTTGACGGTCTTGGGGTCGCCCATGAAGCACCAGTTCGGGCCCTTGCGGTCGTTCGGGTCGATCGACAGGTCGAGCCAGCGCGGGTCCGCCATCGTCCCGTGAACCACGAAGGCGCGTTCCTCGTTCGGTTTGCCCTCCCGCTTCAGCTGTTCGAGCTTGCCGCGCACCCATGCATCGATCCGGCCTGAGCGTGCGATCTGCGCCGCGCGGAAGCGGGCGAGATAGTCGTCGGTATAGGGCGGCTGGTTCGGGTTCTTCGGGTCGTAGAGATCGAGCTCCACATCCCGGTCCTCCGGGTCGAGTTCGTTGCGGATCGACGGGTCGAGCCATTCGGTCAGCGTGATCGCCCGGCTCACATGCGCCGCGAGCTGCAGCACCGCGTCGGCGGGAATGAGCCCCGCGCCTTTCACGTCCACAGGGTCGCCCCAGGGCGTCGCCGTGATCGTCGGCTTCTCGGCCTGTGACTGGTAGAACATCGACAGCGAGCCGCCGCCCGACCATCCCGCCATCACCACCTTCTCGTAGCCGAGCTTCTCCTTCGCGTAGCGCACGTAATGCCCGAGATCGAGCAGCACCTTCTCCATGATCAGCGCGCTGTCATTATGCGGATAGCGGCTGCCGCAGGTGAGGCAGGGAATGCCGGCGGCCGCGAGCGCATTCGGCATCGGCAGCAGGTTCATCGTCCCCGTCGGATGCATGAAGATCAGCACCGTCTTCGACGTCGAACCCTTCGGCTTCAGGTGCTGGCCTTCCACCACGATGGTGTCGAGCGCGCCCGCATAGGTCTCCTTGAACGGCGAACTTTCCTGCCAGTGCAGGTGAAAGGGAATGCGTTCGACCTCGTGGCGCTCGCCCATGTTGTTCACTCCGCCGCGCTTTTTGCTGCCTTCTTGAAGTCCGGCTTGCGCTTGTTGAGGAAGGCGTCCACCGCCTCGTGATGCTCCGGCGTCGTCCAGCAGATTTTCAGCGCATCGGTCTCGCGCTTCTGCGCCGCCGTCAGGTCCGTCGTGCAGGCGTTCTGCGTCAGCAGTTCCTTCGTCATGCGAAGCTGCCGCGACGGGTTCTCCGCGATCTGCGCCGCGATGCTGAAGGCCTTGTCCATGAGCTTGTCGCCCGGCACGACATATTCGCAGAGCCCCTTCTCCTGCGCTTCCGCCGCGAGGTACAGCCGTCCCGAAAGCATCATCTCGTTCGCATGGCCCCAGCCCATCCGGCTGACGAGGAAATGCGACGAGGCGAGCTCCGGCACGATTCCCATCTTCACGAACACCATGCCGAACTTCGCTTCCTCCGCGGCAACGATCACGTCGAAGGGCAGGATCATGGTGACGCCGATCCCGACCGCCGGTCCGTTCACCGCCGCGATCATCGGCTTCGAGGAACGCACGAGTTCGATCCAGTCGACGCCGCGCGGCATGCCGCCGCTCCCGCCCGCCGTGTCGTTGCCGGGGTCTTTCCCGTCGAGCCGCGTCTTGAACGTACCCTCGATGTCCGCGCCCGCGCAGAAGCCGCGCCCTTCGCCCGTCATCACGATGGCGCCGATATCGGGATCGTCATTCGCCTTTTGAATCGCGTCCGCCTGCTCCTCCGCCATTTTCGGCGTCCAGGCGTTCAGCCTGTCCGGCCGGTTCATGGTCAGCAGCAGGATGTTGCCGCGCTTCTCGGTCTTGATTTGCGTGTAATCCATTTCCGGTGTCCTCCCGTATATCTTTTGCCTAAAGTCTAGGCAGCGCCTGAAGCCGCCACAAGGGAGGCGCAGCCGCGCCTGCTTGACGTTGCGTCCCCTTGGGCCGGTAGCCGCCGGTCGAAATTTCCAGGAGGTTGAGCGTGTCGATTGTCGATCTGGCGGTGCAGAACCTTGCCTCGCCGATGGTGCTTTTCTTCGCCCTGGGCGTGGCTGCCGCGCTCCTCCGCTCCGATCTCTCGGTGCCGGAAGCGGCGGCGAAATTCCTCGCCCTCTATCTCATGCTCGCCATCGGCTTCAAGGGCGGCGTGGAAGTCTCGAAATCCGGTCTTGATCCGGCCATGGGTCTGACGATCGGTGCCGGCATTCTTCTCTCCTTCGCAATCCCGCTCGCGGGATATTTTTTCATCCGCATGACGACCCGCCTCGGCGCGATCGACGCTGCCGCCGTCGCCGCGCATTACGGCTCCATCTCCATCGTCACCTTCGTTGCCGCGACGGAGATCGTGCGCGGCCTCGGCCTCGCTTACGAGGGATATCTGATCGCCGTCGCCGCCGTCATGGAAACGCCGGCCATCGTCGCGGCGCTTCTTCTCGCGCGCCGGGCGGCGCCCGCAGCGGGGGACGGCCCGAGGGAGGGCATGGGGCCGCTGCTCCGCGAAGTCGCGACCAACGGCTCCATCGTCATTCTCGTCGGCGCTTTCCTCATCGGCTGGATCACGGGCGAGCGCGGCATGTCGATGATCTCGCCCTTCATCGTCGATCCCTTCCGGGGCATCCTCTGCCTCTTCCTGCTCGACATGGGCCTCGTCGCGGGCCGCGGCCTTCGCCAGGGCGCGCGCGAATTGTCGCCGCCACTGATCGCCTTCGGCATCTATTTCCCGCTGGTCTCGGCCTCCCTTGCTGCGGCCCTCGTCGTTCCGCTTGGCCTCTCCGTCGGCGGCGCCGCGCTCTTCATCACGCTGGCGGCCTCCGCCTCCTACATCGCGGTGCCTGCCGCCATGCGTCTCGCGCTGCCGGAGGCGAACCCCGCGATCTATCTCACGCTGTCGCTCGGCGTGACCTTTCCCTTCAACCTCTCGCTCGGCATCCCGCTTTATGCGGCGGTCGCCCAGCGCATCGCCGGATGAGGTGACGAGATGGAAATGCACAGCAAGAAACGCATCGAGATCCTGCTCGAAGCTCCGGCGCAGAAGCGCCTGACCGACCTGCTGGATCGCCTGGACGTCACGGGATACACGGTCCTGCCCGTCATCGGCGGCAGGGGGCATCACGGCGTCTGGAGCCGCGACGGTCTGCCCTCCGCTGCGGGCGCGATGGTGTCGGTCGCCATCATCGTGGCGGAAGAAAAGCTCGACGAGGTTCTCGAACCTGTCTTCGAGCTGGTCCGCCGTCACATCGGCATCGTCACCATCTCGGACGTCATGGTGATTCGCGGCGAGCGCTTCTGAACCGGCCGGAGCCGCTCTAGCGGCTTTTGAAGCTCGCCCACGCCACCGCGATCATCGCCGCGATGACGCCGAGGATCGCCGCCATGAAGAGCGTGAAGGTGACGGTATTCCAGTCGGCGCCCGTGAAGCCGAGGCCGCGTCCGCCCGTCATCGCCGAGACGACGGAGGCGATGATGTTCCCCCAGCCCGTCACGATCAGTCCCCAGACGATCACGCGTGCCATCGTCGCGCCCATCGCCGCATGCGCCATCGCACCCGCCACCGCGATCATCAGCATCCCGTTCAGCGCGCCTTCCATATGCGCCATCCGCCACGCGCGCACGTCGCCCGGCCACATCGTCGCCGCGCCCGGATCGAGCGAGGCGACGAGCACGGAGGCGAAGGGAAACCCCGCCAGCATGCCCGCAAGGAATACAAGCGCGCCGTGTCCGGCGAGCAGCATCTGCATGTTCTTGTTCATGTGTTTTCCCCCATCCCGGTCGCGCCTCCCCGCGCGACCCTCGCCGCGAGCATAACCCCGTTTCGCTGGCGAAGGCGAGCCCCCGCCGTTAGTCTCTCGGCAGACGGAACATCGGAGGGGTCTCATGAATCTCGAACTGACCGGCAAGCATGTCTTCATCGCGGGCGCGAGCCGCGGCATCGGCTTCGGCATGGCGCGGACCTTCGCCGCCGAGGGCGCGAAGGTCGGCATGGCCGCGCGCGGCGAGAAATCGCTCGACGAGGCGCACGAGGCGCTGATTGCCGAAGGCGTGAAGCCGGAGAATCTTTTCACCGTCGCGGGCGACATGACGGCGTCCGGCGAGATCGCCGCCGCGCTCGACGCGGCGGAGGAGAAGCTCGGCCCCCTTCACTGCGCCATCGCGAATGTCGGCCTGTCGCGCGCGCCCTTAGGCTTCGATGTTTCGGACGAGGACTGGGACGCCGACATGAAGCAGAACCTCTTCGGCTCCGTCTGGCTCGCCCGCGAGGCTGCGCGCCGCATTCTCAAGCGCCCGCGCGAGGAGCGCGAGCACGCAAGCCTCATCCTGATTTCATCCATTGCGGGCGTCGACGCCATGGGCACCTCGCTCACCTATGCGGCCTCCAAAGCCGGCATCAATCACTTCACGCGCCAGCTCGCGAAATTCACCGGCAAGGAGGGTCTGCGCGTCAACGCCATCGCGCCCGGCAACATTCTTTTCGAGGGCGGCGTCTGGGACAGGAACACGAAGGAGCGCCCGGAAGCCTGGGAGCGCTGGATCAGGCGCGAAGTCGCGCTCCGCCGCTTCGGCACGGTCGAGGAAATCGCCGACGCCGCCGCCTTCCTCGCCAGCCCCCGCGCGAGCTTCATCACGGGCGAGGTCCTCGTCGTCGATGGCGGTCAGGTGCGGTAGCTGAATTTGGGTCTGAGGTACCAAACCCAAAACTGTCATCCCGGCGAAAGCCGGGATCCATGGGCCTGTCCGCGAATGTTATCTTGAGACGTTCCGCTCATGGACCCCGGCTTTCGCCGGGGTGACATGAAATGTGTAAACCCTCAGTCCTTCCCGATAGACCCGTCCTTGAACAGCCGCTCCTTCATCTCCTTGTCGAAGCGCGGATTGTTGCGCCGCAGCCATTCGAGCACCATCACCGCATGCTCGATTTCCTCGTCGCGATTATGCTCGAGGATTTTCGTGAGTTCCGGATCGGTGCAGGCTTCCGCGCGCTGGTTGTACCAGTCGACCGCTTCCAGCTCCTCCATCAGCGACACGATGGCGCGGTGCAGGTTGAGGGCTTCCGCCGAGAGGTTTTGTTCGTGCAGGCCTTCGCTGGACATGGGGGCTCCTGTGGGCTTCGGAAATTCCGGCGGTTCGTCTGTCACCGCCGTTTCGGGTCTGGATGGCGCGGCGCGCCGCCGGCCGAAAAGGCGAGAGAGGAAACCGCTATCGCTCATTCAACAACCAGACGGAACTGGCGCCGTGTCAGGCGCGGGTAAGGCGGGAAATCGATCAGCCGCTCCCCGCCTGCCTGTCTTAGCATGGAAAGCGCCGCCTCGCGTTGTTCTCCCTGCAACGTCGCCAGAAAATCGAGCGGCCGTTGCAGCATCCAGAGATCGAAGGCGAAGATCGCGCGCGTGCCGGTCGTGCCTTCCAGCGTGAATTCATGTTGCCCCAGCGCGCGCGGCAGCGGTTCCTTGCCCGCGATGAGCTCGGGATGCGCCTCCACATGGCACTTCAGGGCATCTGCCGTTTTGATGAGCACCGGCAGATATTCGCGCATCATCCGTGCAAGGACGGGCATCAGCGTCTCCGGCACCTCATCGTTTGCGAGAAACGCGCCGCCCTTCGGCTGCGGCGGCTTCGTCATCCGCAGCACCCATTTGACGACATGGGGCGCGAGATTCTTCATGATCTCGCCGGAGGCCGGGTCGCGGTACTGATGCGCGTAGAGCGGCCCGTAAAGGCCGAAATCGCCGATCGAGGGCCGCGTGCCGAAGAGATAGTCGTGTTTCGCGAAATGTGCGTCGAGTTCGCCGAGCAATCCCTCATAGCTCTTCTCGATGGCCGGTCCCGTCTCCGGCGTCACGCCGAGAAAGGGCAGGGCGCCGGCGAAGGGCTTCGCCGTTTCCTCGCCCGTCGCGCGCTGGCCCGCCTCGTCGAGGTCCGGCCGCGACAGCCGCCCGAACTCCGAAATCGCCCAGTCGCGGTTCTTCGTCCAGCGGTAGTGCATCGCCGGAATTTTCAGCCACTCGTCCGCATAGGCCTCGATCAGCAGCGCCGCGAGCTTCTGTTTCGCGCCTTCCGGATAGATGTCGCCTTCCGGAAACCGGGCCTCGAAATTGTCGATGATCTCGGAGGAGTCCTGCCACGTCTCGTCCTCCGGCGTCACGACGACGGGGATCACCGGCCAGCCGACCCGCGCCATGATGATGGTGCGGTAGATCTCGCGCGATGGCGTGATTTCGGAAAAGGGAATCCGCTTGTAGCGCAGATAGGCGCGCACCTTGCCGGAGAAGTAGCTCACTTCCGCGCCGTAGAACTCGTATCCCTTGGTCATCGTTCTCCGCTTTCGCTATCTCTCCCTCGCCCCTTTGGGGAGAGGGGTGAGAGGACAATGGAAACGTCCGGAGGACGTTTCGTCCTCGAACGCCCGCCGGAGCGGCGAAGCCGCGCAGGTGGGAAGGGTGAGGGGGCGCCTCATCCCGTGCCTTCTATTTATTGGCACGAATTATGTCAATTCACACCGCCGCCCGTCACCGCCCGGTCACTTCCGCCGCCTCCGCTCCCGTCAGCACGTCGAGATAGAGCGCCTGCCGGCACTGGTCGAGACAGGCGATCAGGTGGTGCGGCCGCGCGCCCTCCGCGCTGGCGCCCGCGACATAGAAGAAGATGTTGTAATGCGCGCCGCCCACATTGCTCACCGCATCGAGCTGCCACACCTCGTCGTGAGGCGGCGTCTTCTCGTTTTCGCCGGCGGCGGCCTCGATAAGCGCGCTCGCGCGGGCAAGCCGCTTCTCGGCCGTTTGTCCGCCCACCAGTGTTTCGAAGCGGATGTCGTAGCGCGCATCGAAGGTGGCGTCGGCCGGCGGCGGCACCGCGCCCGGCGGCATCGCGAGGATCGACACGGGGTCCGCCGAGCCATGCGCCACCCAGGCTTCCCCCTGTACCGGCACCAGCGCCTGCCCCTTCGGCGAACAGACGCGCACGAGCCACCGGTCGAAAGGCTGAGGCACGGGAGCCGTCTTGCCCGCCGGTGCGCGTCCACAGAGGAAATCCGTCGGATCTTCCGCGATGCTCGCCGTGCTCCCCGAGCCTTCGCCGCTCTCGCCCGGCACGCTCGCTTCGCTCTCGCTGGCCGCGCTCTGCCGCAGCGGCGGCCCTTTGGGCAGCGGTGCAGGCGCCATCTCCGCGTCTTCGGCTTCGTAATCCAACGTCGCATCCGTCATGCCGGTGTCCGGTCCGGCATCCGGCACCGGATCGCCGGGTTCCCACACGGGCACGCTTTGCGCGAGTTCCAGGACCGGCGAAGCGGCGGACGGAAGAACGGGAAAGGCGGAAACCAGAAAGGCGAAAAGGAAAAGACGGTGAAACGGCATCATGGGCGCGAGCCTGCTTGTTTTTTGAAATCTTAGCCCGCGCGGTCCCTCCTGTCGTCCTCCGCTCTCAGTAGCAGCCATCGGCATAGCATTGCGTCTTCAGCGGGTCGCCGGGGTCCTTCGGCCTGTCTTCGCGCGAAAGACTGTCATAGTCGCCGAACTCCCGGTTGAAGGGCTGCCAGGGCTGGGTCTCCGCCTCGTCCGTCTGGCCGAGCGTCACGGTCGTGTCGCCGACCGTGATGACCTTTCCGGGTGCCGCCGCCGCGGGCCGCCCGCCGAAGCCGCCGCCGTCGAGCCGCTGGTATTCCTCCTCGGCCGGCGGCGTCTGGCGGTCCGGCGCCTCGGCGCAGGTGTCGAGTAGGCCGCCCGTCTGGCAGGCGGCATGGGCGGGTGCCGCGAGCGCCGTCAGCAGCGCGGCGAGAAATGAAAGGCGGATCATCGGGACACGTGCTTCCTCGGAGAAGGGCTGTTTACCAAGGATACCGGCCTTCTTCCGCCTTCGGAAGCCCCCGAAATCATTGACGCACACAGTCATCGACAAATCTGAACATAACCCTCGTTGAGTGGCGCGCGGGCCCGGCACAAGCTTCGGGTCAGGAAGGCGCCGGAGTGAAGTTGCAGCGGCGCCGCAGTGGAGTGAGCATCATGAGCACCATGTCGAGCCCCGGTTTCAACAGACTGGAACGCCGCTTCATTCGGGAGCCCGGTCACGGCGCACCCGCTGGCGCCTTTGGCCGCCGCACCTTCGGCCGCGTCGCCCCTTCTCCGGCCGGCGAGCTTGAGGTCGAGCGCATCCTGGCCCGCTGCCGCGCCCGCCGTCTCGAAGACGCGAAGCACGAAGAGCGCACGCGCACCGCATGGAACGGTGAAAGCCTCGGCTACCTGGCAACAGGCGTCAGCCTCGTCGCCCTGTCCGCGATTTCGGTGCTGCCGATCTTCTGATCGCTGCCCCAGCGAAGTACCGGCGGCGGGTCTTAACCCCCCAAGACCCGCCATCGTTCAGGCCCGCGTTCTCCGGAACGCGGGCCGCTTTCTTGGTGCTGATGCCTGCATGCTTTCCACCCTCCCCTCGGGGAGGGTCGAAATTCGCTTCGCGAATTTCGGGGCGGGGGTCGCGCCGACCTTTTCTCTCAACCCTCTCCCCAACCAGAAGTGTCATCCCGGCGAAGGCCGGGACCCACTCGCAGTTCCCCTTGCCGCAGCATCGGAAGTTTGCAGTGCGGGTCAGGAGAAGCTGTCTTGATCCTGGTCGCGTCAGCGCCGCCGCATCACGCACACGAAACTTTCTACCGGCTGCCGCTTTTCCGTTCTCAGCACTTCCGTTCCGAGCGACACCACGCCGAAGCCATGAACCTCGCCAAGCCCGCGCAGATAGGTCTCCGTGTGCCGGAAGCGCCGCGTCGGGCCGATTTCGAAGCCGCGCGACATTGCTTCTTCCGAAGCGCCGTCCGATTTCTCCGTCGAGAATACGAACCAGCCCTGCGGCAGAAGCACCTTTTCGAGCGCCGCAAAAAGCGGATCGAGATCGCCGAGATAGATCACCGTGTCGCAGGCGATGGCGAGCCCGAAAGGTCCGCGCTCGCTTTCAAGCGTCGCGATGAGTTCGCCCGCGATCACCTTCGTGTAGAAGCCGGACGCCTCCGCCGCCGCGCACATGCGCGGGCTGAGATCGACGCCGGTGAGCGCCGCGCAATGCCGCTGGAAGGCCGCCCCCGAAAGTCCGGTCCCGCAGCCGAGATCGATGGCGTCATGGGGTCCGCCTGACGAAAATCCTTCCGCCGCCTCCGCCGCCGCGGCCAGCAGCTCCGGGCCCCGATAGGCGAGCGTCCCCGTCATGTGGCCGTCATAGCGCGGCGCATAGCCGTCGAAGAGCGCGCGCACATAGGCCGCGCTCGCCTTCACCGGCGCCGGCTGCGCCTCGAGTTCGGCAAGCCGGATCGCGGCGCCGCGCCGGTCCGCCGCGTCTTCCGCCTGCGACGCGCGATAGTGCCGCGCCGCGCGCTCGGGCTCGTCGAGCGACGCCCATGTCTCGCCGAGCCGGAAATGCGCTTCGGTGCGGGCATGCGTATCGCTCTCCGTCTCGTCCGTCGCGATCCGCAGCACGCGCTCGAAATCGCCGATGGCGCGCGCCGTGTCCTCCGCCGCCATCCGCGCCGCGCCGAGCGCGAGCAGCACCTCCGCCGAGCGTCCGTCGAGGAAGCTCGCCTCGTTGAGCGCCGCGAGCGCTTCCTGGTGGCGGCCTTCGAGGCTCATCGCGCGGGCGAGCACGGTGAGCGCGCGGGCATTGGCCTGTCCCGCCGCCATCACCGGTTCGAGAAGGCTGGAGGCCCTTGCCGGTTCGCCGAGGTCGATCAGGCAATGCGCGAGAGATGAGAGAAGCCCGGCCGACCATCCTTCCTCGTTCCGCGCCGCCGCGATGCTTTCCGCATGGGCGATCGCCCCCGCGCGGTCGCCCGCCGCGATCAGGCGCTCCATCGCGGAAAGCGGGTCGCTTCCCTCCGTCTCGCCGGGCCGGGCATGATCCGTGAACGGAGGGTTGACGGTCAGTGACGGCGGTATGTCGTCGGGCAGGGCCGCCGCGCTCGCCTCGCCGCCTTGCGGGTCGTCTGAAATCGGGGACATCTTTTTTCGCCAGAACAAAAGGGCCGGCGGGTTATCCCCGTCCGGCCCCTGCATTTATCCCCGGCCTGTTCATCCGTAAACAGGGAACGAAGCTGCGGAAGTGCTTTGTGACGTTATCGTGACAGTTCGATGACAGTGCCCTCGAAACGGCCCGCTTTATCCCCGGGTCAGCCCTTGATCTCGCACCGGCCATTGTTGATCACGACCGCGTCGCGCTCCTTCACGCGGGCCCGGAAGGAGATCTCTCCCTTGTCCTTCCAGATGTCGACCGTCACCGTATCGCCCGGGAAAACCGGTGCCGAAAAGCGCACATCGAAGCCCGTGATCTTCGTCGGATCGTAGTCGAGCGCAGACGAGATGATCGCGCGGCAGCACGTTCCATACGTACACAGACCATGCAGGATCGGCTTCGGAAAGCCCACCGCCTTCGCGAATTCCGGATCGGAATGCAGCGGGTTGCGGTCGCCTGAAAGACGATAGAGCAGCGCCTGGTCGGGTTTTGTTTCCGCGTCGACGCTCATGTCGGGTTCGCGTTCCGGCAGCTTGTGCGGCTGCGGTGCGCCCTCGCGCGGACCGCCGAAGCCGCCATCGCCGCGCGCGAAGATCGTCGATGTCAGCGTGCAGAGCTTGTCGCCGCCATTCTCGCTGAGGTCGGTTTCGGTGACGATGATCGCGCCCTTGCCTTCGCCCTTGTCCCACGCGCCGACGACGCGGCTGTCGGCCGAAAGCTTCGCGGCGATCGGAAGCGGCTTGTAGAGTTTCAGCCGCTGCTCGCCATGCACCACCATCGCGTAGTTGATGCCGCTGTCGCCGATGGCGCCCGCGCCCCATGCGACGACCGTCGCGAGCGTCGGCACGGTCTTCAGGTTCTTCTCGTAGACGAAGGGCAGTTCCTTCTCGTCCATCGGGTCGCGGCCGAAGCCGATGCCGAGCGCATAGAGCATCGTCTCGCGGTCGCCATAGCTGAATTCCTGGCCTTCCGCCTTCAGGCTCATGAGCTTGTCGTAATTGATCGCCATATCGGCCTCCCTTGGATGTGCGTCCGTTTCTTGGGCCATAAGAAAGCGGTTCCGTGTCCCCGGCGCAAGCATGCTATCAATGGGAAAACGGATTAAGGGAGACCCGTCATGAGCACATCCGCCGCCGCCCGCCTGCAACAGGACGCAGGGGAATGCTTCAAGGTCGAGATCAGGGACCACATCGCCCATATCGTCCTCGACCGGCCGGAAAAGATGAATGCGATGAACCGCGACTTCTGGCGCGATCTGCCGCGCATTGTCCGCGAGATCGACGAGGGCGCGCTCGCCCGTGTGATTGTGATTTCATCGACCGGCAAGCACTTCACCGCCGGCATGGACCTCTCGGTCTTCACCTCCGGTCCCGACATGAAGGGCAAGGAGACGGGGCGCGTCCGCGCGAACCTGATGCGCACCGTGCTTCAGCTCCAGAAGACCTTCTCTTGTCTCGATGAGGCGCGCATGCCGGTCCTCATGGCCGTGCAGGGCGGCTGCATCGGCGGCGGCGTCGATTTCGCCTCCGCCTGCGACATGCGCTACTGCACGAAGGACGCCTTCTTCTGCATCCAGGAAATCAACATCGGCATGACGGCCGATGTCGGCACCTTCCCGCGCCTGCCGCATCTGATGCCGCAGGGCCTTGTGCGCGAGCTCGCCTATACCGGCCGCCGTCTCTTTGCGGAGGAGGCGCGCTCCTGCGGTTTCGTCAATGCCGTCTTCGACACGCAGGAAGAAATGCTCGACGCCGTCATGGGCATCGCCCGAGACATCGCCGCGCGTTCGCCGCTCGCCGTATTGGGTTCGAAGGAAATGCTGAACTACGCCCGCGACCATTCCATCGCGGACGGGCTGCGCCACATCGCCGTCTGGCAGAGCGGCATGTTCCAGCCGGCGGACATGATGGAAAGTTTCGCGGCGAAGTCGGAGAAGCGCGATCCGGAGTTCGACGATCTGCTGCCGGACCAGTCGGCGCTCTGACGCGGCCCTAGCGTTCGCCGATCACTTTCCACAGGCTTGTTGCCGTCATCACGTCTTCGTCTCCCACGCTGAAGCGTCCGGAGACGAAGATGATGGCGCGCGTCTTCCGCTCGAGTTTCGGGTGGCAGACGACGAGATCGCCGGGCTTCGCGCCCTTGAGGAAGCTCGCCTGCAGGCTCAATGTAACGCAGGTCTTTCCATCCGCGCCGCGATGCGCGGCCGAGCCGAGAAAGGCGTCCGCGAAGGTAAGCATCATGCCCTCGTGAACCGTGCCGTCCTCGCCCACATGCCGCTCGTCCACGATGAAGGCGAAGAGGCGCTCGCCGTCTTCCCCGCGCTCGAAAAGCGGCCCCACATGAGCCTCGAACGGATCGTGCAGCGCGCTCGATCGCCAGCCGTCGGGCACGGCGACATCGACGGGCGAAGAAAGGGGCTTTCTCACGTCTCGTCGGGTCCCTTGATCGCGTAGACGCCGGTCGCCGTCATCAGGATGCGGTCGCCTGCGCGAAGCTCGCCCGAAATGAAGAGCACGGTGCGCGTCGCGCGCGTCACTTCCGCGCGTCCGGTGATCGTCTCGCCCTTTTCGCCCGCGCTCACGAAATCGCAATTGAGCGAGAGCGCGCGCACCTGCGCCTCTGCTTCCTTTTCGCGCGCCGCGTCCTTCGCGACGTCCGCAAGCACGATGGCGGCAAGCGTCATCATCATGCCGCCATGGAGCCTGTCGGCGCCGTTCAGGTGATGCTCGGCGATCTCGAAGGTGAAGGCGTCGCCGTCCCGGAAGACGGGGCCCGCATAGCCGCCGAAGCCGCTCGTGTCGACTTGTGTTGAACTCATGGGAACACCGGGGAGGAGAATGAAGATCGGATGGGCTCTATCTAGACGCTCGGAGCGCCGGAGACAAGAAAAGGGCCCGCGGCGAACCGCGGGCCATGAAGTTTACGAGGAACGATTTTGAAGGATCCGGCGCCATCCCGGGTGGGGGAGGGGTGAGGGCAGGATGACGCCGAATCTTTCGGTGGGTGCAACGGCCGGTGAGGAGCCCGCCGCTGCAGAAGCCATCAAGTCCGTATTAAACGTCCGAAGCCGCGCCGGGTTGCATGGCGATCCAGCGTTCCGGCACACCGAATTTCTCGAGTGCCGAGGCGACGGCCGCCACGCGGTCTTCCGCGTCCTGCTGGACCGACATGTCGGTCGAGGTCAGGGCGGCGTCCGAGGCGACGACATAGATGTTGCGCAGGCCGCGATAGGTGATCTCCTCGGCGACGGCGCGCAGCATCGTCTCCGCCTCGTCGCTCGGCGTTGTCCAGCCTTCGGAGAAATAGACCGGGAAGACCACGCGCTCGCTGTCGTTCACGCCGTAACCGGCGGAGCGCGGCGCGCTCGGGTCGATTGCCGTCACGTAGACCGTGCGCGCGTCGAGGCCCGGCGCCGCCTCGTCGAAGGAAACATCCGCCACATCCGGTCGCGGCAGGGGCAGCGGGCTCGATGCGGCCGCCACCTGCGCGCTCAAGGCGGCGCCGATTGCGGTTGTCAGGCTCAGTGCGCCGACGATCATCAGCCGTTTCATGTCTCGTCCCCTTCCAGTCCTTTTGGGTCCCGGCGGGCGCCAATGCACCCGTCTTCATGCTGCCAATCTGGGCTCCGAATGTGTCGCGACCCGGGTCCCCCGCGGGCGGTTACGGGGAAATTTCAAGGCAATATTGAGGCACTCCACAGGTTCTCTGTTGGTCGGCGGGCTGTTCAATATCCAACAACCGAGCCTCGCAAACGCTACGGAAATGGACGGAGATTCCGCTTTGAGAGGGGGGGCGCGGCGTTTATGGTGCGCCTCAAAGTAGCCGGGCCATCCTGGAAATAAGGCGGCAAACGCCGGACCGGCCACACGTCAACCGGGCATTCAATACGCCAATTCAACCCTTTCGGGAGACCGTCCATGTCCAGAGAAGCAGTCATCGTCTCGACCGCGCGCACCGGCCTTGCCAAGGCTGGCCGCGGTGGTTTCAACAACACCCACGGCGCCGCCATGGCCGGTCACGCGATCAAGCACGCCATAGAGCGCGCGAAGATCGAGCCGGGTGCCGTCGAAGACGTCATCATGGGCTGCGGCGCGCCGGAAGGGGCCACCGGCATGAATGTCGGCCGTCTTGCCGCGATCTGGGCGGGCTGCCCGGTCACGACGTCGGGCACTACGGTCAACCGTTTCTGCTCTTCGGGCCTCCAGACCATCGCGATGGCCGCGGGCCGCATCGTCAACGAAGGCGTACCGGTCATGGTCGGCGCGGGCGTCGAGTCGATCTCGCTCGTCCAGATGGGTGGCCAGAACTACAACCGCCTGACCGAAGAAAAGCTCATGCAGGAAAAGCCCGAGCTCTGGATGGCGATGATCGAAACGGCGGAAATCGTGGCCGAGCGCTACAACGTCAGCCGCGAATACCAGGACGAATATTCGCTCCGCAGCCAGCAGCGCATCGCGGCCGCGCAGCAGGGCGGTCTCTTCAAGGATGAGATCGTGCCGATGCAGACCAAGATGAAGGTCGTGAACAAGGAGACAGGCGAAGAGTCGATCGTCGACTACACGGTCGACAAGGACGAGTGCAACCGTCCGGAAACGACGCTGGAAGGCCTCTCGTCGCTGAAGCCGGTCTTCAAGAACGGCCAGAAGGTCAAGGAAGGCAAATACGTCACCGCCGGCAACGCCTCGCAGCTTTCCGACGGCGCCGCCGCCGTCGTGCTCATGGAGCGCAAGGAAGCCGAAAAGAACGGCTCCGACATTCTCGGCGTCTTCCGCGGCTTTGCCGTCGCCGGTTGCGAGCCCGACGAAATGGGCATCGGCCCCGTCTTCGCCGTGCCGCGCCTGCTCGAACGCCACGGCCTCAAGGTCGACGACATCGACCTCTGGGAACTGAACGAAGCCTTCGCGAGCCAGTGCCTCTACAGCCGCGACCGTCTCGGCATCGACCCGGAAAAGTACAACGTCAACGGCGGCTCCATCGCCATCGGCCACCCCTTCGGCATGACCGGCGCGCGCTGCACCGGCCACATCCTGCTCGAAGGCCGCCGCCGCAAGCAGGCAGGCCAGAACGTGAAATACGGCGTCGTCACCATGTGCATCGGTGGCGGCATGGGCGCAGCCGGCCTCTTCGAATTCGCGTAAGCGATTTCACCGTCTATGCTTCGGGCCCGCGGGGAAACTCGCGGGCCCTTTGCTTTGGAGGAGAACGATGCGCTATTTCGACGACTTCGCCGTGGGCGAGCGCCACGACATTCCCGCCCGCTACGACATGACGAAGGATGAGATCGTCTCCTTCGCGACGAAATGGGACCCGCAGCCCTTCCATGTCGACGAAGAAGCTGCTGCGAAATCCATCTACGGCACGCTCACCGCGTGCGGCACGCATATCCAGGCGATCGTTCTCTGGCTCGCCGCGCGCCTGCCCGAAGAGACGGCCGTTATCGGTGCGCTTGGCTATGACGAGGTGCGGTTCCACAAGGCCGCGAAACTCGGCGACACGCTCCGCCTCGTCATCGAATGCATCGAGACGAAGCCGTCCTCCTCGAAGCCGGATCGCGGCGTCGTGAAGAACCGCCACATTCTGATGAACCAGAACGACGAAACGGTCTTTACCCAGACGACGACATTGCTGATCGCGCGGAAGACGTAAGAAATCCGCTCCTGAGATGGACGGACGGGAGGCTTCTATTCCACTCGTCTCAATTAACAAAAAACCGTCATGGCCCGGCTTGTCCCACTGCTGTCCGGTTAAGGAATGGGTGGACGGGTTGCATGGCTTGGATTCAACTGTGTTTTGCGACGAACGCGGTTGAATGAAGCTCGGAGAGCCCAAGCCATGCGCTACCAATCTACGGTGTTT